>NZ_CP022584.1:3384593-3684593 GCF_002240225.1 Paenibacillus physcomitrellae | reverse complement strand
CCGGTATTATGTAGCGACGCAGGATTTGAAGAACGAAATGGTGTCCCGCGGCATTCCTGAGGAACGGGTTGTCGCCAGCGGGATTCCGCTGCGCCCTGGCTTTTCCGGCTTATTCGAGCCGCAGGACGGCGAGGGTGACGAGGCGGGTGTGGATATGGGTGATCGTCGGGATATGGGTGTAAATGCGAAAGCAGATGCAGACGTAGATGGGAACGTCGATAGGGATGCAAATTTGAATCCAAATTCAAATACAAGTGTGAATATCGATGGAGATCCAATTGCAGCTGCGCGTTCGGCCAGACAGCTTGCAGCCCGGATACGCCGGGATGGAAAACCCGTAATCCTGCTGATGGCCGGGGCTTACGGGGTCATGCCGAATATTACCGACATCTGCCGCCGCCTTACTGCCGATGGTGAACGCCGCGTTATCGCGGTATGCGGAAAGAACAAAGAACTCTTCACACAGCTGCAGCAGCGATTCGCCAATCACGAGGACGTTCAGGTCTACGGTTTCGTCAACGACATTGCCAGCCTTATGGCGGTGAGCGACTGCATCATCACCAAACCTGGCGGAATCACCTTGTCCGAAGCACTGGTCAGCCGCCTGCCGATGTTTCTGTTCCGGCCAGTTCCGGGGCAAGAATTAAACAATGCCCTTTATTTGAAAAAGAAAGGCATCGCCTTCATTTCCCACCGCCCGTCCGATCTGGTCCGCCAGATCGAGCAGTTCTTCAGCCGGCGGCCGGAGGGGGACCTCTACCGGGAGCTGGAGAGCTTACGACGGCCGGATGCCGCCAGAGCCATTGTCGAGGACGTGATCCGGCAGTTCATCGCCCCGGATAAAATCGCCGTAACAACCGCCGCAGCGCCGTCCTGACTGGAAGGCGCAGGAGCGGACGCGGATGCGCAGACGCAGGGAGCAGAGCGTGGGCGGATAAATGAGCGGACGCGGGGAGATTGATGAGGGCCGTAAATAAACTGATGCGGGAAGTGAGCGGCCCTTCCCCCTCTCCATCGTTCTTACATAGGGCAGCTTGTCATACATTAAAAGGGAGAGGGGGATCAAATGCCTGTCATGTCCCCTTTATCCCTTGACTCAAGAAGGTGTATGCCCTTGACCCCTTTCCGGTCCTCTACAGGCCTGCCTGAAAGTTTAGCCGCATTTCTGTGCCACTTATTTCCGTTTGTTGGCGGGATTATTTTTCTGGTTATTGAAAAAAGAAGCCGGTTTGTGCTGTTCCACGCCCTGCAGTCCGTTCTGCTGTTCGGAGGCCTGACCGTCTGCCATACCGTAGCCGGCTTTATCCCCATCCTGGGCATCGCTCTTGCCGCGCTGCTCAGCCTCGCAGGTGTCCTGTTCTGGGTGGCGCTGATCATCGCCTCTCTCCAGAGCAAATGGCTGAAGCTTCCCTGGATCGGCGACTTTGCCGAGAAGCAGATCCGCAATTGGTGAGTGGAAGGGTACTCAGAGTTTGGCGATGGAGCCGTGAACTTGACCCATACCCCTTAATGAACTAAATAAGCCCCGGTGTTCCTTTATAGGGAAGGGATACCGGGGCTTACTATGGTACGCTGTATGGCTATAGCAAGGCGGCACTACCGCCAAGCGGGTAAATGGCTAATTTGTCCGGCGTAAGACAGAAGTAGCTGACTTTGGGTTGCGGGTTGTCCTCTACCCGTTTTTTATATGATTTTTCGCATACTCCCCATGCTAACTGGCGTGGCGCTCATCTTTTATATGTTTTTTCATACAAAAGTCCACCATACGCCGCGGATACGACCCCAATTGTACGATTTTTCGAACAAGTTCCAGAAATCGACCAGCTGGAGTCGCATTTTTGTATGACTAATCATAAGAAACGAATTAGCGGTTCAACTGCCGGTTATACGCTCTTACCCGGCAGCAGACGAGCCGGCAGCCAGTGCTTCCTTAGTCGTCCCGCGCTGGCCTCCTTGTACTCATCTTTACCGCACTTGTTACCGTACTTGTCACCGTCTTCTGCACCGTACCCGCCAACATTCTCACCGTCGTTCTTGTCATCATCCTTGTCCTCATGCATACCCTCCTGCATGTCCTCATCCTTGCACTCGACCTTGCCGCCGTCGCGGCTTTCGATCTGCTCCAGCAGCAGTTCTACCGCCTTTTCGCCCATCTCCTGATAAGGCACTGCCATAACAGTCAGCGGCGGGACCAGCCTGGAGCTGACCCGATAAGTATTATCGGAGGACATGACCGCTATGTCATGCCCGATCTTCAGGTCAAGCCGGGCGGCGGCACGGTAGATTTCGAGCGCAGCATCGGTCCAGTTCGAAAGGTAAACCGTCGGGACCCCGGCGGCACGGTCATACTCCAGGACGGCCTGGATTTGAGCCGGCTCCTGCCGTTGGACTCTCTCCACTCTATACGTCCAGCCTCTCTCCGCGCAAAAGTCGGCATAGGCTTCCCGGCGTGCTCTTTCCGCCCAATTCTCGGGACAGTGCCCGTCCTCCATTTGAAGATAGGTCACGCCGGCCTTCCCTCTGCTCTCCATAAACTCCATCGCTGCACGGACACTGCCGTAATAATCAGCCATCACCGAATAAATGTCTTCGACTCCCGCATAACCCTCCACCGACACAAACGGGATCTGATGCTCCCGAATGCTGGACGCCCATGCTTCATCCGCATAACCGAGAGGATCCAAGGTGATTATCCCGTCTACACGCCGCTGGAAATACAGGGAGATCAGCTCGTCACGGCTTGTGCTGCCGCTGCCCTGACCCACCAGCAGCACATGGTAGCCATGACGCAGAGATGCCTGCTGCAAACCTTCAAGCAGCTGCAGGAACAGCGCATTGGACGTGTCTCCAAAGACGGCCACGCAATAACTCCTGCCCGTCTTCATGGCGCGGGCGCTCGCATCAACATGATAATTCAATTCCCGCATCGCTTTCAGCACTGCTTCCCGCTTCGTGCGGCTCACTCCAATGCCCTGAGTGCCATTAATAACGGCCGATACTACGCTGCGAGAAACGCCAGCCAGCCGGGCTACATCCATACTGGTTACTCTTTTTCCTGTCATATCGCCACCTACACCAGCTCGATCTTTCCGCCGGCCAGGGAAGCAATGCGGACCAGCGACTCTACACGATAGCCCGCTTCGGTGAGCAGACGCCGGCCGGGCTGGAATGATTTTTCGATGACGATGCCCATACCCGCCACTTCAGCTCCCGCCTGCTCCACAATCCTCGCTAGGGCAGAAGCCGCTTCTCCATTGGCCAGGAAATCATCCACAATAAGCACCTTGTCCCCCGGCTTCAGAAATTTGCGGGATACAGTGATTTCGTTAGTCTCCTGTTTGGTAAAGGAATAAACCTTCTCCACAAAAATATCCTCGGTCAACGTCAAAGATTTCCGTTTACGTGCAAAAATCAGCCTCACATTCAGCACCAGCGCGGTCATAATGCCCGGGGCTATGCCTGACGATTCAATGGTCAGCACTTTAGTGACAGACTCTCCGGCAAACAACCGGGCGAATTCATGCCCGATCTCCTGCATTAATACGGGGTCCATCTGATGATTCAGAAAAGAATCGACCTTCAAAACATCATTCCCCAGCACAATTCCTTCCTGCATAACCTTGTCTATCAGCAGCTTCATGGTTTCTCCTCCGGCTCTCTTGTCTTATATCTCTGCTTTATGTCAACTCTGACTCCGACTCTGATTGATGGTTCTCATTCAGCGTGATCCTGATCCGCCTTTTCGCATCAAGATCCTCTGCTTTCCTTTCTATTTTATCGCAAAAAACCCGTTCCCCGATACGGGAAACAGGCTTCGCATTTTTCTCAAAGGGATTTAGGTTTATTCGGCAGCAGGTTCGCTACCATGCTCTTGAGGTTCTTATCCTCGTAATGGTCCTCTTCCTTCCCGGTATCCAGGCGGCGAATGCGGATCTCTTTATATGCCGCGCCAGGATCAGTCGGTACAAAAGTTGGCGGATCACTTTTCTCTAAACGAAGATGATACCCCATATCCGTAAGCATATTCAGGTAATCCTGCTCGGCAGGCAGCCGGTCGTCATTCAGAAAAATAAGCCCGCGCAGCTCCTTGACTCCCTCATCGTGGACAACATCAAAATAAACGATGCATTCCATGTTCCCTCACACTCCTATCCAGAATCTCTTGTTTCAGCTTCTCCAACCGAGGCATAAAACATCCGGAAAGAGCCACCATTACTAGTAATACGGAACAGGCGACCGGAGAACGCAGGCTAATTAAGGCAATTTTATGAATTCAGTAAACGTCAGTCGGTTCGGTTTAGATCTGCTCCGCCCCGCAGTGCGGACACCATCTGGTTCCTTTAGCAAGCGTGGTGGAACAAATCTGACATTTCAGAACATTTTCATTCGATTCTTCCGCTCTGGATGGAGAAGCAGGCTTAGGCGGGATCATATTTTCCTTCCACGTCTGGATTCTACGGTCCAGCTCCAACTGGCGCTCCCGCTCCCGTTCAAGCTCCAGCTGACGGCGTTTCTCGTCTTCCGAGGAAAAAGGAACGGACTCGGCTGCCTCATATTCAGGCTCCTCTTTCACGAGCGGCCCCCGATAAACCATCGTCTCCATAGCGGCTCCGGCTTCGCTCACCGCTTCCTCAGGCTCTCTTACTGGCCCTTCTTGTTCAGCCTGATAAGGGGCTGCGTTTGGGCTCTCACCGCGGGACTTTAGCTTTCTGCCGCAATACGGGCAATAAATGGCTTCCTGCGGCACCACTTTCCCGCATTCGCACAGGCGTTCATTTCTGAGCGCGGCGATCCGGTGGCGAAGCTCATCCCGCTCCTCTGCAAGCAGGTCGCAGGTTTTGGCGAGCTCCATCATTTCTTTTTCAGCCAGGGACATATCCTTTGCGCGGTAGCCCTCATAGAAGACCTGCCCCATTTGCTGATAATAAATGCCCATTTCGCGTTCAATATTTGAAATTTGTCCGTTTAATTTGTTTATTTCCACTACATGCTGGGCGCGTTCGCTCGCTTTGTTAGCTCCATTTTTAATTCGGTCCAAAAAACTCATTATTATTCATCCTCCGATCCAAGCGCGTCGTTAATCTCTCATCAAGGTATGATGCCTGGCGAAAATTTAGAAGGTGTCCGCAGGGCCGGAAAGGCCGCAAACCCCGTTAACGTTAACTATCATAACAGATTTGAAGCGTTCTGTGAAAACCTAGCCTGCCAGCCGTCCTTTTGGCTTTACCGGTTTTGATTTGGCGGGAGAATCGGGGTACAATAAAAAACGTCGGGCGGCGTTATTTTTTATCATATTAGGAGTAGATACTTTGAGCATATCGAAAGAACCGGGTAAAGGACTGACTGTGAACCCCGCAGCAATGACGGAATTTTGGGAAGCGGGCGGCGAACATCTCGCCGGGCTTGAAGAATGGAAACAGCTTCCGATGATGTACCAATTGGCACTAGATGAGCTTCATAACAAAATTAAACTGCTTCAGACGGAATGGAAGCACCGCCAGGGCTATAATCCTATTGAACATATCAAAACCCGCATCAAGGAGCCGAAAAGCATCCTGGGCAAAATGCAGCGCAAAGGGCTGGCTCTGACGCCAGACAACCTCGTTAATGAAATTCATGACATTGCGGGTATGCGCATTGTGTGCGCCTTTGTAAAAGATATATACAGCCTGGTGGATCATTTGCAGACAAGGGATGATCTGAAGGTGTTGGAGATTAAGGATTACATCGCTAATCCCAAACCGAACGGGTATCAAAGCCTGCATCTGATCGTTACTGTTCCGCTGATTCTGATGGAAGGCCCGGAATGGATCAAGGTTGAAATCCAGCTTAGGACTTTAGCCATGGATTTCTGGGCCAGCATGGAACATATTCTGTTCTACAAATACGACAAACAGGTTCCGGCCCATGTCATTAAAGAGCTGACCGAAGCCGCCCGCGCGGCAGACGCACTGGACAAAAAAATGCTTGGCCTGCGCAAGGAAATCATCGCGCTGTCCGAAGGAACGACCGGCTTGGATCAATAAGCCGAGGGCAAACACCGCACTGCTAAGAGCAGCGCGGTGTTTTGTTGTCCGGCGCGGGGGCGTCTGAGCAAGCGTATGCGAGTGTGCGGTAGAGAGCGTGTGTGGCGAGCGTGTGGGCGCAGCATCCAGGGGTGGACTTTTGGGAGTGAGCTTGCGGGCATGAGCGTGTGGGCGCGGGCTTGCAGAGACGAGCTTGCGGTCAGACGAAAACGCCCGGGGAATTATTTCCCCGGGCGTTTCGTCGTTTCGTGCAGGCCGGCCGCCTGCTGAGCGGCCCGGCGCACGATCAAATCCAGGCCGTCCGGCGCTGCCGGGACGGCCGGAAGCATGCCGGCCAGCCAGCTGCGCACGCTGGCCGCGGCCCCGCCGCCCCCGTCTGCCGCAAGGGCAGGCAGACTGCGGGCTTCGGCAAAGCCGGGGCCCGGCTCATGCAGCGCGCCTTTGGCGGCTGCTGCGCTGAGCCACTCGGCGATGCCGGGCCCCGAGCCCGCCGGGCGGGGGGCCGCACTGCCGGCCGCGCGCTGCGCCGCGGCCGGTTCCTCAGGCGCGCCGGCATCGGGCGCGCCTTCCTCGGCCCACGCGCCAAACACCGCGCGGGCCAGCTTCTCCGGCGCGAGATCCAGCGCCGTAAGGGCAAGGCGTATGTCCGTGCCCCAGCCGGACAACGCCGCTTCCCGCAGCGCGGCGGCATGCTTGCAGCCGCCGCTGCCGCAGGCGCAGCCAGGCTCCGCCGTTGGCCGCGCCCCTTCAGCCGCCCCGCCTGCAGGAGGCGGCGAAACCAAAGGCGGCTCCGCTGGAAGCAGCTGCGCCAGTTCCTCCGGCAGGGCCGCAGCCGGGCCCGCCAGCAAGGCGGCTAACACCATGGGCTTCTCCCTCAAGAAGCCCAGGATCCTTGCCGCCAGCCCTTCATCGGCCCGCCGGATCGGCAGGACCAGCGAGCAGCGGTTTTCCTGCGCTGAATCTTCCGTTTGTGCCGCTGATTTCCGCTTTGGACCCGGCCCTTCGGCGGTCCATTCCGCTTTCCATTCTCCCGGTGCAGCCGTTAATTGAACCTTTCCGGCAGCCGCCTTCTCCTTCGCCATACATGCATTGCTCCTTTTCCTTACCTGATTTCCATACAAGCTGCAGCATAGCCGCAGCATCAGGACCACTCAACCGTCTGCAGCGTAATCAATTCCTGAAGCTGGTCCGCCGACATTTCCGTCAGCCACTGTTCGCCGGAGCCTACAACCTGCTCGGATAAAGCCTTTTTCCGTTCAATCAGCTCATCGATTCTTTCCTCCAGCGTCCCTTGGCAGATCAGCTTGTGGACTTCTACATTCTTCTCCTGCCCAATCCGGAACACCCGGTCCGTCGCCTGATTCTCCACCGCCGGATTCCACCATCTGTCATAATGAATGACGTGGTTGGCACGCGTCAGGTTCAGGCCTACGCCCCCTGCTTTCAGGGAGAGAATAAACAGCGGCGGTCCGGAGCCTTCCTGGAACGCATGCACCATTTCATCCCGTTCCTTTTTAGGCACGCTGCCGTGCAGGAAATAAGGCTCAAACCCGTAGCGGCTGCCAATATGCCGGGCGAGCAGCTCACCCATTCGGACATACTGTGTGAAAATAAGCGCGGCCTCGCCGTTTTCCGTCACCGTATCCGCCAGCTCCAGCAGCCGTTCCAGCTTGCCGGAACGCCCTGCTGCCGAGGTTCTGGATGCAGCTGCGCCATCCGACTGAAGCGCCGGATGATCGCAGATCTGCTTAAGCCGGGTGAGCGAAGACAGGACCAGCCCTTTGCGGGCAATCCCTTGACTGTCATGGATTTTAGCCATGAGCTCGTCGGTTACATTTTTATATAATACCGCCTGTTCGGCAGTCAAACTGCAATAAGACTTCATTTCGATCTTCTTCGGCAGATCCTTGGATATATCGGGATCGCTTTTGAGTCTTCGCAGCAGGAAGGGCGCTACCAGCCTCCGCAGCCGCGCCAGCTCCTCAGGGTGTTCGTCTCCGCCTGCCGCAAATTGACGCCGGAAAGCCGCTGACGTGCCCAGATAACCGGGATTCAGGAACTGAAAGATTGACCATAACTCGCCAAGGCGGTTCTCGACCGGTGTTCCTGTCATCGCGATGCGCTGCGGCGCCCTGAGCTTCATGACGCTCTGCGCCTGCTTGGTTCCGAAGTTCTTGATATACTGCGCCTCATCCAGCACAATGGCCGACCAGTACAGCTCTCTCATCTCCGCCGAATCCCGCCCGGCCAGCTGATAGGTCGTCAGCACGACATCATACGTTTTGCAGGCCTGGATAAACGCTTCTCCGTGCAGCCTCTTCCCCCCATGGTGAATATACACGCTTAATTGAGGCGCAAAGCGGCTCAGCTCCCGCTGCCAGTTCCCCAGCAGGGATGTCGGGCAGATAATCAGGTAAGCCCCTTCCTCCTTACTGCCGTCCAGCATCGCTGTAATCACCTGAATCGTCTTGCCAAGACCCATATCGTCCGCCAGCAGCGCACCGAACCCCAGCTTTCTCATCAAGGACAGCCACTGGAATCCCCGCTCCTGGTAAGGGCGCAGCGTGCCCTGGAGCGATTTCGGCACTGGACGGGTTTCCAGGCTGCCCAGCGTGTTTCCTTGCACCAGCGACTGAAGCAGCCCTTCCATTTCAAAGCCGGCAACATACATGCCTTCCCACTGCCCATCCAGTTCAGGGTCCGCCGCAAGATGCATCAGCTCGGCAAAGGTCATGCTGCCATCTTCATGTTTCTTCATATATTTAAGGACCTGACGGATTTCCTTGACGTCGATTTCGATCCATTCCCCCTGGAAAAAGACCAGCGGCACCTTGGAGGCAGCCAGCTCCTCCAGCTCCTGCTGGCTCAGCATCCGGTCGCCAAGCACAGCTTCCAGCTTGAAGGTGACCAGCTGCTGCATGCCCACGCCGGCCCGGGGCGCACGATCCGTCTCTTTCGGATCCCAGCTGCCCGTGCGCAGCTTGACGCCCGCCCGTTTCTTTCCTTCCTTGGTCCACCTCGACGGCATTTGCACCGTTACCCCGCTGCGTCTGAGCAGCGGCACCGTGCGGCTCAGAAACCGGTAAACCTCTTCCTGGTCCAGCTCCGTTCCTTCAGGCCGGGAGCTCCGCATCGCCTCCTGAATTTCGGGAGACCATTCCGCTGCTTTATACAAGCAAAGCAGAAGCTCCTTCTGCACTTCCTGATACACTCTTCCTCCGAAAGAAAGATCAGGCTCAGGATGGTTCCAGATGCTGTCGGCCGCAAGCCGCAAGGATGGGTCCTCCTTGCTTTCCGCCCAGAAGGATAACATCCAATACGGATGCTCATCCCAGCGCTCCGGCGGTTCCAAGCGCAGGCAGAGCCCAAGGGCGGGCCGGTCTTCGGAAGCCTCGCCACCCCGTTCGAGCGGCTGTATACCTCCTGCCTCTGCAATAGACTGCTCTAATTCCGCGATCTCGGGTGCACTCCCCTGAATTTCGGCCGGATAACCGGAACCGGTCAGATTGTTCCACCACAGCTCGCTGAGCGGTGATGTTCCTCTTCTATAGTTAGCACGGACATTCCTGAGCTCCCTGCCCAGCTCCTGTACCGTCTCCTGCACTTTCACATCAATCAACGCAGTCATGAACGAATGCAGCACGGTAAGCTGCCGCTGTTCGATCGACTGCGTCTCCTCCTCTGCGGAAGGCCGAATCTGTGCCAGGCCGATCGGAGGCATAGCGGCAGCCAGCAGCCGGAAACGCTCCTCATCCTCGGGCTGCTCCAGCAGCGGGCACCAGACGGCGCGAATCGCCGAAAGGGTTCCTCTTCTCCTGCCGCCCGGGGGAACCGCAGGCCTGGAGCCTGGAGCAATTCGTCCACGCTGCAGCAGATCCTTGGCAAAACGGGCCGCTTCCCTCCAGTATTCCATTTCACCGCCCGGCGTGATGCCCCGGGCTTCCAGATTGGTATCATCCCAGGCAAACAGCATATTCCAGGTGTCCCGGGGAGATAAAGCCAGACCTTCGAGGCTTCGCCCCGACAGCAGCCGGCGTTCTCCGCGCCGGACCTCCCCGCGCAGCACCGCTGCCGGCCATCTAAGTTCGGCCAGACGCAGCGCGGCCTGCTGAAACGGTTTTTCACCAGTCCCGGTTTGGAGGCGGCGCATGGTCATGACCCATGCATCTACTTTTGATTCTGATATTTCTCCAGAGAAGCTGAAGAACACATCGCCAAGCCAAATTCCAAAAAGACGTTGATTCATTGCTTTCTCCTGTCTATCTCCGTTTGAGAACTTAATACTATATTATACATTAAGCTGCTCGTTTAAAAACAGGTTTCGGCAAAACTCCAGCCAAAATGAACCTGCAGAAACAGGTAAATGGTCAAAAAAAAAGATAACCCCCTAAGGATCAGGGGTCATCCTGCCGTACGTTTATGAGGATTCAATTGCTTTAACCGTCTCTCGGCAGACTTATTTCTTCAGGGCAATGACCTCGATCTCCACCAGCGCATCCTTAGGAAGACGGGCAACCTCTACGGCGCTGCGGGCCGGGTAAGGTTCAGTGAAGAAAGTGCTGTACACCTCGTTCATCTTCACAAAGTCATTCATATCCTTCAGGAAAACAGTCGTCTTTACGACCTGGTCAAGCCCGCTGCCGGCCTCTTCCAAAATAGCTTGTACATTACGTAAGGATTGAGCAGTCTGTGCTGCTACCCCGTCAGCGAGTACGCCCGCCGAGTCCATGCCCAATTGTCCCGATGTATAGACCAAATCTCCGATGGAAACCCCTTGCGAATACGGGCCGATGGCTCCAGGTGCGTTTGTTGTGGCGATAACTGATTTCTTCATGGCTAATATCCCATCCTTTGCTTTACGGTTATTCAAACTATAGACAGGGTTATTGTATCATTTGAGCGGCAGGAAAAGCGAGAAGGTGCTGCCCAAACCAAGCTTGCTCTCCATGCGGATAAATCCGCCCAGCAGCCGGGCCAAATCCCGGCTGATTGACAATCCGAGTCCTGTCCCGCCATATTTGCGGCTGATCGTCCCGTCTGCCTGCTGGAACGCTTCGAAGATGGAATGATGTTTGTCTTCCGATATACCGATGCCGGTGTCTTTGACTTCAAACACAATCCATTCTCCCTGTACAAGATCGCTCTGCTCTGACTTCCGCATGGTTAAGCTGACTTCACCTTGTGACGTAAATTTAAAGGCATTGGACAGCAGATTCCGAAGGATTTGCTGCACTCTCTGTCCGTCGGTATAAATCGTTTTAGGCAGCCGCTCATCCCTGTGAACCTCGAATTTCAGGCCCTTCCGCCGGGCCAACAGCTCGAACGGCAGATAGACCAGATCCGGAATCTCGCAAATACTGATCTCTTCGGCCGCAATTTCCAGACGGCCGGCTTCAACCTTCGACAGATCCAAAATATCATTGATCAGCTGAAGCAGCTCCTGACCGGACTTGTAAATAATTTCGCTGTAAAGAACCGTTTCATTATCCGTTTGCTTGCCCGGTTCACTTTCCCTGCTGCTCCCGCTTTCCGAAATAAGCTGCGCCAGATTGATAATGCTGTTCAGCGGCGTCCTCAGCTCATGAGACATATTCGCCAGAAACTCCGACTTGTACTGTGAAGCCAGCATAAGCTGCTTCGCCCGTTCCTCCAGCACGATCTTGGCCTTGTGCAGCTCCTCCGTCTGCCGCATCATCAGCGTGTTGGTTTCTTTCAGCTCCTGGTTGCGTCTTCTTTCCAGCTGGAAATCACGGAACATGAAGACAAACCCGGTGCTGAGAACCACACCCATCAACAGGGTGCCCGGGGCGATATGCACGATATAGAAGTTAAACGGAATAACTCCAAGCAGCGAAACATCCAGCTGATTTATCGCATTGATGACGACAATAAAGATAGCAGCCTGAACAATATAGCCCGTTCTGTGGCGTATAAACCACCATTTGAGCAGCGCTGCCACAACGCCCAGCACAATGATATTCGTACACCCGGCCATGGAGGCGGCATTAAGGCCAAATAACAAACGGCAAAGCCCGATTCCTACGCCGACGAACACTAGGGTATAAGGTTTCCTGTAGCTTAACGCCGCGATGATCAGCGGAACAAACCGGAGATCAAAGATGACGTCTTCCCCGAGTTGAAATCCGAAATACATGGATGCATAAGCGGAGAAGAAGATCAGCAGCAGAGAAACGGCGTATTTGATTTTGCCTGAAGCAACTACCAAAACATATTTATAGCCCAGATTGGCCAGGTAGGCGATAGTGACCAGAATACATAAATTTATAGCAAACGAGCTTCCAATGTCATTATTCATTCATCCTATCACTCCCGGCTGCAGGCCGAAGCCCTTAAGAATACTGGTATTATCGGGCAGCGATCTTAGTCCCTGCATCCTATATTTATCCGAATTACTGCTAGATTTCCTAGAATAACGCCTTTAAAAATAAAAAGTAACAATTTGTAACTTATTACATTTACCCTATCATATCATGAAGACCTGTCTTGGAACAGATCAAAAAGACGCGAATCCTCAAGCCCGATTCGCGTCTCTGTTTAAAAAGGCCGGCAGCGTCAGACGAGGCCACCTCAATTTCCGTTCCCTTCTGCCTTTGCGTACAGTTCTCTTGTCGAAGGAGGTTTCCTCCAGCCGATCCCCTGCTGATTCAGCGGATGCCTCGGCTGAATGTTCTTCGTCCGGCAGCATATAGTATCTGCGGTGATAGGTGCTGATCATATCTCCTCGAACCGTTACTACATAATCGTCATGCAGCTCTAACAATCTGCCTTCCACAACATGAGATTTGTACATGCAGAATCGCCTCTATTCCATGATGTTCCAGGGCTCTTATCCCCGGCTTCGCACCCAGTCGTCATACTCTTTCTCTGCAGTATCCTTGCTGTGCCCGTAACGCTCCTGAAGTTTGCCGACCAGCTTGTCCTTCTCCCCGGCAATCACATCCAGATCATCGTCAGTCAATTCTCCCCACTGCTTCTTGGCTTCGCCTTTCAACTGGTTCCATTTGCCTTTAAATACGTTATGATCCATGTCCAGTCACTCCTTTGCTGATAAAGCCAAATTTCAGTTGCCTGGCCTCTATATTTCTATATTAACCTGCAGCTTTTGTCCTGAACCTGATTCCAATTTCCTGCTTTTGTGATGACCCAAAAAGCCGCAGAGCTTTCGGCAGTCCAATGAATGGACTGTCTGAAAAATGCTCTGCGGCTTTAGAAGTGCCACCTGGAACAAGGTGTAGGGTATCCCTCTCGATTTAATAGCTTCTCTTCTTCTGTCTGTAATCATCTACGAACAGGCCTGCAAAATAGGGATCCCACTGCGTCCCCCGGCCTTTATCCAAAATACTGATCGCCGTATCCGTATCCATTCCTTTACGGTAAGGACGGTCGGAGGTCATCGCGTCAAAGGCATCGGCTACGGCAATAATCCGGCCGAACAGGGGGATCTCATTTCCTTTCAAATGATCCGGATACCCAAGCCCGTCATACCGTTCATGGTGGGACCTTACGCCCGGCAGGATCGGAGCCATAGCATCAACAGGCTCGATCCGCTGCAAAATCATTTCTCCCTGCACCGGGTGCTGCTGAATCTGATGGAACTCCTCTTCTGTCAGAACTCCATCCTTAAGCAGCACGGCGTCGCGCGTGCCGATCTTGCCGATGTCATGCAGCAGCGCCGATTTGCGGAGCTCGTCCATTGTCTGTTCGGGGAGCTTCGCCAGCATGCCGATGTGCATTGCGTATTCGGCCACCCTCTGAGAATGGCCGGCTGTATAGGGATCCCGCGCATCGAGTGCTGCAGCGAGTGTAGAGAAATAACTTTCGATCAGCTGGTCGTTGCGGGAATTTTGAACTTTAATCCCCTCAAGCATATGATTGAAACCCGAAATCAGCTTGGCGAATTCATCCGCATACAGATCTTTCGCCTGAATATTCATATCTCCGGACTTCACCTTGGCCATCATCTTATACAGATGCATAATCGGCCGCTCCATCTCTCTGGCAAGCAGACGGGAACCGACATAGGAGAAAGCCAGTCCCGCGGCCAAGATCATGGCCGCCAGCTCCCAATACAGGCTGGCGGCCTTTTCCCAGCCGCCGAACTTAATTTGGATGACAATGCCATAGAGCAGCAGCGGAAATACGCCGATCATAAAAGCCCCAAGCTGGAACTTGTAGCGGATGGACATCATCACTTGTCCTTCCAGTGAAATACGCCGTCCGTACTTACGCTGGCTGATCTCCAGCATTTCCATGATCAGCTGCCTGCAGGACCAGGAAATCAAATAATATTCAATCAACGCTTGCAGGAAAGCCAGGAACAAAGCACAAATTGCACCAATTACAAGATAACAAACCGGAAGATCAAGCAGCTTATTATGGATCATCCACAGCGTCAAAGCCATAAACGGGATAATCAAACCTGCTATACGGGGACCCGCAATCCGTTTTACGTTCAGGTACGGAAGACGGTGTATGTGCAAGTAGATTTCATGGAAATCCGGCCAGGAAAGAGACTCCTGCTTAAACAGGGTGCGGACCGGCTTTAAATCTTTTCTAAATACCAAAACATCCATAATAATCATAATGATCACGGATACGAAAGAAACCAAAGACAGCCGTACGACCTGAATACGCGGAAGATGCAGACTGCTGAAAATAAGAATGCCCCCCAGGCTGAACACAACTAGGAATGATCCTATAAGATGGGTTAAAAAGAGGCTTGGCGTAAATTTCCGGTAGACTTCCAAAGGAGCGTTCCCTCTTTCCGCAATCTAGTAATAATGAAGTTAATACTTTAATTATTATCGGTTTAGGGCGAGATTTTATTGACAAAAAAGCCCTTTCTTTTTAGAGGAAAAACCTTCCATATCCCTTTATGATCCAGATCACTTGTTTCGCCCCTCTCCTGTTTCGTCTAATTACATATAGAGATTGAGATAGTAAGGCATAAAATAAGGGGCTGCTTTCTATGGAATTAACCGTATTAACTGAACAAATCGTTATTTTACTCGCGATCCTCCTGCTCGTCGGGGTGCTGGCGACCAAATTCTCCAGCAAATTCGGACTCCCGGCCCTGGTCTTTTTCATTGCAGCGGGTATGGTCCTCAGCCGCTTTGTCTATTTCGACAATCCGTTTCTCACCCAGCTTGTCGGCACCCTGGCCCTGGTTGTCATTCTGCTGGACGGGGGCATGCAGACCAAATTTTTCACCATCAGACCTGTTATCGGCTCGGCGCTTTCGCTCGCTACGATCGGTGTTGTGGTCACCACCGTACTCATCGGGCTCGCCGCTCACTATATACTGAACGTATCCTTAAGCGAGGGACTTCTGTTCGGCGCCATCGTCGGCTCTACCGATGCCGCTGCAGTCTTCTCTGTGCTGAGCGGGCGAAACATCAAAGAACGGATTACGTCGACGCTGGAAGCGGAGTCCGGGAGCAACGATCCGATGGCTGTTTTTCTGACTGTCACTTTGATCAGTTGGATTCAGCATCCCGACCAGGAAATCTGGCGGATGCTGCTTTCCTTTGCGATGGAAATGGGAATCGGGCTGGCCGCGGGGCTTGCAATCGGCTGGCTGGCCGTCAAAAGCATCAACCTGATTAACTTTGACTCCTCCGGGCTTTATCCGGTCATGGCTATCGCTTTTGCAGTTCTCACTTATGGCCTGACTTCCGCTGCGCATGGAAGCGGTCTGCTGGCCGTATATGTAATGGCCCTCGTGTTGGGGAACAGCGATTTGACCTACCGCCAATCCATCCTGCAGTTCAACAAAGGGTTTGCCTGGATTATGCAGATCACAATGTTCACTCTGCTCGGTCTTCTGGTCTTCCCCGAAGATCTGCTGGGCATTATTTGGCCTGGGCTTGCCTTATCCCTGCTTCTGATGCTGGTAGCCAGACCCGCAGGTGTGCTGGCCGCCCTCCTGTTCTCTAAATTCAAGTTCAAGGAACAGCTGCTGCTGTCCTGGGCCGGACTAAGGGGCGCCGTGCCGATCGTGCTGGCGACCTATCCGCTGCTCGCCGGCCTAGAGCACGGCCAGCTGTTCTTTAACGTTGTCTTCTTCGTTATCCTGACTTCGGCAGCCATCCAGGGCCCTACCATTTCTCCGCTGGCCCGCAGGCTTAAGCTCTCCGAAGAAAGCAGAAGCAGCGGGCACTCCCTGCTTGAACTGGTCTCCTTGGGGAAAACCCGCTCCGAGATCAACCATATTCATATTCACGCCGGGATGAGAGCAGTCGGCCGGCGGATCAGTCAACTCGAACTGCCCGAAAATGTCCTCGTCACCGCCATCATTCGCGGTGAACAAATCGTTACCCCTTTGGGAGATACGATGATAAAGGAAGGCGATACGCTGTATATTTTAGGCCCTAAAGCCGAGCGAGCAAGCATCAAAAGCGTCTTCAGCTTCCAGGACACCGCTCTCAGCTCTGTCTCCCCGGAACCGGAACTTATTCCCGAACCGGCACCTAAAGCGGTCAAAGCAAACGTGGAGTTGACGCAGGCCGGGATAGAGACTCCAGGGAGTCCGGAGAATACGGAGCGCGCGGGGAACCTGGAAAGTACAGGTGATCTAGAAAGTGCGGGTAACCCGAATCATGCGGAGGTCCGGAAAGTACGCGGGGACGGTGAGTTTCGGAAATGATAAACTGCCGGACCAGCGTTTCGTCAAAGCCTTGTCCGTAACGGGCAGGGTTTTATTTATCACAATACATGTGATTAATTTCACATATTTATTGCAATTTGATATGCTAAGATTCCATCGAACAAGTAGAAAAGGCTGCACCTTTTTCCATCAGAATACCGGATTATAGTGCCGCTTCCGGCAGCCGTTACCTTCAAGGAAGACGGATGGATTGAAGAAACCAGCTCAAATAGAAAAGGTGAGTATAATGAAGAAAATCGTAATTCTTGGCGGCGGCTACGGCGGTGTCGTGACCGGCAAGCACCTGGCCAAAAAGTTCAAGAAAAACAGCGACGTACAAATTCAGCTGATTGACCGCAACCCCTATCACACGCTTCTTACCGAGCTGCACGAGGTTGCCGCAAACCGTACACCAGAAGATGCCATCCGAATCGAACTGAAAAAAATGTTTGAAGGCCGCAATGTGGATGTCGTACTTGATAGTATCGACTCCATCGACTTTAAGGCCAATCAATTGTGCTCTGCCGAAGTCACCTACGATTACGATTATCTCGTTATCGGCACCGGCTGCAAGCCGACCTTCTTTGGTATTCCAGGCGCAGAGGAAAATGCTTTGACGCTGTGGTCTTACGAAGACGCCGTCCGCCTCAAGGAGCAGGTCCGCACGATGTTTGGCCTGGCTTCCAAGGAAACCGACGCAGATAAACGCCGCAAAATGCTTAGCTTTGTTGTCGTAGGCGCCGGCTTCACAGGCATTGAGCTGATCGGAGAGCTGTCCGAATACCGCGACGAGCTTTGCCGGGAATACAACTTCGACCGGGCGGACGTCCGTTTGGTGGTTGCCGATATGGCGCCAAAAATTCTGCCGATTCTGCCGGATAAGCTGATTGAGAAATCGGCCCGTTATCTGGAGAAACGCGGCGTCGAGATCATTACCAGCGCCAAAATTACCGGCGTAAACCAAGGCAGCGTTGTGCTGGGCGAACAAGAGCTGGAAGCGGACACGATCGTCTGGACCGCCGGCGTCGAAGGCTCCGATCTGGTCGGCACTTTGGATGTGCAGCAGCAGGGCCGCAAACGGATCGTGACCAACGACAAGCTGCAAAGCGTTGATCATGATAACGTTTATATCGTCGGTGATAATATCTTTTTCATTCCGGAAGGTGAAACCCGTCCTGTGCCGCAAATGGTTGAAAATGCCGAGCAGGCCGGGCCGGTCATTGCCCATAATATTCACGCCGAAATCACAGGCAAACCGAAAAAGTCCTATAAACCGGGCTTCCACGGCACGATGGTCAGCATTGGCAGCCGTTACGGCGTAGCCAATGTAGGGATGCCGAACAAAATGTTCCAGGTCAGCGGCTTCCTGGCCATGTTCTTCAAGCATATGATCAACCTGTATTATCTCTTCACCGTAGCCGGCTTCAACAAGGTTTGGACGTATATGATGCATGAGTTCTTCCATGTCAACAACCGCAGAAGTTTTGTGGGCGGGCATTTCTCGAAACGCTCCCCGAACTTCTGGCTGCTCCCGCTGCGCTTGTTCGTCGGCTATAAATGGTTATCGGAAGGTTTGGATAAGCTTCCTAAGGTTTGGAATCATCCGAATTCCATTTTCCTGATTCCTGCTTCCTCCAAAGCGGCCGACGCTACTTCCGCGGCGAGCGAAGCCGCCGGTGCCGTATCTACAACCGTAGACGCGCAAAGCGCCGCATCGGCTGTAGGCAGCGCCAAAGAAGCGGTGGAAGCGATGCCGGTTCCGCATTTTATCACCAGTATGGTGAACGGATTTATGGATATCTTCTTCTACCATGCGGACGGCAGCTTTACCCCTCTCGCCAGCGTGTTCCAATTCTGCATGGTGCTCGCGGAGCTTGCTATCGGCGTTCTGCTGATTGTTGGTCTGTTCACCGCTATCAGTTCTATTGCTACTGTCGGGCTAGGCGTCATGATCTGGTCCTCCAGCATGGCTTCGACAGAAATGCTGTGGTACCTGGCGGCAGGCATTGCCCTGATCGGCGGGTCCGGCAGCGTGTTTGGCCTGGATTACTATGTACTGCCTTGGCTGAAGAAACACTGGAAAGGCATTCCGCTTGTCCGGAAATGGTATCTCTATACCGAAGAAAGTCCGGAGCTTGGCGCTTTGCATAAACCTGCTCTGCCGGCATCCGGAAGCAAATCCGCTTCAGCAGGACAATCGAAATAAAAGGCAGGCTGCCAATCAGTAGGAAAAAGCCGGAGCCGTGCGGAACTCCGCATGGCTCTTTCTATTTTTCGGACAATGCGATTTTGAAGGATCCTGAAACACGGTGATCTTGATTTGCGTAATATAAAATAGATGGAAACGATGTAATAGGTTCGGGTACAGAAGGCCCGTGCCCCGCGAAGGAAAGGAGCGACTAACGATGAATAACAGTCTTATCCCGGACGCCTCAAGGCTCCTGCAAACCCAGTTGGCGCCGGAATCCGGCATTGCCCCAGAGGCCTCGGAGGTCTCACTGCTGCTAAGTGATGCTGCCCGGATTCTGGAGGCCAGCCCGCTGCCCCCCCTTCGCTCGGCACGGATTCTCGCCCTTTATTTGGCTGTGGCGCTGGCCATGCAATACCACGAGCAATGCGAGAATGCAGAAAACCGGCTCGCCCGTAACCTGCTGGACGGCGATTATTTATACAGCTTGTATCTGGATTTGGCGCTGAAATGGGAGGAGTATGATTTGGTGGCCCTGCTGGCTCCAGCTATCAAAAAGGTGCAGATCGGCCGGGCCGAGGGGCGGCCACAAGATGAACTGCTGGTTCAAGGCTTGTCCCGTTTTGTCCGTACTGAAAGCAAAACACTGCAGGAAGCAGCCCAGCCGCTGGCTGCGGAAGCCATGTAGCAGAAGCTATGCAGTGGCGTTCTCGCAATCTTGAAAGGAGAGGAACGTTATGAAGCTCAATGAAGCCCTTCAGATCCACCTGCCATCCGTCGACCGCGAGATTGTTAATATCGTGAAGCATGATCCCGACGTCAGCCGCTCCTCCGTAGTAGCCGAAGCCATCACGTCGCTGATCGTTTCAGGCGGCAAACGGCTCCGTCCGCTGATGGTCATTGTCGGAAGCCGTTTCGGACCGTCTCCCGACAAGAAGAAAATCTGGCGGCTGGCCGCGGCGGCCGAGTTCATCCATGCGGCTTCGCTGATTCATGACGATATGCTCGACGATTCCCCTCTCCGCCGCGGGCGTCCGGCCACCCATACCCAGACCGGCATTTATCCGGCCGTGCATATCGGCAGCTACATGTCTGCCCGGGTGGTCGAGCTGATTGCCGAATATTCGGCCGACCGCAAACGTTATGCGTTCGACCTCTCTTCGGTGGCGACCAGCAAGCTTTGCCTCGGTGAATATCAGCAGCTGAAGCATGCTTATGACTATGACCTGACACTCGAGCAATATCTGGAGAAGTCGCGCAATAAAACCTCCCTGCTCATGGCGGCCTGCCTGCGTATCGGGGCACAGGCGGCCGGAGCGGACGAAGCTGTCGCCGGCAAGCTATATGAATTTGGCGACAAGCTCGGCCTGTCGTTCCAGATCCGTGACGACCTGCTGGACTTCACGGGCACCAAGGAGCAGCTCGGCAAACCGGCGGGCAGCGACCTGCACAGCGGCCAGGTCACGCTGCCGGTGCTGTTTGCGCTGGAGGATGCGGAGCTTGCGCCGCGCATCCGGCGGATCGGGCCTTCGACGCCGCAGAGCGAAGTCGAAGGCGTGATCGCTGCGATCAAGAGCAGCGGCAGTCTGGAGCGAGCCGAAGCGTACAGCGTTCGGCTGCTCGAGGAAGCCCGGCAGATTGCCGCCGGGCTGGAGAGCTTTGAGGCGCAGCGGGACCTGTTCACGCTGCTCGATTATTTTGGCTGCCGGAGCCGGTAGGCGGCCAGGGTTAATGCGGCTGTCCGTGTCCGGGGTTAAATCAGGCTCGGCAGCAGGCAGCAGGATCGGGGACGGGGCCGCTATGGCTCACCTCCCGGCACCAGACTATAGCCGAAGTTTCCGCGGTTGCGGGACTTCGGCTTTGTTTTTTAGGTGTAGGTATAGGCAGGCCCATCACTCCGTCACTGTTCGTAGGATATATCTAGCCATTTATTATATTTTAGGTTATATATGAACTTAACACGTTGTCACCCTGTTGAACGGAACTTCAACAATCATGAAATTGGGAGTGAACCATCCAATTATGACAACCCGGTCCGCGAGATTCATCCTCCCGGCAGTCAGTTTACTGGTACCTTTATTGTCTTTATGGATTCCCTATGAACGAATTGACCAGGGGCATTATAGGCTGGGCTTCCCCCTTTGGTTTTTAAATTATTACGGAGGAAGTCTGCCGCTGCACAAATACGAGCTGTTTACATGGCCTGTATTCACTCAGCACGTCTTATTTAATCTGCCTCGGTATTTGCTAAATGTTATGCTGATCTACTTCATTGAATTAGCTGTAATCAAAATGACGTTGCGGCTCCGCAAAAGGACTGCCTGAATCCTACCCGGATTTTGCCCAAAAGAAAGAGTGCAGCAGGTGCCGCACTCTTCTTTCTTGTTTCTTATCCAGCTTTATGAAACAAAATAATCTGCCAGGGTGAAAGCCAGAATCGTCATGCTGATGACCTGGTTCAGGTTGTAGGAGGCGATTTTCATCAGCTTCGGATTGGTTGGTTTGATCAGGTTATGCTCCGTCAGGAGCAGGAGCACGGCGATTGCGATGCCGATCAGGTAAAGCCAGCCCAGTCCTTGCCAGACATAAAGGAACAGCAGCAGGAACACCATGATGGCATGCATGCCTTTGGCGATCCAAAGCGCGTTGTGCAGTCCGAAATAGCTCGGAATCGACCACAAGCCGATCGAACGGTCAAATTCGATGTCCTGGGTGCCGTAGATGACGTCAAAACCTGCGATCCAAAGCATGACCACGGTGCCGAGCACAAACGGCGTGAACGCAAAATGTCCGGTAACGGCGAACCAGGCGCCGATTGGCGCAGAGGCAATGACAAAACCCAGGTACAGATGGCTGAGATACGTAAACCGTTTCGTATAGGAATATGACGAAATCAGAAAGATGGCCACGGGCGAAAGCGCCAGGCAAAGCGTGTTCAGCATGGCGGATGCGCCGATAAATATCGCGTAATTGACGGCTACAAATATCAGCACTTCCTTCGAGCGCAGCTGCTTGCGCGGCATATGACGTTCGGCGGTGCGCGGGTTCATGGCGTCGAAGGTTTGATCGGCGACCCGGTTAAAGGCGTTGGCCCCGTTCCGGGCCGCCACCAGTGCAATGAGCCCCCATAACATCGTCCGCCCGGACGGGATGCCGTGGGCCGCCCATACCATGGAGATCACCGCAAACGGCAGGGAGAACAAGGTATGGGAAAACATGACCAGCTCGCCGAACAGCTTTGCCTTGCGGTAGACAAGCGACAAGGTCGACATGTGTTCACCGCCCTTCTGGATTGGCTGGAGCTGCAGAGGTAGGGGATGGCCCGGATGATTCGCCGCCGGCAGCCGCTTCCTTCGCCCCCGATCCCTCTCCTTGCTCCTCGAGAGCGGCAAGCTCCGAGGCCAGCGCGGTCAGCATGCCCGCAATGTCCGCCGCCGATATGACGAGCGGCGGCTGGAAGGCCAGCACGTTGCGGCCGACGCCGTTTTTGCCGATCAGATAACCTTGGTTCTTCATGCCCTCCAGCAGATCGTCGGTCAGCCGGGCTCCCAGCTCCGGCCGGTCTTCGGAGATGCCAAGCCCCATCATCAGGCCTTCGCCCCGGACATCCGTTATGATCTCCGGAAACTCGGCGGCCAGGCGTTCGAGTCCTTCGCGCAGCTGTGCGCCAAGCTCCTCCGAACGCTGTACCAGCCGGTGGCCTTCGATAAAGTCCAGCACCGCGATGGCGGTCGCCGACGACACGGGGTTGCCGCCGAACGTCGAAGCGGACGGACGGTTCAGGCTGGCCGCGATTTCGTTGGTCGTGCAGAATGCCGCGACCGGAATGCCGCTGCCCAGCCCTTTGGCGACCGTAACAATGTCGGCGGTGACATTCCAGCGGTCCATCGCAAACATGCGGCCGGTCCGGCCGAACCCCGTCTGGATTTCGTCCGCGATCAGCAGCACGCCGTGCTGCCCGAGCAGACGTTTCACCTCGGGGAAATACCACGCCGGCGGCACCACGATGCCGCCGTTGCCCTGGATCGGCTCCGCGATCATGGCGGCGAACTCGCTGCCCCGCTCCGCGAGCAGCGCCTCCAGCGCCGCCAGCGAACGCCGCGCCGCTGCCTCGTTGTCCCCGCCCTGCTCAAACGGGCGCGGGATAAAAGCCACATCCTGATCCTTCGCCAGCTCCGGATCCGTCCGCCACATGGCCAGACCCGTTACGCTCATCGTCAGGTACGTCCGGCCGTGCAGGCCGTTCTCGAGCGCAATGAACTTGCGGCGGCCCGTGTGCATCCGGGCCAGCAGCAGCGCTCCTTCGTTGGCCTCCGAGCCGCTGTTGCAGAAAAAGCTGCGGCTGATGTCCCCCGGCAGGACGGCCGCCAGCCGCTCGGCGAGCTCAACATTTTGCTCGGTCAAATAAATCGTGCACGTATGCTGCAGCTCGCGCAGCTGAGCCGCCGTTTTGGCCGCCACGTAAGGGTTGCAGTGGCCGCAGGACGCGACCGAAACCCCTGCGTAGAAATCCGTATAACGAACGCCGTCATGGCCGTACAAATACTGCATCGAACCTCTGACCAGCTGCGGCGGCTTGCGGTAGAAATAACTGGTGCAGGGATAGAAATACTCCTGTCTCTTCTTAACGATCGCTTCAGGTCCAATAAATGCAGTCATGCCAGCACCTCCGTTCTTGCTTCTGCTCCTCTGGTCGTACCGTTAAAATGCAGCGCTCCCGCGGTATAACCCGCATAGATCGGCTTAAGCGCCGCAAACTCCTCGCCGGCGGTATCCGGACGATCCAGCGCACGCCGGTAAGCAGCAACGACCTTGGACAAATGTCCGATATTGCGGTAGGCTGCCCCTTCAATCCGGAAGTGGGTTAACCCGGCTTCCAACAGCTCTTTCACGGCCGGTAGCAGGCACAGCTCCTTCGCCATCATCAGATGACAGCGGCCGTGGGCGTCGCGATATACGGGATTTTCCCCTTTATCCGTCATCAGCACAAGCACATCGTTTGGCACGTATTCATTATCTTCCTGAGCCATCGGCTGGAAGACCTCGGCATTTTCATACAGATCATGTTCCATGTACATCAGCGCCGGAGAACCGTGCACAATGGCCTCGATCGGGCCCTGGCTGCTGCGCAGCAGCTCGGCCAGCTCCTCAAGCGGGGCTTCCATGGACAGGGTGAAGCGCTCCAGCCCTCTGTCCCGGTAAAAGTCGCCGGACGTCTGATTCAGAATGTTGAGGTTGTAATCCCCGATCATTGGATACCCGGCGGAAGCGAAGCGGCGGATAGCCCCGATATTCGTCACCAGGATGCCGTCGATCGGCAGCCGTTCCCCTCTCAGCAGCGCATCATATTGGGCAAAATGCAGCTCCCGCATCATGCGGGGCAGACCCAGGTACAGCTTGGCTGCGCCTTTCAGCGCTCCCAGTTCCTTGATCTGGGCTTTCGTAAAAGGACGGTCAGGCTCAAACACATCGCCCGACAGATAGACATGATTAGCACCGGCAGCAAAGGCGGCTTTAGCCTGCTCCATGTTGTTCACGTGCACGGACAATTCGCCGCGCAAGGCGCCCGTTATCTCCCGTTTCTCCTCCGCCAGACGGCTGCGAATCTGGCCGATCCGCTCCTCCTCCAGCTCGCGTTCGGCTGTTGGCGTGCTAAATACTTTGCCCGTGCTGTAAAATTTCCCGGTTCCCTCATACCGCCGGTTGATAAAATCCAGACCCGGGCGCCCGAAGGCATAAGCCGTAGAGAAGTCCCGTTTGCGGTGCTCGAACAAGGACGGCGTCTCTACGCTGCGCTCGAATCCGACAGGATCGTCGAGATAGCGGTCGATCGCATCGCTGTAGCTGCGGACGAGCATTTGCACAAATTCGGCGTCCCGCATCCGGCCTTCGATTTTGAAGGAGGTGATTCCGCCCTGTATCAATTCGGGAATATGCTCGTACATAAACATATCTTTGGCCGCCAGCGGGTATTCGGTTGGATACACGTTGCCGTCCTTTTTCACGCGGTACTCCCACCGGCACGGCTTCAGGCAGCGTCCCCGGTTGGAGCTGTTGCCGAAGACGGCGGAGCTGAAATAGCAGTTCGCCCCATGCACGCTGCACATATCGCCGTGGATGAAATATTCAAGCTCCATATCCGTAGCCAGCAACAGCTCCCGGGTCGTATGCAGGTCCATTTCGCGGGAGGTCACCACACGTGTTACGCCCAGCTCTTTCAGGGCAAGCACCATTTCGATATTGTGGGCGTTCATCATCACCGAGGAGTGGACTTTCAGCTTGAGACCCAGCTTGCGGATCAGGGACAACACGGCAAAATCCTGCACGATCAAGGCATCGGGTCCGATTTCGTCCAAATACTTCAGGTAATCGGCGGTCTCCTGCATTTCCTGTTCGTTTAGCATGTTATTGACGGTGACGTAGACTTTTTTGCCTAGAGAATGGGCAATTTGAATGGCTTCCGCCATTTCCTCCAGCGTGAAATTGTAGCCCTTCCTCATCAGCCGCATATTTAATGAAGGTCCGCCGAAATAGACGGCGTCGCAGCCTTCCTGGATAATCTGCTTGAATATTTCAAAGGTCCCTGCCGGAGCCAGAAGCTCCACTTCCCTGCCGTTAAATAATCTTGCCATTCCGATCTCCCCCATATCTCATGTTCTCATGTCATCTTCTTGTTTCTCTTTCTCCCAAAAAAATAATCGGACAACAGCAGCAGCCGCAAGTACGGCCATGTCTACGCTCTCGCTAGTTATGGAAGCAGCAGCACAACCATCAGCAGCAGAATGTGCAGCGCCACAAACCCGCTTTCCCTGACGCCCCATGAAGGCTCATAATACTCCGTCCTTGGCGCATCCAGAACGAATCCGCGTGCCTCCATGGAAATGACCAGCTCCTCCGCCCGTCTAAAGGCTCCTACGGTTATGGGAACAAGCAGCGAAATCAGCATTTTCGCCTTCTCGCGCAGCGGCAGCTCCCTTAGATCCGCTCCCCGGGCCGCCTGGGCTTTCAGGATCCTCTGGCTTTCCTCCAGAATGGCCGGAATGAAGCGCAGCGCAAGGCCCGCCATCAGCGTCAGCCGCCGGACCGGAAGCTTCAGCCGGACGAACGGCTTAAGCATGCCGTCCAGTCCCTGGTTAAGCCTGCCCGGCGTCGTAGTGAAGGTGAGCAGTGCGGTGAAGGAAATAAACAACGCCATTCGCAGCACCGCCAGACCGCCCGCGCTGAGCCCTCCTCCGGACACCGAAAATAGTCCGGTCTGCAGCAGCACCTCGCCCTGCGTGACGGTCAATACCTGCAGAATGAAAATAAACACCATCAGCAGCCTCAGCGGTTTGGCCGCCTTGGCGTAATATTTATAAGGGATACGTGTAGCCGCCATAAGGATCAAGGAGAACAAGGCGGCCAGCAGCAGCGCTGCCCAGGAGCGAAGCGCGATGATCGCAGCGGTATAGACCAGCATCGCGGTCAGCTTGGCCCGCGGGTCCAGACCGTGAATCCAAGATCCCGTATCTATCGTCCGGCCGATCAGCAGCTTGCTTCTCATCCTCCTGCACCTCCCGAAATCTCTATCGGAATTGGATTACCACATTTGGCCGTCTCTACATCCGCCTTCTCCTGCTTCTGCCCATCAGGCTTCAGCAGTCTTGCCGTCAGCTCGGCCAGCGCAGCAGCCGTAAAGACCGGCTGTTCGTTTCTCAGATCAAAATGCTCATCCAGCCGATGCCACCAATGCATGCACTCTGGCAGTTCCAAACCCTCTGCCTCCAGCACCGGCAGCTTACGCACCATTTCTGCCGCCGTGCCCTGAAACAAACTGCTGCCTTCCTTCATCAGAATCCAGCGGTCTGCATAAGGCAGCAGTTCATCCATACGGTGGGTGACCATAACCACCGTTTTGCCCTGCTCCCGGCAGAGCCGGAGCAGCAGCTCTATCAGCTCCGCCCGGCTAGACGGGTCGAGCGAAGCCCCCGGTTCATCCAAGACCAGGATGTCAGGGTCCATCACCAGCACGGAAGCGATAGCCGCTTTGCGCATCTGGCCGCCGCTTAATTCAAAGGGGCTCCAAGCAAGCAGCTCTTCCGGAAGCCCGATCTGCCGCAGCGCCGCAGCGGCTCGCCGTTTGGCTTCTTCTATCGGCAGCCCGAAGTTTAAGGGGGCGAAGCACAAATCTTTTTCCACCGTTTCCTCAAACAGCTGATGCTCGGGGAACTGGAAGACCAGCCCGACCCGGCGCCGCATTTCCTTTAGCTTCGGCGTTTTCACTCCAGCCTGGAGCACGTTGTCAAACACCGTGACCTTGCCTTCGGACGGCTCCAGCAGCCCGCCAAACATTTGCAGCAGCGTCGATTTGCCGCAGCCCGTCGGACCCGCGACCGCCGTGAAACTGCCGTCCTTAATCCGAAGGCTCACGCTGGAAAGCGCCTGCTGCCGGAACAAAGTCCTGTCGTCATAAGCGTAACTTACGTTCTCGAAAATAACGGGCATAGGATCTCCTCCAGCGATCCGCCCTTCATGCTGCCCGAAAGCCGGATTCCATAATCGCCAAGCGCCTGCTGCATCTGTATCCGGAACGGAAGCGACAGCCGGCAGGACGCAAGCAGGTCTTTTCTCGCAAAAAGCTCCTCAGGCCGCAAATCCTCACGGATTCCGCCCTCTTCAAGCACCAGCACCCGATCGCTCTGCAGCACCTCATCCGCATCATGCGTGATGGAGATCAGTGTGTAACCGCCGGTTTCCTTTAACTCTTTCAGCACCTCAAGCAGCTCGCGGCGCGATTTCTCATCCAGCATGGAGGAGGCTTCGTCAAAAATAACCACCTTCGGCTGCATAGCCAGCACCGAAGCGACCGCCACGCGCTGCTTCTGCCCGCCGGACAGCTCGCCCGGATGTTTGTGCAGCAGCTGCTCTATCCCCAGCTTCCGGGCGTAGCTGTTCACCCGGCTGCGCATTTCACAACGCGGCAGGCATTGGCCTTCCAGCCCGAAGGCGATGTCCTCCTCGACCGTAGCCCCGATGAACTGGTTCTCCGGATTCTGGAACACCATGCCGATTTTGCGCCGCAGCCGGTAGGCCGATAGAGGCGTCAATTCCTCCCCTTCGATCCAGATCCGTCCGGCTTGCGGCCTCAGAAGGCCGCCCAGCAGTTTGGCCAGAGTCGATTTGCCGCAGCCGTTCGGGCCGACCAGGCTGATCCAGCTGCCCGCTAGTATGCTGGCGGAGGCATTTTGCAGAACGGCAGGTTCTTTTCTTTTTCCATAAGCGAAAGTTAAGTTCTCAAACCGTAGAACAGGCTCGGATGAAAACTCGGGTATACGATAGTCCGTTTCCTTCCAGCTTTCACTTTCATGACTTTGATTGCTTTCCTTCCTTATATGGCCGGTCTCCATCACGCATCCACTCCCAGAAAACCTTCAAATAACGACAGCTTAGCCAGCGCCGGTACCAGCACCCTAACTGCAATTCCCACCACGATGCCCGTGCCGAGTCCAAGCAGGACCAGCATCGGCAGGTAATAGAACACTACAGAGGAGTGAATCACGATGGCTGCCGCCGCCAGCTGCCCGAAGTTATGGGCGATTCCTCCCGCCACGCTGATGCCGATCAGGCTAAGCTTGCCTCTTCCGATCTTAAGCAGAGTCCACATCACGCCAAAGCTGAACAGCGCACCGAGAAAGCTGAACAAGAAGCTCGAGAACGTACCAAAAATAAACGAAGTAAGCAGAGTTTTCAGCACCACCACAACAAAGGCATCTCTGCCCCTCATAAAATAAAGACAAGTCAACACCATAATATTGGCCAGCCCCAGTTTGGCCCCTGGAACCGAAACATTGATCGGAACCAGCGTCTCAAGCAAGCTGAGCACAACGGCCACCGCGGCAAAAATCGCGATAATCACCGTTCTCCTGAGCACCAAACCGGTTTCTTCATGCTGTAATGACGGCATCACCGTCACTCCTCTCTCATGAAAATCTATAGCTCTATTATTTGTGATTTTTTTCACTTGAACTGTTAAATAGATCACATTTCACAAAGAAATTTCTTACTTTTTAATTGCCTGAATCTTAAGCGACTTGAGCGAATTCTATTATATAGCCGTTGCCCGGTCCCTTTCAGTGAAAGAATACACAGCAAGCTGGAACAAACAGCCGGAGTGGCTGCCGCTTTTTTATTTATATTTTATCTACCAGGTATCTATAGGCTTCAGTTATCTAGCGGTTATTCGGTTTTATCTGCCTTATGTTTAAATGCACGGCTTCACGGTTACATACTTGTGGGTTTGCGCAAGCAAATTAAAGTTAAGACTCTATAACTGAGGTTGCAGCTCAACATCCAATTATTAAAGGAGGAAACATCATGGCTGATCCATATACTCTGCAAGACCCGACAACGCAGTATCCGAAAGCCGGACCTGAATTTGAACAGCAGCAGAAGGCGCCTGGACTGCAGGCGGAAATGACTCCTGTCCCGGATTGCGGTGAGGCAAGCTACCGTGGGACAAGCCGGCTCGCCGGACGTAAAGCGATTGTAACCGGGGCGGACAGCGGAATCGGACGCGCAGTAGCCATTGCTTTTGCCCGCGAAGGCGCCGACGTTCTCCTCTCCTATTTGCCGGAAGAAGAAGCGGATGCCAAGCAGGTGGTAGCAATCATAAAGGAAGCCGGACGTAAAGCAGTTGCTTTACCGGGAGATCTGAAGGACAAGGCTTACTGTGAGAAGCTCGTCTCTACAGCCGTTCAAGAGTTGGGAGGTCTGGACATTCTGGCGAATGTGGCAGGCAAGCAGCAGTTCGTGAAGGATATCGCTGATCTGACCGATGAACAGTTCGATGAGACGTTCAAGACCAACGTCTATTCCCTGTTCTGGATCTGCAAAGCAGCCCTGGAACATATGAAGCCGGGAAGCAGTATTATCAATACGACCTCCATCCAGGCTTACAAACCGTCACCGATTCTTCTGGATTATGCGACCACTAAAGCGGCGATCAATACGTTCACCAAAGCTCTGGCCCAACAGGTGGCCAGCAAAGGCATCCGGGTCAACGCTGTGGCTCCGGGCCCTGTTTGGACTCCGCTGCAGATCACTGGCGGCCAGCCGAAAGAGGTGCTGAAGCAGTTTGGCAGCCAAACACCGCTTGGCCGTCCCGGCCAGCCTGCCGAGATGGCGCCGGCTTACGTATTTCTGGCCAGTCCGGAATCGAGTTATGTAACCGGCGAAACGCTGAACGCCAATGGCGGAACACCGACGCCGTAAAGATTTCTCTACAAATAGACAAACCCCTCTTTCTGGTGGAGGAGGGGTTTGTGCTGCTCGCTCTTTATTGCTTACTCTTCATTATTCACTCTTCATTTAATAAGATGCTAATTAAGAGATAAACCCTCCTGCTTGCAGGAACTCGGCAATTTCCTGCTGATCCAGCAGCTTTTGGTCTGATCGGTATTGGGAAAAACTGACGGGAGTCAAATGACTATAACGGCCAGCTAGAAGCGGGTCTGCTTCCTGCGGCAAAATCACATAATATTGTTCATTGTACTCGTAGGTGCGCGGCGATTCAAAAGGGGAGATGAGGACTTCATGCAGCTTCTCCCCGGCCCGAATCCCGGTCAGCTTATAATCGCGGGGATCCCGTCCTGCCTGCTTCAACATTACCTCGGCCAGATCTATGATTTTGCACGCTTTCATCTTCATCACAAAGGTTTCCCCGCCCGCCGACGCCTCTGCGGCCTTTAGCAGCAGGCGCAGTGCTTCTTCACGGGTTAAGAAGAAACGCGTCATATCCTTATCGGTAATGGTCAGCTTCTTCCCTTCTTTAATCTGACGCAGGAACAGCGGAACCACGCTGCCGCTTGTGCCCAGCACATTACCTCCGCGAATACAGACAAAACGTGTATGCTCGCTAAGATCATTGGCGCGGATCATCATTTTTTCACCCAGCGCTTTGGTCATCCCGTATACATTAATAGGATCAACGGCTTTGTCCGTGGAGACATCGATCACTTTAAGCACCTGATTGCTGATCGCCGCACGGATAATATTTTCGGTTCCCAGAACGTTTGTCTTAAACGCTTCTTCCGGTTGAACCTCGCAGACGGGCACATGCTTCAGCGCAGCCAAATGAAAAATCACATTCACACCCCTGCTCGCTTCTTCAACGGCCAGGTAATCCCGGATATCGCCGATCACAAAGCGAAGACGCGGGTCGTAATTAAAATCCCTCTGCATATTAATCTGGGCATATTCATTCCGTGACAGAATCCGGATTTCGGAAGGTTCCTGCTCCAGCAGCACCTCCGTGAGCTTCTGCCCCCACGAACCGGTCCCCCCGGTAATTAAAATCTTTTGTCCCTTAAACATACCGCCATCTTCTCCTTATTCAGATCATGAATTCACGCAGTACCTTGGCCACCTCATTTGTACTCAACTGATTATTTCTAGGAACTTTTTTAATGGATGTATTACTGGAATGCACGACATTTACAAAATTGCGCGGAAGCAAGAACTCGTGAGGCAGGTTAATCACATAGCCGTGCCCTTTGCCGCCAATCGGTTTGATGCGGTATCCTGCGGCATACTCGTCAGTTTTATACAGGAACACATAAAATTGCGGCGAACGATAAAAGATCGGGGCCATCTCGTTATAATCGCTATCCCACAGATAGCCATTTTGATTGATTAAGACAAGCGTGTCCGGTTTAGGCTGCACCTGATACAGCTGCTGTACGTACGTCCGGTGGTAAAGATCATCCGAGTCAAGCCGGGCTATATAAAGCTGTTTGTGTCCTTTCGCAAAAGCAAGAATAGCCTTGTCAGATTCAGCAATAGTTCCAAATCGAATATGGGACGGGAAAGGACTCTGTTTAGCCAGAATCTCCCGGATGAGATCCTTAGATTCTTTCGCTATCCTCACCACCACCAGGAAATCCTGATTCGTCTGTGCCTGAAGACTGCGAAGTGTAAATTTCCGAAAAATCCCTAGCCGATGTTCAATCCAGCCTCGTTCTAAACGATGCGGATCCATCCCATAGTTGTTAAAGTTGATTTCGATGATAACCTTTCTATCCATGTTCTCCCTCCCTGATGAAGGATCTGTCTTGTCTAAAACCTATGATCCCTGTCTCTTAATCAAGGTCTAAATTTCTTACTATAAAATATGACGAGATTCCCGTATCGAACCGGTCATTTATACAGCTTCTATAAAATTGGATTCATGTGCTAGTATCTCTTAAATAAAAACAATCCCGGCCTGAATCAAAGTCGGGATTGTTCTTAGGGGGCTTAATAGAAGCCTTACGGATCAGCTATAGAAGTCCCAGGGCCTGCTCCAGCCGCTTTTTGTTCTCCAGCAGGTTAACTTCACCCGGCAAATAGGAGAGGGCCAGATTATTATGCTCCAGCGCCAACTGGAGATGTCCGAGCCTTGCATAACAGAAACAAAGCTGGACATGGGGCACCCACGTCTGGTAGGCGGCACTCACCACACCCATATAACCTTCCGGCAGCAGGGACTCCAGCGCCCGGTTATACCAGTAGACCGCAAGTCCCCATTCCTCTCTCCCTTCAAAACATCCTGCGACGGCGCAGCAAATGTCAGCATGCGGGACATCATAATGAAACGATTTAAACAGCGTATCCAGCTGCTTATCCTTCCGGCCAAGATGATGATAGCATTCAGCAAGCTTTGCACATGCGGCAATCCGGTCCTCCCGATAACCGATCGGCTCCCCGAAATACGTTTCATAACAGGCCGCAGCTTCCTGGTAACGCTTCTGATCGAGCAGTTCATTCGCGTAGAAAAATAAAGTGCGGCCTTCCAGCTTACCGCCGTTTTCGATCCATTTTTGGAAAATCGCCATATTTCTCGCCGTATGATCGCCCGCACGGTGATGGGAGACCGCGATGTCCGTGTCCAGCACTTTACCTTCCGTCACGTTCAAATATTCATGCACCGGGTTAAACCAGCGGTAACCCTGGCTCCTTTTGACCAACCGGTACCGGCGCGAGCTGGCGATCGTATTTCCATTCGGATCAAATGCCAGGTCATAATTAAAGATGATCGCATCCGGCTCCCAGGACAACGACTGCTTCAACTCGGCGAACTTGACGCGGTCTTTCTCGTAGAGCACATCGTCGGCGTCAAGCCACATGATATAGTCCATCGTGGCCTGGTCAAATGAATAGTTGCGTGCGGCCGCAAAATCATCCGTCCATTCCCAATCCAATACGCGGTCCGTATAACCGGCAGCAATATCCTTCGTACGGTCTGACGAACCGGTGTCCACAATGATGATTTCATCAACCAAATCACGCACGGATGCCAGACAGCGGCCGATCACCTTCTCTTCGTCTTTGACGATCATACACAAACTGACCGTTATCAATGGAACTCCCCCTTAATTGGTGTTCAGGGCCAGGTCCATCCCGGCTCTTTCATTTCATGTCTTACGCCTAAGGCCGTCCAATCGCTCTGCTTCCTGAAGCATAAAATATATTCATAATTACGGTTTAGGAGGAATGATCCCTGGTATGCTCAACTTTAACGGTCTACTCGAACAGATCCGGACGGCACTGGATCATAAACAGCCTTTGTCTTTCGTCAGGATCGGGGACGGCGAAAATTTGATTTTGGCTCAGGATTCCGTTTGGACAATGGAACAGGTGCTTCGCGAAAAATGGGCAAAGAAAGCAAATATGGGGTTGAAAGGGGTGAACCTGCCTAATATCGCCTTGAGGGATGAAATGGTAGCTGTATTGAAAAAGGCCGACATCGTCGGCATTCTCCCCCCAGGAGACCAAACGATTAAAGCGGGGGAGCATTTAAAACGCGAATTGACCGACAAAGTGTTTAAATATTACAACATTCACCCCCGCTATACTTGCCATGCAGGGCTCAACCGAAAGCTAGCCATATACCCCGGATTCTGGAGCATGCTCAGCAAAAAGAGAGTGCTCGTTATCACTTCCAAAGCCCAGGAGTTCCGCAGGGTTTTGGGGCCAAAGCCTTACATGTGCAACGTCGTTCAGGCGCTGCCCTTTTCCCACTACAAGGATATGGAGTCGGTCCGGAAATGGTTAACCGCTCATCCGGATCATTTCGACATCGCCCTGATCTCCTGCGGCGTTAATGCCGTCATTCTGGCGCAAATGGTTCGGGATCTGACCGGCAAGGTGGGCATTGACTTTGGAAAAGGAAGGAACCTCCTGTTAAAGGAGAAGTTCTAAGCGGAAGATTCGATCGGCCCTATACAAATCGGACCATTGATCCTTTATAGTCATAAGCCACCGGCTGCCGGCCGGTGGCTTTCATTTCTTGTTCACCCGGATTCCAGCCTGTTAATTACAAACTGGAATCTTCCTCCGAATCCTGAACTCCCCCTCCAAGGCGTATAACCTTAGCTGCTCCGCTTATGCCTTTCAAGGCATTCCGGGTATCATAAACAAGCGGAACTTGATCCATAATCTGCTTCAGTGGAAGACCATCATGGTTCACCGCAATAATTGCACAATCATAATCGTACCGGCTGCTTTCGTCCTCATTCATCCGGACACCGGTCAGCTTCTGCCCTTGCACCGTTATTTCATGCACATAGGGATCATAGTAAGAAACGATTGCGCCTTCCTGCTGAAGCCGTTTGATCATTTCGATGGAGCTGGATTCCCGGATATCATCGATATTCGGCTTGAATGTAACCCCGACAATCAGAATCTTCACCCCTGACAAAGCTCCAAGAGACAAGGCATCCTTGATCTGCTGGATGATATAAACGGGCATGGAATGGTTGATTTCTCTCGAAACGGCAATAAAAGAACTGGAGATTCCAAATTGTTTGGACCGCCATTGCAAATATAACGGATCGACAGGAATACAGTGCCCGCCCGCTCCCGGACTTGGGTAAAAGGCCGAGAAGCCAAACGGCTTCGAACGGGCTGCTTCGATGACTTCCCAAATATCTATGCCCATGCCAGTGCACAGCCGGGCCATTTCATTGATGAAGGAAATATTGACGAATCGATACGTATTTTCAAGCAGCTTTGTCATTTCTGCAGCATCGGTGGATGAAATCCTTACTACCGTTTGAAACACCGTCCGATATACGTCCTCAACAGCACTGGCGCACCGGTCCGTTACCCCGCTGACGACCTTGGGAATAACCTCAAGCGGATAGCTGCGATTGCCGGGGTCTACACGCTCTGGAGAATACCCCAGAAAAATATCCTTCCCCACGATCAGTCCGCTTTGCTCCAGCATCGGCTTCAACACCTCCCGGGTCGTTCCAGGATAGGTTGAGCTCTCCAAAACAATGATCTGTCCCCGGCGAAGATGGTCACGGATATTGGCTGCCGCCTGCATCAAATAAGTCAGATCCGGCTCCTCGTCCAGATTTAACGGGGTCGGCACACAGATAATAATGACATCCGCTTCTCTTAAACGGCGTATATCTCTGGTTGCAGAAAATTCCTGCTTCTCCATGGACTCTTTCACTTGCTCATCGGGAATATCTCGAATATAACTTCTTCCTTCTTTCAACATTTGCAGCTTCTGGTCATCCAGATCGATGCCGATCACTTCATGTCCCTGCTTGCTGAAGGCAAGTGCCAGCGGCAGCCCCACATAGCCAAGCCCCACAACGGCAATTCTTCTCATATGACCCTCCACTTCTGTCCCCCCTCATGTAAAGCGATTCGGTTCGTATGAACGCCTTTAAAACTTCTATATAACTTATGAAAGAAACCATAAATGGTATGGACGATCTTATCAGGAGAGAGAAAAACGATCTGATATGGCATAGATAACCAGAAGGAGGCTCTATGATCCTGTATGGATAATCGATTGCACCATTCGTATAAACTCAGCCGCACGAATGGCGGAGGTATGCCGTTTATGAACAAATTCAAAACCTTGCCGCGCTATCTTCGTTACTATCGCCTGATTCCGCCTGGCACTGTAGAAATCGACTTGTTCGCGGAAATTTTCTTCCGTTATGGCAACGAAATGTTTTCCCGGTTCAAAACCCAAGGCTAGTAGATCCTCATTACAAGGAGCAAGCAGCAGGGTATTGCAGGCAAGCACCTCAAAATATTTGCGCAGCGGATAATGAAGAATGGAGTCGCAGGAAAGGAATATCCGGCTTCTATTAATTTCTTTGGCATAGTTCTCAGCGATCCAGGCATCTGTATGATCCGGGAACTGCAAATAGCCGGGATGCTCGTGATACACAAAACCCGGGCGCCCTTGAAAATGGTTAAGCATCTGATAGCGCAGCGGATAATATTTTCGCTCTACGAATCCCATGAGCAGCAAGTCAATGCTTTTGGCTTGATGGTAATCCCGAAAGACTGGAGCGTGAGCGAAATGCGGCAGCCATCTCATTTTTGAAACGAATTCAGGATACCGGTCGATAAACGCACTGCGATACATCGTGAAGATAACAGGAACTTGATTCTGCTGAATGAAAGTTTTGCGCCCTTTTACGTCAAAGTGGAGATCGTGCATGATAATGCCCCAGGGGATGGACAGACGGGAAAGACCTTCTATTCTCGGGCAATGGGTATTGCGATAGTCGTTAAGGAGGATAAAGTCCGGCTTAAAGGGCAGCTGTTTGAGAATGACCGAAATGTCGCCGTCCTCGAAATGAAGCGCAATATCTGCGTAAGGCAACAGCTCCTGATAAAAGTAGTGGAAGCTCCGCTCCATATGCCTGCTGAAGTCCCGCGTAATCAACAGTAGTTTAAGCTTTCTCAATGGATCCCAGCCTCCGTTCACCTGCATTTCATCTGTTCTTCTGTATATAAAAGAGGCAGGAATTGCTTCCCGCCCCTTGTCTGATTGTGCTGCTTTTACAGTGCAGTTGCAGTACCCATAAATACTTCCGGGCCATTGCGGATTGCTGTGGTCACTCCAGAGACAAACGCGGTATACACAGTTTCTAGTGCCGCAGGAGCAAGAAGATCTTGGGCTGTGAAAGAAACTACCTGTGTTGTTGCGGTAGCAGTGACTACTCCCGACGCCGTATAGATAACAGTTCCTGTTGCAATAGATGAACCCCGAACGATCTCAACGGTATACGTGTCTCCGAAGTCCCCGCTGATCCCAACAGAACCAGTCAGCGTAACCAGCGGATTGGCTACACCTTGTGTTTGAAGGCCAATAATTCCAAATAAAGTAGGCGTAGAGGTCAAAGCCACTCCCGGTGCTCCAACAGTGTTGGAGTTCATTGAACTTCTAGCATCCAAAAAAGTACTCATTAATAATTCACCTCCAAGTATTTTCTAAGTTAGTATATTGATGACTCTTGTAGATGGAGTGGACAAAACTACTAAGATACTTGCATATTTTTTTATGTTTGATGGTTGGGTTGAGAAACAAAAGCAGGAAAATAAAGGGAAAAGTTATCGCCTTCTTGCGCGTAAAAAAGGGAAAAGCCGTACATACCGGTAGGTTAATGGCAGGACGGCTTCATTTTTAACTGTATCTATATAGAGGGAAATGCTTGAGGGCACGGAGTATGCTGGCTTAAGGGAATGTCTTATCGTTGTTAAGTTTACCTATAAACAATATCCCTTAATTCATTCGCCTTATCCTTGGGGATCGAGTAACCTTTCTCCGAATTGGATTGCTCCACTACTAATCCGTTATAATCACGATTTGAGGTCAGCGAGAAATAAAAGACGCTTTGATTGCTATTTCTATAAGTAAGGGTCATCGTATACTCGGGTTGATAATCTAGCGCACCTGGAATCCTGTTCGCCTTCTCGATCGCTTCTCTAAATTTCTTCAATGTTTTATCATCATCATAAAACTTATCCTTACAGTCACTATTGCTCAGACTTGGGCTTTCGAAACAGTCAAGGGCTATGGATTCCAAGCCGTGGCCAACTTTCAAGTCAGAGCATCCTGCGCACAGTACAGGTACCATAATTAACAATATAAAAAGAAGCAGCTTCATCGTAATAATGGGCGATTTCATACTCTTTAAGCCTCCGGACACACTCCTCTTTCATGCCATAAATAAAATCCCGGGCATCGTGATGCGTGAGGATAAGATCTCCTTCTTTTTCCTTTGCCTCCACAATGTTACCGATTCAAATCCGATTGTCTAAATTGATAGATTAATAAAGTAATTAAGGAAATCAACACCAGGATGGTTATTGGAGTTGTGCTGTAAAGAGGAGGCATTAATGTTTGATTGATTCTTACGATTATAAAGAAGAAACAATACACCATAATCGTTATTAGAATGTGATTCAAATATTCTTCTTTCTTATGCCTGAAGTTCGCGGCTAATGAGAATAGACATCCAATTGAAAGAATGATATACATTAGCAAATTATCAGCTCCGATCGAGGCGTATTTAATCGAGTTATATTTCTCCTTTATTTACATGTTGGTAAATACCCACTGTAATGGGCATCCTATTTATTTTGGTTCCTTCGAATCATAAAAAATGTCGATATGACAAATAATATTAACGAAGCCAACAAGAAATAGATTCCCGTTAATAACAAAGTTAATTTCACTGCCATAATGATCCCGCTCTTATAAGCAATTGAAACCCCGTAATCTGTCGGTATCATTGTTGCTGCCCAATCCTCGCCCTTGGCTAAACTTAAAGCAATCAATAGATTGCCCACAACCAACAGAACTAAAGACGATAAAATTGATTTTAAATACATGTCATTCCTCCAAATTGAAGGGTAATATCAACAGCAGCCTATGATTAATTCCCCTTTTATATTTATGACTTTGTTTCCGGTTTGTCTTGCAAATTCATATCCTTCTTGTGTTGTATATGTACTGCCGAGCTTCCCTTTCGGGCTGCCGCTAGGCCCCTTACCGGAAACAAACATCAGCCCGTTTACAATTACAAAATTAGTGTAACTGGCTGCAGGATTACTTGCTTCCGGCAGGCTGGTAGCTTTGTGAAAGTCTAAATCCAATCTCTCACTTTTTCTATATGTTTGCGTAGATCTCGATATGCTCTTATACTCACGACGCCGATCCCCCTTAGATCGCTCTTATCCTAAGGGGATCGCTGTGCCCGAAGGCTATTCTTTTTCGCAGTCGGCTTAGAAGCACGTGAACGAACGAATCCGATTCAAATCAATGCCAAAGTATGCCCAGAAGAAACCAAACCATCTAAACCCTGCAACAGAATTACGCCCGACGAATATCGGGAAGAACCAGAATTGTTCGCCGTTGTTCAGCCAAACGTATGTGTTTCGGAATAAGCAGCCTCTGATCGCGCCGGGGTCAATGGCAAATGTGGTGGCCGACATTTGGGGTAAAAATTGCGGTGGAGGAGAAGACGGTGCTTGAACACCTCCCGGAAATCCTCCGGGGAATCCCCCCGTAAATCCGCCTGGAAAACCCGTTCCTCCCGACACGCCAGATCCACTCGGGGATCCCGGGAATCCTCCGCCGGTTCCTGGGGTTGAAAAAAGTCCCATATGTTATCGCTCCTTTCAGTGTATAGGCATAATCATCATATGCATTCGCGGAAAGGGCGCTTGGGCGGATGCCCCGATTGTGAATATGGTGTTAGGGGATGGGGAAGCCATGCCCACCTAGATTCAATTGTAGTTATATTTTACCTTTATTTACATACACGTACAATTACTCTTGTATCCTTGTAACCTTTTGATTATAGAATTTTAATATAATAACAGCTCTTCCATATAACGTTCCCGCATCTACGACGCGACCCGGCCTTAGATAAGAGTTATCTAAGGCCGGGTCGTGTGTTGCCTGAGCTTGCCTCCATGTTTATACATCTGACAACCAAGGGACGTGAGCCCGCAGCGTGTTTACGATGTTATAGGATGTTAGTGCTTTCTCCGAAATACAAATACCATCATTCACTTTTAACTATCGCCCCCGTTAGTTCAGCCCCGTTGACTAATTGGGTAATGCAAATTACCTTACGAGCCTAGTCATCTAACCGTTTGGTAGCAGAGACCAATGGCTCCGGAATCGAAAGTTTTATTTTCGATGAGTTTAAGATTGGTCTTCTCTTGGAGTCCTTGAAACAATGGCAGCCCGCTGCCGATCAGGACAGGAGAAACCGTAATTTTGTACTCATCGATTAGATCAAGACCCATCACGTGGTGCGCAAACCTGGGACTGCCGAGGATGACTATATCCTTGCCTGGCTGTTGTTTGAGGTTCCTGATCTCTTTCTCAACATCTTCCTTTACCAGTCTGGAATTGTTCCATTCGACATTCTCCAGCGTCGTGGAAAATACGATTTTGGCTGTCTTTTCGATCCACTCGGCATGATTCCGTTCATATTGCGAAGCTGATGGGTTCGAAGGCACAGATGGCCAGTAACTATGCATCATCTGATAAGTTCCACGTCCCCAAATGACAGTGTCGGCAGTACTGAGAATTTCTTTCGCGTGTTTCTCTAAATCAGCATCGTAGGAAACCCAGCCAATGTCCATTTCACCGTTCGGCCCTTCTACAAAACCGTCAAGTGATGCGTGCAGAAATAGAACGAGTTTTCTCATTTTCAATTCTCCTTTGTTTATATGATGTAATGTATTGACTACAAGATCTCGTATAAAGGTTAGGATTGTATGTTTCATTGCTAATACCCCTAACTTCTGCCGGACCGAGGGACGAATGTCCCGATGCGTCAATACGTTGTTATGCGATTCTTCCGACTTCATCGAACCTACTAATTATCAAATAACCCTCTGCCGATCAAATTTGCAGTAACCGGCTTCACGCCAATTTCCCTTGACCATATAGATAATTGACCGATGTGATGGATCTCGTGGGCGATCACATGCCGCATCACTTCGCCGTATTTATGGGGCTCCCTGTCCCCTTCATCCGTAATATCAATCATAATGCATTCTTCTAGACTGTCATTCCAACCATAAACAAATGGAGCTAGTTCCTCGTGGCAACGGGCGGAAAAGTCTTTTAACTTCTTTAAGCTTGCCACTTCCTTGAATTGTGGGATATTAATCGCTTTTTCTTGTATTCCACCACATATCCAGCCATACTCGACTGCCACTATGTGATACAACGTGGGGAGAATGGACCCAATACCGCCAGTGCGTTGGTTCAATAATTCTTCTTCCCTTACAGTTCCACACCAATTAAACCAATCCCTGCGAACTTGCCAGTTATATTCGAATAGTTTTAACATGCGGTAGCCTCCTAAAAAAGATACTCATTCCATTCGGAATCCTAACTATATCTGATTATTGATTGCATACTGCTCCTCTGAGAACGCATTCTATCAGCTCTTCGGAGGTTTCACATAACGTTAACGTTCCCGCATCTATGACACGCCCCGGCCTTAGATAGCTCTTATCTTAGACCGGGTCGTGTGTTGTCTGAATTTACGCCTGTGAGTTTACATTCTCATATACGGCTTTGTTTCCTATGTATTCTAGATAAATATAGTATTTTAACGGTATTTAATTATGTCATATATGTTATAATTTTCTAGTGCAATATACGGCTATAAGGGCGGTCGGCTAATCTCCCTGAAGGGAGGTGATGCCCATGGAGGTCAAAGATGCACTTTCCTTAATGTTCATGTTCGGCATGTTCATTCTGGCATTGCTTACCTACATGAAAAAGAAATAGACCGCCCTGCCTAAGGAAACGGTCTATTCTGCGACCTAACTAGTGTGGCCGACTGCTCTTTATGCAGTTATTATACTTTGGAGCCGTGTTCGCGCACGGCTCTTACTTATTCTGACCTGAGTATAACTCATTTTATAACGCTTTTATAGGATTTATTGATTTTTATTTATATAGGGTCTGTAATGTTGTCTGCTTCTCTGTCAATGCATCTTCAGACCAAAGGACGTCAGGCCCGCTGTGTGAATATGTTGTTAACTGATGTCCCGACTTCGAAGCCTGCCCCAAACCTCAGTCATTATAAATATTCTTTTAAATGTTCTCTAGATCAAACAAGTCTATTTCTACAAGGAATCTCACAATTTGCAATTAATTTTCTTATGTTTACCTAATTCATTATGTACATTGATTGTGTGGACGTGAATCTAAGCACTTTATTGTATATGAGCAAGTATATTAATGAGCTTGCCAAATGGGTCACGGACAAAGAACCGACGAACTCCCCACGGCTCATCAACAGGTCCATATTCTATCGAAAATCCTGCACTCTTCATGCGTTCATACGCTGCATCTAAATCATCGACTTCAATCGAAAGATCAGGCGTAGACGTGTGGGATCCTCCCTCTGAGGCAAAACTAATTTGTATGCTCATCTCCTCCTGCGACCCGTATGTTGCAATCCAACCATGGTCCATTAATAAATCAAGTCCAAGTACGTCCTGATAAAAACATTTAGCTGCAGCGATATCCCGTGTAGCGATATTAGAGACAACTCGTTTGACCTTCATTTCATACCTCCAAGATTGAACTTAAGTTTTTTTAGTATTTTCGGGAATTTCAGCTAACGTTCTTGTATTCACGAGTCCGAGAGGCTTAAAGGAGCTTTAGCGACTGGGTCGGAGACTTAGCCTCGCAGATTGTCTGCTGAACTACTTCCTGAACCGCCTCTTGCAAACCAAGGAGCCGTAGGCAACGCAGCGTGAATACTATGTTATCTGATGGGGATGCCCTCTTCGAAATACTCCCATAATGCAATTATGTCTTTTCTACAATTAGTTCTTTGATACATCTTTTCAATTATGGTACCATATATTTAATAAAGACCAAGTGCGCTAACACTTGGTCCATACAATTGGCTTGGATGGGTAATCCCTTCTTAGTCATTTACGATCGAAAACCCACCTTCGGCGGTCAACCTTGGGGTGGGTTTTTACTTTCTCTTGTTGTTATTATTAATGTAAGTTAAAAGTGCAAGAATGAATGATCCAAATAGGAACATAATCGTAGTGCATCTTTCACCTCCATGGCTTCACCTCCTTTCGAAGGGAAACCATGACCACCCAAGATTCAATTGTAGTTATATTTTACCTTTATTTACATCTGCGTTCTTATATATTGGTTGGGCCTAAGTTTTTTATGGTTTTAATACAATTAGCAGCCCTTTCATGCCACGTTCTCTGTGTTCACGAACCCGAGAGGCTTAAGGGGCGTTAGCCCCGGGTCCGACATACTTAGCCAGTGCAGGGTTGTCTGCTGAATTCGCACCCTCGAAAAACCTCTGCAGACCAAGGGCCGTCAGGCCCGAAGCTATATTGTTAGGTGAAGTTACTTTCATCTTCGTTACAGCCTACGATTTAATTCCCGAAATAACGATTCTATCAGCTCTTTGTTGTTTCTTTCCATTGCTTCAGCAAATCCCTCAACCAATGAACTTATTATTTGCTCTAAATACTGATTGTCCAAATAATAATAAATATCTGGATGCTTATTAAATTGGTAACTTACGATATCTCTTATTCTGTGCTTACTCAACCCATAATTTTTCATTTATTTCCCTCACATATCAAATAATTGCACTATGATTTTCATACTTTTTGTTAATAATTTCAATGATCGTACCAATACAAAAAATCAGTTCATCAATTTTTTCAGTCATGCATATATAATTCCATTTTAACTGGCGAGCTGAACTTAAATTATTACACTCTTCAAAAATTATTTCTGTCAGTTCAGCTTTTTGCTGATCATTTAATGTTACTCTGGGATTTAACGCATCGTCAAAATAAAACGAAAATATAGATCCGTTTTCGTCATCATTACTTACTATTTTACTAGTAATAACTTCTCCGAGATTTTGAATGGTACAAGTGGTCAAATACATTCTGAAAAGCACTTCATTGATTTTATCTTGTATTTCTTGAGATGCTTGATACCGTGATGTTAAATACTCTTCTACAAGTACATAGAAATTACTAAATTCGGTTTTTATATAGTTCGGAACAAAAAGATAACGTGAATCGCTTTTAATTCTTTCCCAAGCATTAAACTGTGGGTGAGGAACTAATGTTTGAGTTCCCTTCTCAAACCGAAAATAATTCGGATAAGGATTTTGTTCTAATATTGATTTTAATTCAATCAACTCATCGTAGAGTGGTTTGTAAGTAACATTCATCTTGACTAAATACGCTTTTGATTTAGATTGTTTATTATTAACATAAACCGCTGCTATAATTGACATGAGGCCCCCTACTAAAGCTCCCAATAGAGATCCGAATATCCCAATAAATCCTGGGTCCTTGAATGATGCCTCCGCCTTACTAATTAAATTTGAATATCTTATTACTACGTATAATGCTCCAATGATAGTAATAAGAAAAAGTGCAAGAACATATTTTGCACCATGTAATTCCCAATGTTTTATCACTCTTATTTTTTTCTTTATTTTCACTTTACGCATCTATCCCTTCAGTAATTTCACCTAACGTTCCCGTATTCACGACGTCACACCACCCTAAGGTCCGAAGGACCGGCCGTGATGCTGTTGGGTGGTGCGGATGTGTCAGCCTGACTGCCTGACTCCACTTCCCTGCCAATCCCCTCGGGCGGACCGAGGAGCCGCCAGGCTCCGAAGCGTGAATATAATGTTAGGTGAAGTTATTGCCTTCGAAGCCTAACTAAAATCCGAATTTAAAAAATGTTCCTTAACTTCAATCGTAGATAACTTAAATATCAACTGTTCATCATAGGGGAAAAACATAAATTTCAGCTTATGATAGTCTGCAAATGAAAGTAGTACTCTAAGATGAAGTTGGCTAACTCCTCTGACTAACCCACCAGCTCTATTAGAAATCAATTCTGCTGTCTTTTTTGAAGTAAACAAATAAAATCCCTTATCATTTTCGTGAGGTAAAACCATGTATGTACCATTCACTTCACCATCTTGGTCACCCATTAGAGTCCAAAAGGGTTGGCCTACAACCTTTTCATTAGGTAAAATAACAGCAATTTTAGCAGCCACTACTTTACCTAACAAAGGAAGTTCTCCCATCGATATTAGTTCTATTCCATAATGCGATGCAATTGTTTCCGCCCCTTGCTGAAATCCACTTGATGAAACCATGATTCCGGTACAATTATCTAAATCTAAAAGCTTACCATAGAATTCCTGAACGTTTCCTTTGGTAATTGGTCTAGTATGGTTCTTACATTCAATAACTACTTTATGTGTTACCCCAACTAATTCAAATTGATAGAAAGCATCTATTTGATGTTTTGCACCTGACTTTCCTAATATCTCAATATCTCTTAATACTTGAATCTCCTTCCCTTCAAGGAATAACAGTTGTTGATACACGTATTGTACAAGCTCTTCAAAGCTCTTCCCTTTGTCTTTCATTTTTCTTTTAAAGTTAAGCAAAAATTCCCCCTCCGAATTTATGATGTATTTATATTATTATTTGCAAGAATTTCGCCTAACGTTATTGTATTCATGAACCCGAGAACCTTAAGGCAGCCACAGCTGCCGGTCGCGACGCGGTTAGGTTCGCAGGGTTGTTCGCCTGAATCCACTTCCAGCTTCATCCTCATCGGGCGAACCAAGGGCCGACTGGCCCGCAGCGTGAATATATTGTTATATGACGTCACAGACTTCTTCGATTAACTACCAATGAATGTATCCTGACTTCTTTAAGATCTTATAGGTCATTGAATTCAATTCATTTATTGGCTCTTTTAAACTAAAATACTTCAATTCAAGTCCTTCATTATCATTGATTGTTGGAATCCCAGATACCTTGTGGGCTTCGTATACTATAATTGCATTATAAACTTCATCGCCATGAGGATATTGATAGTACATATCACTTCCAGATAAGACCGTTATAAATTTCAGTTCTTCTGCATTGAGTCCAGCTTCTTCATATAATTCTCTATGTCCTGCTTCTTCAAAAGTTTCAGCTATTTCTAAGGCTCCTCCAATAACTCCCCAATCTCCTGTATCCGTTCTTCTTTGAAGCAATATATTCTTTTCTTCGTTCAATACGATAACCGTCACACCAGTCAAAATTAAAGGTCGAGTACCGACCAATTTCCGGAGTTCTGAAATATATCCCATCTAGATTCCTCTTTCTAATATTCATTTGTCTGTGATGTCATATAACGTTCTTGTATTCACGAACCCTCACTGGCTTAAGGGGCGTAAGCCTCGGGTCCGACGGACTTAGCCAGTGCAGAGTTGTCTGCTGATTCTGCTTCCTCGAAATGCCTCTTGCAGACCTAGATCCGTCAGGCCCGGCGCGTGAATACGGTGTTATAGGATGTTCCGGCCTTCTTTGGGTTGCTACAAATATGTCCTTAGGCTTAATGCAAGTTCTTATTCAAGTTCTTATTCAAGTTCTTATTCGGATCCTTATTTGAGTTCCTTAATCATGTTCTTCATTCATAGATTTATTTTTCGGGTTTTCTTCGTCTTATAGGTATGGTATTATTTGTATAAGAAAACCGAGTGCTGAGAACACTCGGTTATACAATTGGCTTGGATGGTTTATTCCCCTCTAAGTCATTTAAGGAACAAAACCCACCTTCGGCCGTTAACCTTGGGGTGGGTTTTTACTTTCTCTTGTTGTTAGAATTAATGTATGTTAAGAGGGCAAGGATAAACGTTCCGAAAAGGAACATTATTGTCAATGCATCTTTAACCTCCATGGCTTCACCTCCTTTCGAAGGGAAACCATGCCCACCCAAGATTCAATTGTACTTCCTTATTCTACCACATATAACAACTCATCAATAGAATGTTTGTTCGTATTTATGTTTTAAATATGTTTTGCCGGAATTTCTTATAACGTTGTTGTATTCACGAACCCGTAGGGTTGTCTGCCTGCTTCCACTTCCTAGAATTATCTACTGGCAGACCCAGGGCCGAACGGCCCGCAGCGTGAATATATTGTTATAGGATGTCAACGCCTTCTTCGATCTAACTTTCACAATGCCTTAATCTATCTTTAATTTAATAATCTCTTCATAAGTCATATTAATTCTTTTTGATTTTTCTAATATTTCTATATGAAATGATGATAATTTAAAATTACCATAAATGTGTTTATCATTAATATGTCTGCAATAACTTATGATATCAACAAGTTGAGTAAATATAGAATAATTGCTGTCAGCATAAAAGACTTCCCCAAAAATATTTTCTGAGTTCTTTATGCTTAGAAAATCTGGATTTACATGTCTTATAATATCAGTAGACTTAACCATTCCAGACATGATTGATACTTCTTTTGAATTTATCTTATCCATTACAGGGATTATAGTTTCTCGTTCCAGTACTGGTTGAAGAATATTAACTAAGCTGCCCCAACATAATCCCAGAAGGTTTTTATCTTGACCGAAAAACTTATCTGTTTGCTCATTAATAAAATACCCTACTCTGTAGATATTGATTTGGAATGAGTTAACAATTGAAATTATCTCATCAATAATGTCTAACTTAACGTCATCCGGATAGTCTCTAAGTAAATTACTTCCATGTAGTTCAGGAATATTCATATTAATAGTGCCTATTTCAGGAGAAATGAATTTATTCAACATGTTATAGAATTCAGTTCTCATCTTTGGATATTTACCGACGGGTATTAGTATCCCCGTCAATGAAGAAATTTTCAATTGAGATGGCTTACACTCATCCATAAAAAATAGATTCATATGATTCTCCTAGTTTTCAATGTATTGCGCTGATTTCCTATAACGTTCCCGTATTCACGACGTCCCACCGACTTAAGGCTCCGCCAGGAGCCGGCCGCGATGCGGTTAGTCGGTGCGGATGTGTCCGCCCGGATCGGCGTTTAGCTCGATCCGTTTCTTGGTGGGCCGAGGGGCGAATGCCCCGAAGCGTGAATATTTTGTTAGACGATGCCTCTAACCTCTTCGAAATCCTAACATCATCTATTATCTAAATGTTTCAGTTCTAATTCTTCTATTCCTATTTGCTTTCCTGCTTCAGTCAGTCTATATCCAAACTGCATTACTTCATTATGTGCAAAATATATATATTCAACTTCTGGCTCATCCTTAAATACAACTACTGCAAAAAACGCGGGCAACATCTTCCCCCAGACACCTTCGACGAATTCGATCTCTTCACTATTATAATTTTGCTTCTCTAGTAAATAGTCTGTCACCCTATTTGCATATATAATCTTGTTCACCTGTACATAAGTAATTGCAGCTGTGATTAGTAAACACACAAGCGTTGTTATAATAATCAAAATTACCTTTGTTTTCTTTTTCATAAATTTTTCGTCCTCATATTTTGAAGTCAAGAACTCGAGAGGAAACAAGATTTATGATCTGGCAAGTTAACTCAAATAATTATGTTGCTGACCGAAGAGTAGTTTTTGTCTTGCTTCATTGAATCTTTCACTTCTCTGAGATTACTATCACATCAGCATTCCAGAGGTTTCGCCTAACGTCTTTGTATTCACGAAACGACCCAGCCTTAGATAGCTCTTATCTTAGGCTGGGTCGTTTGTTGTCTGAGCTTCTTCCATGATTATACATCCGACAACCAAGGGGCGATAGCCCCGCAGCGTGAATACGGTGTTAAGCGATGCTTCGACCTCTTGGATTACATCCCAATTATTATTGGAATTTCTTCGATTCCGAGCTCACTTCGTGCAGTCTTTGTATACGCCGGATTTGCTTCGGTTCCGAATTCACTTCGTTATAGTCCTTGCATTCGCCGGGCTTGCCTCGGTTCCGAATTCACTTCGTTATAATCTTTGCATTCGCCGGGCTTGCCTCGGTTTCGAGTTTACTTCATACATTTCTTGTTTTTGTAGATGTTATTATGAATTCTATATTCTTTCGGAAGTTTCGCTTAACACCACTTATCCGAACTTCGTATAAATAACCCCTAACCCCTTATCTCCGAACTTCACAAATACCCCTAACTCCGGAATATCTGCGAACCCTCTCATCCCTTATAGATTTCTTCGTCCGTTCCTTAAGTTCCTTTTTTCCCAAAATTCACCTTCACCTTCCATCCCGTTCAGTTTCCTATCCCGCCTTGAGTAAAAAAGAAAAAGGCTGCCGCTCTCCGCAGAGAACAACAACCTTCTGATTATCAGATTCGTCTTTTCTTTTTCACTTTACGTTATTCGTGCAGCTCCATGCTCACGCTTGGCCTCGATTCATAACGGTAGTCGAGCATTTGCATAATCATTCCGGTTCATCGCAGGGCGGTAATCCCATCACCGCTCACCAATTAACTCAACGCGCCCCGCGCTCCTCACGGCCAAGCATCACCATAAACCAGCCTACACCAACAATGCCGATCACGCCAACCAGGCCCAGAATTAAAATGTACCAAAAATGTTCATTCATATCCGCTCGCCTCCTTGTTTATCAGACTCACAATTTGATTTACTCCTATTATTACCATTAACCGGTTTGGCCTATGCAGTAAACATTTTTTTGTTGAAGTTTATATTTCTTGACTCCCCACTATACAACGTGTATAATATATATTTAGTATGTTAACGCTTTTTAATTCCTCATTTGGCTTTAACCCTCCTTGAATACCGTTTCCGGTATATAAATTCCTATTTGATGAACCCTAAGAGTATGGATTTTAAGCAGTTTCTGATTCACACTGGCGCGGTCATCGGAGCCGCAAGGACAGAAGAGAGGTAGGGCTTTTGTTGTTTTAGAAGTTTGAGATTGAAGGTTTTAGCCTTGGAAGGAACCATGTGCCTTTTTACGTGTACAGAAGGTACGGTTAACTATACACATCAGTAAGCGTCAGCCAGCAGTTTTGGTTGGCGCTTATGTCCATTTAAGGAGGATTTACGTTGGAGGAACAGCAATATCAGCAGAATCATAAAGCCTGGAACACAGGCACCTACGCCGCCTGGTCGCAGCGATTTGGCACGCCGGAGGAGGCCGCAGCCAAGCTGCGCAGCGCGCCGGAGAAACGGCTCGGTAAAGTGTTGGACTATATGGGCGATGTCAAAGACAAGAAAATCATCAATCTGATGGGCTCCGGTGGCAACAAAGCGGTAGCACTTGCTTTGCTTGGCGCTGACGTGACGGTCGCCGATTTCTCGGAGGAAAACAAGCATTACGCTTTGGAGCTCGCCGCAGCCGCGGGAGTTCCCCTGCATTACATCGTCTCCGACGTGCTTGCTCTCCCGGAGGGAACGGTCACCGGTGACTACGACATTGTGTTTATGGAGTTTGGCATCCTGCATTATTTCACCGATCTGGTTCCGCTGTTTGAGGTGGTTCGTTCCCTGCTCGGCAAAGGCGGCAAGCTGGTGCTGCAGGATTTCCACCCCGTATCGACCAAACTGATCTCCTCCCGTGGAACCACAGCCAATATCCGCAAGCACAAGGTGGACGGCGATTATTTCGATACCGAACTGAAGGAAACTGAAATTTCCTTCTACAAGTTCCTTCCGGACAATAGCAGGCAGCCAGAGGTGCAGAAAGTAAAGCTGCGCCACTGGAACTTGGGTGAAATCGTCACGGCCGTAGCGACCGCCGGTTTGTTCCTGCGTCTGCTGGAGGAACTGCCGAACCTGTCATCCGACGTCTTCGACAAGGGCATTCCCAAGACGTTTACACTGATAGCGGAAAAGCTCTAGCTTCGTATCTGTTCTACAGCATATGTTCTACGGTCTACGGTCTACGCCTTCGTGCCCTGGACTTCGCCCTTCTTTAGAGTGACGGCCGGCCTGGTTTGGCCTCTACCTTGCACCTTTTCCTGAATCCCGCACCTGCAGATTGCAGATTAAAAAAATAAACAGCTCCTTCCGCCTGCCGTCCAGGCCGCGGGGAGCTGTTTGTTTTTTTTGTATAACCCTATTAACTCAACTCTCACTTCTTACTGCACACTCAGGTTATCCCAGTTCGTCTGGAATTGCTCGAACATTTCCTGCTTATCGATTTTGCCGCCGATATAAGCCTGCATCGTGTTCGCAAGCTCCTGCGGCATGCCGTTCGGCATCCGGGCCCAGTTCCAGGTGAGCGTCTTGCCCGCATCCGTGTATTTGAGAATTTCAGCTCCGAGCGGACCAAGGTCCTCTTCGGTACCCTTGATGCTATTAAACGCGGGAATAAATTTGAATTCCTTGGTGATGTATTTTTTTCCCGTATCGGATGTAACCAGCCAGTTCAGAAAGTCCTTGGCCTCCTGCTTCACCGGCGACTCCTTATCGATGACCCAGTTGTTCGGCACGCCTACGTACAGCTTATCGTTGTCCTCGGGCGTATTGTCGATCGGCATCGGCAGGAACCCCAGCTTGAGATCCGGATTGATCCCGTCGAGCTGAACCTGCGTCCAGTTCCCCTGCTGCATCATGGCAGCCTGACCACTTGCGAACATCGTCACCTGGGTGTTGTAGTCGGTCGACAGCGGATTTTTGTTGCCGTATTTCAGCGTCAAATCCAGCAGATTCGCCCACTCCTCAAACACCTGGTTCCCCGCAAATTTCTCCGTGCCGTCGGTCAGTCCCTGAATGAAAGCGCCCGGGGCCTTCTGCTGCGCAAAAGCCACATTGACGTTGTGATTACCGAGCACAAACCATTCCTGATAACCGTTGGCAAACGGAGTAACCCCGATGGCCTGGAGCTTCTTGCACGCTTCCTCCAGCTCATCGATCGTCATCGGCAGCTTGGTAATGCCCGCCTTGGCGAACAAATCCTTATTGTACATAAACCCGTAACCCTCCAGGTTCATCGGCATGCCGTACAGCTTCCCGTCCCGGGTCATCGGCTCTCTGGCCACGTCCTTCACATCCTTGACCCAAGGCTGGTCGCTCAAATCCTCCAGATAGTCGAACCACATGTCACGTTCCACATAACCGCCCACGTTAAAAATATCCGGCTTGCTGCCCGAAGCAAATTTCGCCTTCAGCGAAGCCCCGTAATCACTGCCCCCGCCGACGGTCTGGATGTCCAGCTTGATGCCGGGATGCTCCTTCTCATAATCCGCTTTGAGCTTGTCCAGAGCATCCGCAATTTCCACCTTGAACTGAAAAATATGAATCGTCTTCGTGCCGCCGGCCGTACCAGCCTCACCACTGCCGCTGCTGCTGCAGCCAGCCACAGTAAGCACCGTTGCCAGCAGCAGACTGCCCAACTTGAACGCTCTGCGCACCCTGTTATTCACCTGCACCTCATATCCCTCCGTTCGCTCCATCCCGTTCCTCACCCCCTAGTTACGAGGGGATTGCCGGAAGGGTTTGTCCGTTTGGCTTTCCAAAGTTCGATAGCATAATCATGCATTATGGTTCACGATTCCTATAACCCGATAACCTTCACCCGGCAGCCTCTTCCTTCATACCTTTAATCGTTCACTCGCTTAATCACTTATTCCCTTAACCATCCCGCTTCCTCATCCTTTTACCGACCCGGTCGACACACCTTCAATAATGTACTTCTGCATCACGAGGAAAAAGATCACCACAGGCGCAATGCCCAGCGTCAGCGCCGGAAGCGCCAGATCCCACTGCTTCGTGTATTGGCCGAAGAAGGCGTAGGTGGCGATCGGAATCGTCGCCAGATTCGGACTTTGAAGAATCAGATAAGGCATCAGGTAGTCATTCCAGATCCACAGCGTATTCAGAATAATGACGGTAACGATGATCGGCTGCATGAGGGGCAGCACTATCCGGAAGAAAATGCCGTAAGGCGAACTTCCGTCCACCTTGCCCGCTTCCTCAATATCCACCGGAACGGATTTCACAAATCCGTGGAACAGAAACACCGTGATCGGCGCCCCGAAGCCAAGGTAAGCGATGATGAGACCCAACGTACTGTCCATCAGCGACAGGCCGCTCAGCACCTTCACCAGCGGAATCATGATCGCCTGGAAAGGAATCACCATCGCCGCCACAAAGGCAAGATAAAGAAGTTTATTGAACCGGGTTGGCCTCCGGACCATTTTATAAGCGGCCATTGCACAAATCAGCGACAACAGCAGGTTGCTGACCACAGTCACGATCAGCGAGTTCAGGAACGCCTTGGGGAACTCGGTAGCCTTCCAGGCCTCCCGGTAATTGCTCCAATGGAACGCCGCCGGCCAATTCGCGGAATCTGTCAGGATGCTGCCATATTCCTTGACCGAATTGACGAGCAGGAAGTAGAACGGCACCAGAAACAGCAGACCCAGCAGCACGATAACAATCTCCACTACTACCATGGACGCGCTGTAGCCGCCCCGCAAAGATGGGGTTCTCATGTTTCTCATACCTCCACCTCCTTCCGTTTGGTGGCCCATACCTGAAGGACGGAGATCAAGGCAACCACGATGAAGAAAATGATCGCTTTCGCCGAACCCATGCCATAACGGCTCAAGGTGTAGGCTTCGTTATAGATGTTCAGCGCCACGGATTCAGTAGCCTTAAACGGCCCGCCTTTGGTCAGCGACAAGTTCAGGTCAAACAGCTTAAATGACCACGAAATCGAAAGGAACAAACAAACCGTCACCGCAGGCATCACCATCGGAATCAGCACATGCCGCAGCACCTGCCATCGGCCTGCCCCGTCAACCCGAGCCGCTTCCGTCAGCCCTTTAGGCACATTATTAAGCGCTGAAATATAAATCACCATTAGATAACCGGCATTCTGCCAGACGAAGACAATCACAATGGACCAGAACGAGGTGCTTTCCGTTCCCAGCCATGGCAGGTTGAAGAACGACCAGCCCGTAGCCTGTCCGATGGAGGCGAACCCCCGCACAAAGATAAACTGCCAGATAAAGCCGAGCAGCAAGCCGCCGATGACATGCGGCATAAAGAAGACCGTCCGCATCACATTGCGCGTAAACAGCTTGCGCGTCAGCACATAAGCCAGCACAAACCCGAGCAGATTCGTCAGAATCAGCCCCAGCACCGTAAACCTGAAGGTAAACCAGAACGCGTTCAGAAAGGACGGGTCCTTCGTGAAGATGTGGACATAATTGCGTATGCCCGCCCAATCCGCATGCTTCGCAATGCCGTTCCAGCTTGTAAAGGAATAATACAACCCTAGCAGGAACGGAACGGCTACAATCACTGCAAAAAAGACAGCTGCAGGTCCCACAAAGATGAATTGCTGCGCCAGCTCGGAAGCCCTTCTCCGATTCATCTTCATCACCTCATTTCGGATTAGTCACTGTTCAACATGTTTACCCGTCCTTTGCTTGCTTTAATCTCTTACGCCGAAACTTTGAAAGCGGTTTCTGACTAATTTAGGCAAAAAAAAGAACATCCTCTGCCCTCCTTCAGGACGGGAAGATGTTCGGATCATGGCTGGCTGCCTCAGGCCAGTCATGCCGTTCTAATTAAAGATAGCTACTCAAAAGCTATTATTCAAAAGGGGATGTGTTAAGAATAAGCCGGCAAGCTGAAAATAGAATGATAAGAACCTTAAATTTTCCTAAAAAAATTCTCAGGCGCTCTCCTTTCCGGCCTCCCCCTTAATATTGGGTCCAGTAGCGGGTCCGGCTCTCTGCATTCCCTTGTGAAAAAAGCTGCCGGGTTTCCGTCCTTCTCTCTTCCGGTTCCCGGCTCTGCAGCAGGACAATATCCTCCGGATTCGGCTCATGTCCGGCGGCCCGCTTTAGCGTCCGTACGGTTTCCGCGCTCCACGTCCACGCAATAAACCCCTTCTCCTGCAGCTGTCCCAGCGCGGCCGCAAGCTCCGGCTTCCTGCGTCCCGTCTTCCGCTCCAGCTCCGGCCAGTTCGGCATTCTCCGCTGCTGCGCGGAAAAGTTAAACAAGATCCTGAGCAGCTTACGCTGCAGGTCTGGAAGCATTCGTCATCACCTCTAAACAGGAACATTTGTTCTTATTATATAGGAACTAACGTTCCCTTTTCAACCCCTGTTTATACCGGACCGCTCCACCTGGAAGCATAAAAAAGACGCCCCTCAGGGCGCTTTCTCAACCAAGTCGGGATAATCGAATATTCATTCGATCCTCCTTGGGTAAACCGGTTAATAAGCGGTCCAACCGGCATCTGCCGTAATGACTGTTCCGTTCACGAAGCTGGATTCCTCCGAGGCCAGGAATAAGGCAACCTGTGCGATTTCCTCCGGCTTGCCGTTCCGCGGATTCAGAGCCATGCCAAGACCTTGTCTGGAAGCGCCAAACGGGTTGATATTCGTCATGCTCGAGCCGATGTTCGTCTCCACGCCGCCCGGCGCAATGGCATTGCAGCGAATGCCGTTTTGGGCATACATGAAGCCGGTATTTTTCGTGAAGCCGATCACGGCGTGTTTGGAAGCTGTATAAGCGGCACCCGCCCGTGCGCCGTAAAGTCCGCCTGCGGAAGCGACATTCACGATCACACCGCTCTGCTTCTCCAGAAAAATCGGCAGCACCTTGCGGGTTGCCCGCATCACGCTAGTCGTATTAACCGCAAATACCCGCTCCCAATTGGCGTCCACAATGTCGCCTGCCGGCTCGAAGTTGTCCATAATTCCGGCGTTATTGATCAGAATGTCAACCGTACCGTACGTGCTGACCGTCTTGTCAACCAGCTGCTGGATGTCCTCTTCCAAAGCTACGTTAGTTTTGATGGCTGTCGCTGTTCCGCCATTTGATGTAATTTCCTGAGCTACACTTTCGGCTCCCTCCACGTTCAAATCGGAGACGACCACCTTGGCCCCTTCCTTGGCAAATAAAAGGGCAATTTGCTTACCCATACCGGAAGCTGCGCCTGTTACGATAGCTATTTTATTTTGAAGTCTCATGCCAGAACCTCCTTTAATTTGTGCGAGCATCTGTAATCGCTTACGCCTATATCCCTATTATAAATTTGTCTGAAGTCCTGTTACAATAAACACGTCAAGGGCAATTTGTACAATATTGTTCACATCAATGTTCAAATTATTGTTCACATTTCGGGCCAGCTGTTGAATGAACGAAGGCGGTGAGCGAAATGGCCAGTATCCCGGCTGCGGATAAGAGGATCAGAAAATCGCGGCAGGCTTTGAAGGAAGCCCTGCTTGAGCTGCTGAAGCGTTATTCTTTTGAAGAAATCACCATCACGCAAATTGTGCAGCATGCCGATGTCAACAGAGGAACTTTCTACAATAATTATCAAGAGAAGGAGCAGCTGCTGGAAGAGCTTCTTCAGGATGTGCTGTCCGATCTGCTCCGGGCTTACCGCAGTCCTTATATGAATTGCTCCAAATTCGAAATTCACCGTCTTCAGGCAGATGCCGTAGAGATCTTCAGGCATGTGTCTGAGCACGCTAACTTCTACCGTGTCGTCTTAGGCTCCGATTCTCTGCCCGGCTTCGAGCGTAGAATATTCGCTTTCCTAAGGAGCATCCCCCTTCAGGATCTAATCCATCCGGAGGACTGGACGGTTACCCAAGAAAAGCCAGAAAGCTCGAAAACCGCGAGTTATCCTGGAACTCTGGGCGGCTCGGACGCAACGGGTGACTCTGGAATCCCGGCAACCAGCCGGATCCGGAAGGACGATTTCGAATTGTGGGGCAGCTTCTACGCTTCGGGTCTGATCGGTATGATCGGGTACTGGATCGAAAATGATTTTGCCCAATCCCACGAATATATGGCTTGCCAGCTTGTCGATCTGCTCAACCGGGGGAGCCATATGGCTCTGCTGCCTAGAGGCGGAATTTAAGAGACCAGCCCCACAAATGTGGAGCTGGTCTTTGTTTTGTGGGACTGGTGGTCCCTGCTTTGTGGCTGTACTCTGCCTTGAATCCTGTTCAGGTCCTTAAGCTTAATAAAGCATTGAGTTATTTGGACGCAGCCTTTAATTCGCTTTCGACCACCCACTTGTGGTTTTTAACCTCAGGCCCGCCCGTTGTCGGTTTATAATCCACCATATATACAGTCGTAGGTTCAGCCGACTCAATGACCCCTTTGGCACCTTTCATTCCTTTCATATGATCGGCTTCGATCGTCACTTGGGTGCCTGGCTCCAGCACGGTGCTGCCGGCATCCTTGATTTCCTTCTGGATCACCCACTTATGATTCTTAACGGGCTCCCCTCCAGTAGTCGGCGTATAAGTCACCGCATAAGCGGTTGTATCATAAGCGCCAACGACCGTAGCTTCCGCTCCTTTCATCCCTGCCATATGATCCGCTTCTAGGATGACCTTGGTACCGGCCGGATAAGTCGGATTCGCCTTCGTCTTCAGCCCCTCCGGCAGACTGCTCCCGGAATCATGCATGTCCGAGTCATGCCCTTCCGAATCCTGCTGGGCCGCTGATACGGCTGCGGCAGGTGCCGAAGCCGTGCTGTTCATGCTGTTATCCTTCTGATCCTGGCAGCCGCTTAGAAGCAGCGCAGCGGCTCCCAGCAATGCGAAGTATTTTTTCATATCTGAACACTCCTGTCTTCAATAGTTTATGTTCCGTACAGCCAGCAATAGTATACCCATATAGGGTATATCATCAAACAAGCCCGTTCCTCCCATGGCAGTAAATTCCTTAAAATTGAATTGACAGCTCAAATAGTGGTATTTTAACATAACACTATAAAATCACCGGAATGGAAGATGTTTATGATCGAACAATTGCGAAAGCTGGGCCTTTCCGAACTTGAGGCGAAATGTTATCTGGTTCTGCATCAGAAATCCCGCTGCTCCGGTTATGAAGTTTCCAAGCATGTCTCGGTGTCGCGAAGCAATGTATACGCCTCCCTTCGCCTTCTTCATGAGAAAGGCATTTGCCGTATGCTCAAAGGCGATCCGGTCCTGTTCGAGGCCGTGCCGATCAAACAGGTCGTTAAGCTGCTGCAATCCGACTTTGACCGGACCGCCCGGATACTCGTCAGCGAATTGGAGGCTCCGCCAAGTGCTCCGCCTTTTTTCGCCAACTGGAAAGGGGAGAAGCTGATCCGTCAGGCGATCCGGCGTTTGATTGCCAATGCGGAGGACAGCATTTTGGTAGATGTGTGGGCCGAAGATCTGCATCAGTTCGAGACCGCGCTGCTGGAAGCGGAGCAAAGGAAGGTGTCCGTTCATCTGATCGTCATGGGAGAATGCCACACCACCCTTCGGCATGTCACGATTCACAGCAGGCCAAAAGGAGGGGCCGGTTCCATCCGCCACTTTACTTTGCTGGCCGACAAACAAAGCGCCCTTGTCGGAAGCTTCGGAGCCCAGGCCGAGAATTCCGTGCTTGAAAGCAACCACCCCAGCATCGTGGATCTGCTCAGCAATGCCTACCGGCATGATGTCATCATGCTGCGCATTGAGCAGGACTTTGGGCCTGAGCTGACCCTAAAGTATGGGGAAGACTATCAGAAGATCAAGCAGGAGCATCCCGAGATCCATCATTCCATACCTAGCAGGAGGAGTTTATCATAGCCGCTTCGAATCCATCTGTCATAAGAACCAACCGCTCCTATCGCCACTTGTGGCTGGCGCGGATTTTTACAACCACGTCGTTTCAAATGTTAACCATCGCAATCAGCTGGCAGATGTATGCCTTAACGAACGATGCCTTCAAGCTCGGGCTGGTCGGCCTGGCCGAGTTCATTCCGATGCTGCTGCTCACGCTGATCGCGGGCCAGGTAGCGGACCGTTTCGAGCGGCGCAAAATCATTTTCATCTGCCAGCTTATCGAATGCGGTGTGGTGGCTCTGCTCGTTATCTCCACCCTCGGCGACTGGATTCAGAGCTATCATATTCTGATCGCCGCCGCTATTTTAGGGGCCTCCCGCTCGTTTGAGAATCCAACCAACTCTGCTATGGTTCCCGATCTGGTGGATAGAGAAGAACTGCCGCAGGCCGCGGCCTGGTCAGCATCAGCCGGTCAAACCGCCTCCATCGTGGGCCCAGCCTTAGGGGGTCTGCTGCTGTACTGGGGGCCGTCCGCCGTTTATTTTACGTCCATAGCCGCACTGCTGATTTCGGCTTTCTTGATCTTGTCCATCAAGGCCAAACGAACCGTCCGCAAAGCTGAAGCTATTACCATGGATTCGCTGTTGAACGGCCTCAGATTTGTATTCAACCGAAAAATCATTCTCGGCACCATTTCACTGGACCTGTTCGCCGTCCTGCTCGGCGGCGCTACAGCGCTGCTGCCGATCTTCTCCGATGATGTCCTGCACACCGGAAGCTGGGGACTGGGCCTGCTGCGGACCGCACCGGCGGTTGGGGCGCTGCTGATGTCCCTCGTGCTGACCCGCTATTCGATCCAGCATGCGATCGGCAAATATTTGTTCAGCTCGCTGGCCATCTTTGGTCTGGCTACGGTTCTGTTCGCAGTCTCCAAGAACCTTGCCCTCTCCCTCTTCGCCTTGTTCCTGATCGGCGCGTCGGACGTAGTAAGCGTGGTTATCCGCTCTACGCTGGTCCAGCTCAATACGCCACAGGAAATGCAGGGCCGGGTGAACGCCGTCAACATGCTGTTTATCGGCACCTCTAACCAGCTCGGCGAATTCGAATCCGGCACTATGGCCAAATTGGTCGGTCCGGTGACCGCAACGATTATCGGCGGCATAGGGACGCTTGTCGTAGCGGTGCTGTGGATGTATATGTTCCCGGCGCTGCGGACATTGAAGACTTTCTATGATAACAGCTCCGGGCTGCAGGAGAAGGAAGTCCGCCAGGTCTGACGGGCTGCACTTCCTGATTCCACAACAAAAAGGCAAAGCAAGGTGTCCCGCACCTTATGCTTTGCCTTTGCTTTTTTACCGTGAATGGAACGAAATAGTCAATACCCGCTGCGGATAAACCGCAAATGCCATCGCAGGAATAGCGTACCCAAAATGTAAACCGGGATGGAGTAGAAAAGTTTCCAGCCTTTATAAACTAAATATCCAGCCTGCAGGGAAAGCCATTCATAGAACAAAGCGGCAAGGATAACCCCAAGCAGATACCAGATAAAATTCGAGTTCTTCTGAGGAAGGAAGTTGGCTGTAATAATCCCGTAAGACGAAGGTAAGACAGCTTCCAGGAAGAGATCCGCGCCATCTATCTTAGGGTCTACAAAATCATAAAAATCGAAAATGAACCCAAATACCAGATCCGTAAAAACCGTCAAGAAAGACATCCATCCCCAAGTGATATATATTTCCCTGAGAGTTAAATTTTTGGGCATCAACATTATGACCATAATAAAAACAAACAAGCTTATATAGCCGAACCATATTCCCAAGTTCATTCCTCCTCGAAGATAGGGTTTCCTAAAAAGAGGGTTTTATGAATCTCGACAATAAATTGTAAGTTGCGGCGTGTGCCGTTTGAAGCCTTGTTACCTCATTTCCTCAAACACGGATCCGTGCCTTGCAGCCGGTTCCCTATAGCGAGCCCCTCTTGCGTCTAAGCAGAATATAAATAAAATAAGGCGCTCCGATTAGCGCGGTAATGAGCCCTGCCGGAATCTCCAGCGGCGGATAAATGACCCGTCCGCCCAAGTCGGCTAGGGTGACCAGCAGCGCGCCCAAGAGCGCTGCAACCGGCAGCGAATACCGGCTGTCAGGGCCTGTCAGCATTCTGGCCAGCGGCGGAATGACGAGTCCTACAAAACCGATCGTTCCGGTGGCGGCTACGGCGCTGGCGGCAAGGCCTACTGCGGCGGCCAAGAGAATCAGCCTTACCAGCTGAATCCGCATCCCGAGCCCTTTGACCGTTTCTTCATCCAGCTGGAGGGCATTAAGACTGCCGACACTCAATCCGGCAACGATAAGGCCGGCAGCCGTCCAGGGCCATAACAGCTCTACATGCTGCCAGGAGCGGGCGTACAGGCTGCCTTTCAGCCAGACAAGCGCCTGGGATGAATCGAGAGCGTATTTCACGATCATATAAGTGATCAGCGCTTGGAATCCTGTCGAGATCGCCACGCCGGTCAGGGCCAGCCGCATCGGCTGGATACCGCCTTTCTGGTAGGCGGCCAGATAAACAATGACGGCGGCGATTAAAGCACCGGCAAAAGCAGCAGCCGGCAGCACCGATGCGCCCAGAGCCGGAAAAACGAGCAGCACAATGACGGCTGAGAGTCCTCCTCCGGCGGACACCCCGACAATTTCCGGGGAAGCGAGGGGATTGCGGGTAATGCCCTGAAGAATTGAACCTGATACAGCCATGTTCATGCCAACCAGCAGGGCTAGAACCAAGCGCGGCAGACGGTATTTCAGCACTAGCCAATCACCGCTGCTAAGTTCTTGAAGAATATCGGAAATCGGCGTATTGACAGCGCCGAACCGCAGACTTAACAAGGCCGAAGCCAGCAGAAGCACAATAAGGCCGGTCACCAGGCCGATAAAACGTCTGATCCTCACGGCCGCCCCCCCTTTTTGCGCCGCAATAAATAAAGAAAAAACGGCACGCCCAATAGTGCCGTGATAATCCCGACAGGGATGTCAGACGGATAAGACACCCACTGGGCGGCAAAATCAGCAAGGGAAAGCAGCAGCGCACCCATAACCGCTGACAGCGGAAGCAGCGCCTTATGGTTCACGCCGCCAATCCGCCGTGCCATATGCGGAACCATAAGACCTACAAAACCGATTGGCCCCGCAACGGCAACCGCACTTCCCGACAGCACAATCACGAGAAGCCCCAGTAAAATCCGGGTCCGCTGCACATGGATGCCCAAACCGGAGGCCACCTCGTCGCCCTGCTCCAGCACATTCATCCTGCCTGCCAAGAGGTAAGCGGCCCCAGCAGCCGGAATATCCAGCAGCCATACCAGATAGTTATCCCGCCATTCCGCTCCTGACAGCTTGCCGGCCATCCAGTACAAAATTTCGTTTAACTGCGTCTCAAACAGCAGGATGGTGCCGGTTGTGAGCGAACCCATGAAGGCACTGATCGCTACGCCTGCCAGCACCAGTCTCGAAGGGTCGCTCCCGCTGTATTTTGCGCTGTATGAGGCGATCAATAAGACCAGCAAACCGCAAATTCCTGCTCCGAGCAGGGCCGCCGGCACAACCACATCGGCCGAGTCCGCTCCTCCAATGGCCAGCAAGGCGATCACCGCACAGAAAGAGGCCCCCTGATTAAGGCCCATAATCTCTGGATCGGCAAGCTTATTGCGGGTCATCGCCTGCAGCAGGCAGCCGGCCACCGCCAGTGCCGCGCCAAGCGAAACAGCCAGCAGAAGGCGCGGAAGCCTAACCTGCCAGACCATATATCCAAGCAGTACATCCTCAGAACCGCCAGAAGGGAAAAAGAGCGGCCTCCAAGCGAGACCGCTTACCCGGTACGTTAAACTCAGGCCCGCCACCGCGAGCAGCAGCAGGCCCATCATCATAAATACATTTAACAACGAACCCCGCTGCCGGGGTTTCGTATGCTCCGGTTGCCGCATGCTGTCCATCTGCAAACTCTCCTTAAGGGAAATTCCTTTCTACGTAGACGCCTTACCTTATTTAGAAGCCGCTCCAGCGCTGAGGTTGGCAAGCGCCTCATCCATGATTTTGCTCGCGGCAATCGGTCCGCGTCCGCGTGACCAAAGGTTGCGGTCCACTTCGATCAGATGCTTTTCCTTCACTGCCTTCAAATCCTTGAACAGCGGGTTCGACTGCAGCTTGTCTGTCTTATCCCCGTAGACCATGATATAGTCCGGATTAATTTCATGGATGCGTTCAAGCGTCATTTTGGTTCCTTCGCCTTTCCCCTCCAAGTTGGAAACCTCGCCATTGTAGGCATAATTAAGACCGATGCGGCTCAGCAGCGAACCAACGAAGGAATCTTTCACCCAAACCGTAAATTCGTCATCAAAAAATCCGGCCACAATGATAGAAGGGCTGCCCGCAAGCTGCTGCTTGACCTGTTCCATCTTGGCATTCAAATCTGCTTCTACCTTATCCGCTTCCTGTTCTTTACCGACGATCTGGGCGATGCTATGTAAATTGGCGATGATCTGGTCATAACTTGCATCATCAAAAGCAATTGTTGGTCCAATATCCTCAAGCTCCTTACGGATCATACTGTGCCGGTCTACGCTGGCAACGATCAAATCCGGCTTCAGCGACTGGATGACCTCCAGATTCGGCGCTTTTCTTTCCCCTACGTCAGCTACCTCGGACTTTAACATCCCGTTCAGATATTCAGGGATTTTGGTTGTGCCAACGCCGGCGTTCCCTGCAGGCGTTATGCCCAGGCTGGTCAGCGTATCGATGAACGAGAAGTCCAGCGTTATGATTTTTTGCGGCGTTTCGGTTACCTTTAACGGGTTCCAAGCGTTCGTCACCTCAATCGGCGTGTTCCCGGCTGCCGCAGATCCAGTTCCGGTATTTGAGGCGTTTGAGGCGTTCGAGATATTTGAGCCGTTGTCAGGAGCCGCCGAGGCAACGGCTGAACCATTTGCCGCGTTACCCGCGTTGGCCCCGCCTGCCGTCTCTGCAGCATTCGTCTTATTGTTAGCGGAGCCGCAGCCGGTCACCACAAGACTTAACATGGATAGAAAAAGAATAAGGGTGAGGATATTTTTCTTCATCTCGATCTCCTTCGTAATTGTGAATGATTATTATTATCAATTAGAATTATAGTGGAGCACTTTTCCTTTTGCACCAGCCAGTTTGTAAAAGATAACGCCACCCAATTTTAAACGCCGGAGGCTGGTTCCCCTTCTCGGCCCTTTCTGCCTTTCTACTCTTTCTGATCCTTCTTGGTCCTTCTTGTTCCTTCTTAATGAGGCTTCCTTCGGGAGAGCCTGGTGTTCCAATAAGGTGTTTGTTAGGCTCCAGCCTCTTGTGATACGATGGGGGAAAATCTGACAGGACTTATAAAGCAGGTGTTTATTGTGTGGAAACCCGACCGCCGGAGTTCAACGCCAATCTATCTTCAGATTGCGGACCGGCTGCAGCATTTAATAGCCGAGGGGGAATATTCACCGGGAAGCCCTCTCCCCTCCGAAAGAAAGCTTGCTGAATTATTTGACGTGAACCGCAGTACGATTGTTCAGGCTTATACCGAACTTCGGGCGCATGGCCTCATTGAAAGCCGGCCCGGAAGCAAAACGAGAGTCAGTCTTCATCAGGGACGGGACCAAGGGGCTCTCCCGCCTGAGTGGCACCGTTATGCAGAAAACGGCGTTTTTCTGCCCAATGTCCCTTTTCTCCGGCATATCCGGGAAGCGCTTGCCCAGAATCCCTCTATCATCGATTTTGCCAGCGGCAAGCTGTCGCTGAATCTGTCGCCTGTGCAGGAGATTAATGAAATCATGAGGAACTGCGTTTATCAGCCCGAACCGGAAAATGACAGCCTCCTCGGTTTTCCTCCCCTGCGCAGAGCTTTGGCCGCCTTCCTTCAAAAATACAGAGGTATAAACGTCTCCCCCGACTCTATTCTCATTACAAGCGGTTCGCAGCAGGCCTTATACCTCATTACCCAATGCCTGCTGTCTCCCGGGGACGCTGTCGCCGTTGAAGCCCCGTCCTACACCTTGTCCTTATCCATGTTCCAATCCGCCGGACTGCGGATGTACAGGCTGCCGGTAGACGAGTATGGGGTACGGCCGGAAGGGCTTCGCACTTTGCAGAAGAAATACCGGATTCGGATGCTGTTCGTTAACCCTAACTTTCAGAATCCAACCGGGACACTGCTTCATGAGGAACGAAAAAAACTGCTGCTGGAGACCGCGGGCAAGCTCCGCCTGCCGATCGTCGAGGACGATCAGTTCAGTCTAACCGCTTATGGCCTGGACTCCCCGCCGCCGTTAAAAGCAGAAACAGATGCGGTGAGCACCCTGTACATCGGCTCATTCTCCAAAATCGCCGCCTCCGGCCTGCGAATCGGCTGGATCGTCGCCCCGGCTTCCGTGATCCGGCGGCTCTCCGATGCCAGACGGCAGATGGATCTTGGCTTCAGCGTGATTCCGCAGCAGATTGCGGCGAAGTTCATGGCCTCGCAGTATTTCGATCCTCATATGGACCGGCTGCGCCGGGAGCTGATTCTCAAGAGGGATACAACGGCCGAAGCGCTGCGGAAACATCTCGGCGATCTGGTCGAGTTCACCGTGCCGCAGGGCGGGCTGCATTTATGGTGCAGAATTTTGCCCGAAGTCAGCGACAGCCGGCTGCTGGACGAAGCACTCCGGCAGCGCGTCGCTTTTGTTCCCGGCAGCGTCTACGGTTCAGGTCCCGGGTACATGCGGCTCACCTACGCACGGCCCAATGCGGAGGACATCGAGCCGGGTATATCCCGGCTGGCCGCGGCGGTTCGGACGGCAGTTCGTGCTGCCGCAGAGTGATGGAACCATCGTAAGAGGTCCGCTTCCTTTCCCATCCGAAAAATCTATCAGGTTTATTAGTTAATACTTTCAGCAACCTTCTAGACAGCTATCACGTTAATTATTAAAATTCCAACTAATAGTCAGAGGGTAGAAAAAGAGGAGGGAAACATGAAATTTGGTGTAAGAATGCTAACAACGGGAGGCATAGGTTTGCTGGCCTTTCTGCTTGTGGTTTTGTTCGTCGAACTTCCCAGGACCGACCCATTCAGCTGGAGCGAATATGGGGCAAATCTGCGGGTATTATTGAACAATGTTTTTGTTCACCATACACTCGGATTGTCCCAATATCAAATCCCGGCCGAGCAGGATGCCCTGATGGCAGTTAAAAAAAGCTCCCTGGTCTTGATCAGCGCCCTTTTAATCGGTTATGTCCTTGGCCTGTTGAAAGGGATTCTCGATTACGGACTTAGTCAAATCAAACTCGGCTTCCTCGGAAACGGAAGCACCTGGCTGCTTCAGGCCATCCCCGATTTTATGATCCTGCTGTTATTTCAATGGTATATCCTGCACCACGGCAATAAAATCCGCTTTTTTGCGCCCGACGGCTGGACGGGTTACTGGATTCCGGTCGTCATCGCTTCGATCTACCCAGTCATGTACATTGCCCGCATTACGTTCACCTCCATTTCCGAGCAGGAAGGAGCGTTATACATTAAAACGGCTCATGCCAAAGGCCTTCCGGAGTGGCTGATTTTCGGAAAACATATTCTTTTAAATTCCATCGGCCGCGTACTTAACCATTTCACCCCTCTTGGCGTATATATCCTTTCGAGCCTTGTGCTGATCGAATACTTCCGGAACGTACTGGGTGCGGCGAACCGGATGCTGCTCAGCGTGGACTATATCAAAAAGGCTGGTTTCTCAGGCCCAAACTTCGAACCTAATGTCATCATCGGTATTGCTTTCTGCTTTATGATCATCATTTTGTTGTTCGATGTGGTCAGCTTTACGTCAAGAAAGTTTTTCGACCCGAGATCAGGACAAGAGGGGGGCGTTTAAAAATGCTGCGGAAAAATTATATATTCTGGGTCGGATGCGGCCTGCTTTCTCTCCTGCTTGGTATCGCCGTGCTGGGTCCCGTCTTGCCTTTCATCAACATGACTCCCATCCTTTCACGGGTGACCGAAAACGGCCACGTGACGATCCCCCCTTATCCCTATTCCCCCAAAAACTGGCTGGGCGTGGATAAATACGGGGTGGACAATCTGAGCCGGGTCGTTGTAGGGACTCGTGAAACTTTATTCATCGCCGGCTCAATCGCGATTCTCCGCTATGTTATCGGCATTCCTTTAGGGCTGCTGGCCCGAAAAAAGCGGGGGGTCCCGCAGCTTGTGTTATCGGTACTCAACAGAACTTTCTCTTATCTGCCCGCTTTGGTTGCCGCGGCCCTTTTCATGAGCCTTCCCTTGATTTATGGACGGGAGCTGCGGACATTTTGGATCGTCCTGTTCCTTGCCTTCATCGAAGTCGGACGGGTGGCTTACCTGGTCCAGCAGCAGAGCAGCAGCTTGTCCCGTGAGCCTTATATGGAAGCCGGTATCGCCCTGGGTTTAAATCCTTTGCGCCTCGCCAAAAGCTATTACATCCCCGGCCTCCTGCCCGAGATTATCGTCAATTTCTTCATCGATTTCGGGAAAGCGGTTCTTCTGATCGGACAGCTTGGCGTGCTTGGCATCTTCATCGCCCAGCGTTATTCCACTTGGGCAGGTCTGCTGAACACCAGTAACGACTGGGGTACGATGCTGGCCCAGCATATCTCCGAGATCAGCGTCAGCAGGTTCGGCTTTGTCATGATTCCGGCTGCGGCTATCCTTTTTGCATGCCTGACCCTTAACCTATTTGCGGAAGGGCTCCGGCAGGTGTTTAATCGGAGATTCCGCGTTTATCATTCCCGATAGAAGGATCAAGCGATCATCCCGCCTCAGGATCTCCGAAATGGCCGAATTCTCCAAAATCCAATGTATATAAAGACATTCATTAGCAAACGTTATGGATGTCACAAACATTGGAGGTGAAACTTGGTGAAAAAGAAATTAGCAGCCTTACTGTTAGCCGCAGTCGTTTCTGCCTTGATGGCGATTCCGGCCGGTGCCTATGGAACAAATGACGCAGTCAACGCCAACAACACAAATGGCAATATGCAAACCAATAATGTTAGAACCTATGCAGCGGATGGTAATAACCATACCGATTGGGGTTGGCTTGGACTTCTGGGATTACTTGGTTTGGCCGGACTCCGCAAAAGAAATACAGAGCGTTCCTAGTCGTTTTTGGTGGTCAATATGTAGTGCTCCATAGTAAAAGCCCGCTAACCTAATCAGGTCAGACGGGCTTTCTCCTTTTCGGGGACCGGGAAACCTTGAGGAGGGTCAATCACCTTCAGGGTGCCGCCGTTACAGCTTGGCGTTTGCCGCTGAAGATCCCCCAATCCACCCCAAGCGTCTCCAAAGCTTTGGCAAACGCGTTTTGATGCGCATTGTCGCGGACGATCAGGAAAGCCTGCGTTTCCCGGAAGGTTTTGTTGGCGCTCATTTCATAAATTCGGGACTTCTGCAGAACCCCTATGGATTCAAAAGCCGGGTTAGCCAGCAAATGACTGATCAGATTGCCGTTACTGTATACATAGCTCCCGTTCCAAGGATTACCGGCTGCGTCCACCGGCAAGAAGCTCTGGGCCCCTATAATAAAATGATGCGGGTTGACATGATTAATGGCTTCCTGAAGAGGAGCGCCGTTTGCACCGCCCTTTCCGGGCGCCTCTTCCCCGGAACCTGTAAATAACTGATTTATCGTATGCTGAACCAGCTCTACGTGATATGGATTAAAAGGTTGGCCCACTATGCCTGAGGGAAGCCGCTTAATGATTCTCTCCGAAATTCCGGAAAGCCGATTTCCTTTGCAAAAAAGCAAGTCTTCCGATCATTGATGAGCTATGCCTATGACACAGAAATTGGTATAATTTAGTTTGTACAACTGAACTTGGGTGGGAAGTATCGCCTCCGGATCGGAGGTGATGCTTATGCAATTTTCGTTTTCGGAAGTGACCATGCTCGGAACAAACGAAAATAACCCGCCCAGGTTAGAGGTCCAGGTACGGGTTATTTCCCACTTTTCTTGGAGGTATCCCATCCAAGTGTTGTACAGGGAGTCGGCGGCCACCGGCTCCTTTATTTATTGTTATCTTAGCATACCACGCCATATACCTCAATATGACGTGGTATGCAGCTATGCTGCGTGTTATTGCTCAGATAATAACAAAAGGAACGGTGATACCATCAAAACGATTAAAAATTGGATTGTCGTAGTTTTAGTTTTCTGGGGTATTTTTCAACTGCTATTTTATGTATTAAGGCAATGGATATTTGCATACCTAACTCTTCCATCCCCATATGAAAATATGATTCAGATGATCTGCCTGGTTGTTATTATTTTATTGTCGATCATTTTTGCTGTGCTTCTGGTTAGAGGCAATTCCAAGCATTAAAAACGCGGCCCTCCGAAATCCCGGAAAGCCGCGTTTTGACTGTCTTTCATGGAATGCTGGTGAAGGGACTCGAACCCCCGACCTACGCGTTACGAGTGCGTTGCTCTACCAACTGAGCTACACCAGCATAATTTAGAACAGCCGTATAAACAATTATATAGTTCCGGTATCCGATTTTCAACGGACAAACAAACCGGGACGCCCTCGAGTCGCAGGATCTAATTGAATCTATCCCCGGTTTTCATGCTTATTCTCCCGCTAGCGCCCCGTTTCTCCTGCTTGCTCACTTACTTAACTCTCCTGCTTACAGGTTTTACCGCTGCCTAATACCGCTTGCCCGTGCCTTCCCTTTTACAGCTTCTCCCGAACCGAACGCAGCTTCTGCTCGGAGGAGGATTCCTTGTCGCGCCGGTCGTCGATTTTGATCGAGGTCGACACCCGCTGCACCCCCTGCGCAAAAGGCGATTCATGCAAAGCCTGAATAGCCGCAAACACTTTATCCAGCGGCCCTTCGATAATCGTGCTCATGGATGTGAGCGTGAACTGAACACCATCCTGACTCTCCAGCACCCGCTGCATGTCCGCCACATAAGCGCTCAAGCTCGTCGAACCTGTCCCCACCGGAAGCACCGTTACCTCTGCAATTGCCATGCTTGATCACTCCTTCGTTCGTTGTTTGTCGCCTATATTGTAACAGTCCCCGTCCGAAATTACCAAAATCTCCACAATCAAATTTGCAAAAAATTCACATTTGCCCGCGGGCTAGTCAGGACAGGACGTCCGGGCCTCCAAACTCTTTAGTGTGACATATTTATCATTGCCGAACACTAGATGTTGTTGTATCATCGTCAGAAATCAACGATATGTAGTGGGGACAGAGGGGATCATCAGCCAACCACCATCCCAGCCATGAGCCTATCATCCGTTATTCCAAAGTGCCGCAACCCCGAGGCACCCACATAACACCGGCTGCTGCCGGTCATTTATGCTCCATCTTTCAAGCTGCATTTCAAACCAACTTTACAACCATTTTCGGAAGGGAGATACAAGCCAATATGGCACTACTTCAACCTACTTACGAAGCCAATGAACATCTGCTGCGTGAAATGATCGCGGTGGGAGAGGACATCATCGACAGCAAAGATCTGGATCTGATCCGGGAGAATGCGAACCTTAACGGGGAGAGCTTTTCCGGAAAAATGAGCAAGCTTGGCAGCGAATACGCCAAATGGTATGCCAAACATTTTATTATGCCGAAGTCTGTCGTCCGGGCAATCGAGGAGAACTATGTCTATGTCCATGATCTGGACCAATACGCGATCGGCACGACAAACTGCATTTTCATTCCGTTCGACAAGCTGCTAGGCGGCGGCTTTAACACCGGAAACGGCAGCGTCAGACCGCCGAATTCGATCATGACGGCCATGGCGCTGGTGGCGATTATTTTCCAATCCCAGCAAAATGCCCAATACGGCGGCGTCTCCGCCAGCAAAATCGACCACGACCTTGCGCCTTACGTGGCCAAGTCGTTCAGTAAATATTTTCGCAAAGGGGTGTTCTATTTCGAAGAGGAAGACGGCGCGGAGCCAAGCGACATCCACATGTCCAACTTTGAGCTGCAGCTCCGTTACCCGAAATCCTTCCGTTATGCCCTGAAAGAGACCGAAGCCGAAACGCTGCAGGGCGCGGAAAGCCTGATTCACAACCTGAACACCATGTCCAGCCGCGCAGGTGGGCAGATCCCCTTCACCAGCATTAACTACGGCACCTGCACATCGCCGGAGGGACAGATGGTCATCGACGCTCTGCTCACAGCGACTATGCAGGGACTGGGCAGCGGGGAGACGCCTATTTTCCCCATTCAGATCTTCAAATGCAAGCAGGGCGTCAACCAGTCGCCTAAAGATCCCAATTACGCGCTGTTCCTGAAAGCGGCCGAATGCTCGGCCAAACGGCTGTATCCAAACTTCGCCAACCTGGATGCGCCGCTGAACCTGCAGGTTTACGATCCATCCGATCCGGACTCTGAATTTGCGACGATGGGCTGCCGGACCCGGGTGCTCAGTGACCGCTTCGGACGGAACAAGCTCTCCGGCAAAGGCAATCTATCCTTTAACACCTTGAACCTGGTCAAGCTGGGCATCGAATACGGAACGGCGCTCGGCAAGCGGAAAAAAGCCGATGAACAAGGCTTCTACCACGCCCTCGATCATTACCTGGACATCGCGCTGGACGGCCTGCTGCACCGCTTCGATATCCAGCGCCGGCAGAAGGCGAAAGCCTCCGACTTCATGATGCGGGAAGGCGTCTGGGAAGGCGGCGAGCAGCTTGCTCCGGATGAACCGGTAGGCGATCTGCTGAAGCATGGCAGCCTGTCGCTGGGCTTCATCGGCGTTGCCGAATGCATGAAAGCCCTGTACGGCCGGCATCACGGCGAAGACGAGCAGGTGTTTGAGAAGGCCTTCCGGTTGATCGCTTATATGCGGGCCTATTGCGACCGGAAAAGCGATGAGCTTGATTTGAACATCACGCTGTTTGCTACTCCGGCCGAAGGGTTATCCGGCAAATTCACGAAACGCGACCGCCAGTATTACGGTTCTCTGCCCGGCATTACAGACCGGGAATATTACACGAATTCATTCCATATTCCGGTTTATTACGAAATCCAGGCCGCCCGGAAAATTCGGCTCGAGGCACGTTTCCATGACCTGTGCAATGCCGGGGCCATCTCCTACATCGAACTGAACGGCAATGCCCGCAGCAATCCGGCCGCTTTCCTGAGCATCGTGCAGTATGCGCTGTCCCAGCAGGTCAGCTACTTCAGCATCAACCATCCGATCGACCGCTGTTCGGCCTGCGGTTATGAAGGTATTATCGGCTCCGTCTGCCCGTCCTGCGGCAGCCATGAGGAAGACGTACACATCCGCCGCCTGCGCCGGGTGACCGGCTATTTGACAGGGGATTTCCAGACCCGGTTTAACAGCGCCAAGCAAGCCGAGGTGCGAGACCGGGTCAAACATACGCCATGAATTTATGCGGCTATTACCCGGAATCGATCAATGAAGGCGAAGGCCTGCGGGCATCGATTTTTATCAGCGGCTGCCGGCATCGGTGTAAAGGCTGCTTCAGCCCGGTCACGTGGAATTTCAATTATGGTGAGCCGTTTACCCTGCAGAGACAGAACGAAATCATCGGCGATATTGCCAGAAATCCGCTGCTCAGCGGCATCAGCCTGCTGGGCGGCGATCCCTTTTTCTCCGCTGCCGAAGTGAGCGAATTCCTGGACCGGCTGTACGCGCAGGCAGGGGCAGTTAATACCTGGATTTATACAGGTTACACCTACGAGGAGCTTACGGCAGACCCTTTGGCAGCCGAATATGCCCTGCTCCGCCGCTGTCACGTGCTGGTGGACGGACGTTTCGAAGAAGCGCTGCGGGATACCTCCCTCCGCTATTGCGGCAGCTCCAATCAAAGGCTAATCAACATCCCGGCCAGTCTGGCTTCCGGCAAGGTGGAACTTTGGGAGCCAACCGTCCGGTTTTGAAGGGCTGCATAGATCTCATAAGGCTTCACAAAAAAAACAGCGGCCCCGGTTTTCTGATCCGGGCCGCTGTTTTCCTTATTTTCTAAAACCATCCTCAAGCATTCCCCATACCTGCTCGAACTGGTCGTCGATCTCTGCTTCTACCCATTCATAAGCATGAGCCGGGTGGTGGAAACGTACGGTGGCCTGAAATAAAGCCACGGCCATTTTAGCCGGGTCCCCCTGCCGAATCTGGCCTTTGTCCATGCCGGTTTTAATTAAGGATGTTAAATGTCCGCAAAGCACGGAAATGTGCTCGGAGATCAGGTCAGCCGAAGCTTCCGTTACCTCTGCGTACATTTTGAACATTTCAGCATCGTGTTGGGAGAAATCCCGTTTCAGCTTTATCAGTCCTTTAATATAGGCTTTAAGCCGGTCAGGAATATAGGCCTCAGTTTCGGATTCGGATTCGGCTCCCACTTCCGCTCCCGCTCTGATTTCCTCCAACGGTTTGCTGATCATCTGCTCCAGCCAGCGCTCGGTGACCGCCTCCTTCAAAGCAGCTTTGGTGTCATAATGCCGGTACAGCGTACCATGGCTGACCCCCAGCAGTTTGGCTACATCCGTGACCGAGGTTTTGTCCGGTCCATATCTGCGTAATGCCGTCTCGGCGGCATCCAAAATTTCTGTTTTGGTCAATACAGCTGATTTCTTGTTCATAACTTCAGGAACACCTCCATGCATCACTCTGTTCTTATTATCGTAACACACCCTCCGTCTCTGTCAAATGACGAATTATAATTTTTGTTATTTATTAAAAAAGAAAAACAGGCCTCCCGCGGAGACCTGCTGCTATAAATATGGTCGGGGGCGCATAAGCTTCCTGCTCCTTGTTCCGGCCCCCGCTTATTATTTGCCGTCGAACAAGTCGCCCAGCCCGCCAAGCAGGCTGCCTTCCTCACGCCGGCCTCCGCCGAAACGTGAAGCGGACAGAATCCGGTCCGCCATCCGGTTAAACGGCAGCGATTGGATCCACACCTTGCCCGGCCCGCGCAGCGTGGCGAAAAATAAACCTTCGCCGCCAAACAGGGCGGACTTCACTCCTTTTACAAATTCGATGTCATAATCAACGCCAGACGTGAAAGCCACCAGGCAGCCGGTATCAAGGCGCAGCACCTCGCCCGGAGCCAGCTCCTTCTCCATCACGTAACCGCCCGAGTGGACAAACGCCAGGCCGTCTCCCTCAAGCTTCTGCATAATAAACCCTTCGCCGCCGAAAAAACCGGTTCCCAGCTTGCGCTGAAACTCAATGCCGATCGAGACGCCTTTGGCTGCGCACAGGAAGGAATCCTTTTGGCAGACGATTTTGCCGCCGTATCTCTGCAGATCAAGCGGGATGATTTTGCCGGGATAAGGAGCCGCAAACGTTACCGCCTGGCGGCCGCCGTATCCGCCGTGAGTAAAGATCGTCATAAACAGACTTTCTCCGGTCAGCAGCCGCCGGCCCGCGCCCATCAGCTTGCCGAACATGCCGCCCTGTCCGCTGCTGCCGCCGTCGCCGAACACGGTTTCCATCCGGACATCCGGATCCATCATCATAAAGCTGCCGGCTTCAGCCACTACGCTTTCTCCGGGATCAAGATGGATTTCCACGCACTGCATTTCTTCGCCAAGAATCACATAATCGATTTCGTGAGCACTCATTTGTACCTTCTCCTTTCTGTCCTAGGCCGATTTCCCCTCGTATTTTGCCACCTGCTGCAGAGAAACCATACCTCCTTGTTCCTAAGCCCGATGTTTATTTAAAAATTCCAGCATACGGCGGTAAACCAAAATTTCGTTACTCCGTTTGGAGAAGCCGTGTCCTTCATCTTCAAGCACCACGTATTCTACCTCGGTTCCCTGCTCCTTCAGCGCAGCTACGATCTGATCGGATTCGGCTTTGACGACACGCGGATCGTTGGCGCCCTGAATGACCAGCATCGGCTTCACCATCTGCTTCAAATAAGTGATCGGCGAATCCTTGGTCAAACGCTCCTTGTCGCGCACCGGATCGCCCAGCCAGCGTTCCATGATCGGCTTCCAGTCCTCCGGCACGGAATTGATAAACGTAAACAGGTTGCTCGGGCCAAAAATATCCACCGCCGCCCGGAAATACTCCGGATGACGGCCGGCCAGCAGCAGCGTCATGTAGCCGCCATAGCTGCCGCCGACCACAAAAAGCTTCTCCCGGCTGGAAATGCCCTGGTCAAACAGCCACTCCATGCCGGCAATGCAGTCCAGGCGCGGTCCTTCACCCCAGTCGCCTTCGACCATTTTGACAAATTCGGAGCCGTAGCCGGTGCTTCCCCGGAAGTTAGGCGCAAAGATGTTGTAGCCGTAGGCCAGAATAAACTGGAACATCGCCCGGAAAAACTTGCCCTCCGCCGCCTGAGGCCCGCCGTGAGGCCAGAAAATCGTATAGCCATTTGCCGCCTCAGGTTTCGCCTTGAACAGCAAAGCTTCGATTTCAAGCCCGTCAAAAGAAGGGTAGCGGACCACGTCCGGATACACCAAATCCTCCTGTGTGAGGCCGGTCACCCGGTTTTGCGTAAGCTCCGTCCATTTGTCATCCCCAACCGTATAACGGTAAATGTTAAACGGCTGAACCGCCCCGCGTCCCAGAATATAAACCGTGCCGGATTTCGCCACGACCGCTTTCTCTACCACGTCAACCGGCAGCTCAACCGGCTCGGCTTCTCCGCCTTCCAGAGGTTTCACATACATGCGGTTTTCGGTGCCCCGCTCCGTCCAGATGTACAAGCGATCAGATTCCTTGTGCCACTTGATATTGTTCACCGATTCGCCGCTGATTTGGCATACAATTTCAAATTCACGGCTGTTCAGGCTGTATTTCATCACGTAAGCATATTCGCTTTCAAAGTTGGTTATGTACACCAGCGTGCCGTTGTCGATAAACTCGAAACTGTGACTGACCTGCACGGCCTCAGGGTTCGGGGATAAATAAGTCTCTTCCCCGTCTTCCAGCACAAACGCCAGCTGGTGCGTGTTGGCATACATTTTGGTCAGGACAAACCTGCTCTCATCGGGACTGACCGCCGCCAGGAAGGTCGGTTTCTCTTTGCCCGCATACAGCAGCTTGTCTTCCCTGGTCTCAAGATGAAGCAGCCTGGAGTTCATAAAGTTTGGATTCTCCCGGGAAGTCACGTAATACAGCCGTTCGCCGTCTTCAGACAAATGCGTGATATAAAATTTATCCGACGGTTCGCCTTCGATCAGCTTCATCGGCTGCCCACCCTCCGGAGGGAGCGCGTACACATGGTAATTCTCATCCCCGTCCCGGTCAAAGCCGGCCAGTACAAAACGCCCCTTGGGATCGGCTTTGATGTCATTTACATTCTGGTTGTTGTAAGTCAGTGGAAAAGGATACGTATCCGGCAGGTTCATCCCCCATAAATTAGGTTTGCCGTTCAGGTTGCTGCTGAAAATCAGCCGCCGCTCATCCGGTGTTACCGTAAAATCCCGGATGACATAAGTTTGGAAAAACTGCTCCACATCCGGTTTTGGAAATTGAATCATTCCTTACCCCTCCCAGCATCATTTAAAAGAAATAGGATTTGGTTATTATCATAAGCGATCGGACCGGGAAAGTCGAAGGGAGAATGCCTTTCAGCCGGCGCAGGCTGTGCCGGAAGCCGTTAGACCTCGAAGCCGGAAGGCCTCCCGTTAATCACCCCTTCCTTGGCGGCTGCATACCCTATTCCATAGTAAAAACGCCCAGAAAGGAGTCCCCTTCTCACATGAATCCTAAATACCCTTATTTCGGGACTGAAACCGTCTGCAAGGAGCAGATTATATCTTTTCCTCCCCAGCACCAGGACCGGCAGCCAGGCATTGAAAGTAAAATGGTGCCTTTGCCGATCTGGGATAATCCGGACTACAAAGGCAGCGGCAAGCTGGAAGGAAAAGTCGCTTTGGTCACAGGCGGAGACAGCGGCATCGGACGCGCCACCTCCGTTGCTTTTGCCAAGGAAGGCGCAGACGTCGCCATCGCTTACCTGTACGAAAGATCCGACGCCTTGGTGACCAAACAGGCTATTGAACGGCTCGGACGCCGCTGCCTGCTGCTTGAAACCGATTTGCGCGTCAAATCCAACTGCGAGGAGGTCGTCCGCAGAACGCTGGCTACCTTCGGCAAACTTGATGTCCTCGTCAACAATCACGGGGTCCAATTCCCTCAAGACAGCATCGCCGATATTACCGATGAGCAGCTGTACCGGACTTACCAGACCAATATCCTGTCCTACTTCCATCTGGTGCAGGCCGCGCTGCCGGCTCTAAAGCCGGGTTCCTCCATCATCAATACCACTTCCGTTACGGCTTACAGGGGAGCTAAAGTCCTGGTCGACTATTCCTCGACCAAAGGGGCCGTCGTCAGCTTTACGCGTTCCCTCGCTCTCCAGCTCGTCGATAAGGGGATTCGCGTAAACGCGGTAGCCCCGGGTCCGATCTGGACGCCACTTATCGTATCCAGCTACGACGCCAATACCGTCAAAACCTTTGGCCTGGATTCCGCCATGAAACGGGCCGGCCAGCCGTATGAACTGGCTCCCGCTTACGTCTTCCTGGCCAGCGAGCTGTGCTCCTCCTTCGTAACGGGCGAAGTGCTGCACGTCAACGGCGGGCAGATGGTAACAACCTGATTGCTGTCAGTCACTTTAAGAGGAGCGCAGCAGCTGAGTCCTTATGTACAAAGAGATAAGCTAAGTGCGTAAGTGATGGATGCGTTAAAAGATTAATATTCTAAGAGATAGAGCCGTAAAATTAAAGACACTTTAGGGATAGATCTGTATCCTTAAAAACAAAGAGAGGCCAGGCGGAATTTCATCCGCAGGACCTCTCTTATCATTTCATTTAATTAATGTCGTTAACCATCGCTTTGCGCGTTGGACCTGATCGGTTTACAGCATCGGGCTAATGCCCGTTAACTGCTCGTTAACTGCTTGTTACCGTCCAAATCCAATTCGTCTATCGCAATTGTTACGGCTTTACGAAACGCAGAACCTCCGCCATCACTTGCTCAGCTGTATACACCTCGCTGACATCCTCGGCGCGGTTCTTGAACTCGACCAGACCTTCACCGGCCTGTTTGCCGACCGTTACACGGATTGGCATACCCATCAGATCGGCGTCCTTGAACTTCACGCCCGCACGTTCGTCGCGGTCATCGTACAGCACTTCGATGCCGGCAGCCTGAAGCTGCTCGTAAAGCTGCTCAGCCAGTTGGCGCTGCGCTTCATCTTTTGCAGAGATCTGGATGAGGTGAACATGGAACGGCGCAATGCTGACCGGCCATACCATGCTGCCGCCGTCCGAACGCTGCTCGGTAATAGCGGACAGAATCCGCGAAATGCCGATGCCGTAGCAGCCCATAATCATGGTCTGCGATTTGCCTTCCTGATCGAGGAACGTAGCGCCCAGCGCCTGGCTGTATTTGGTGCCCAGCTTGAACACGTGGCCTACTTCGATTCCGCGGTGGAATTGAAGCGGCTCGCCGCAGCGAGGACAAACATCGCCTTCGGTTGCGTTGCGCACGTCAGCCACTTTCGTGATCTTTACGTCACGGGTAGGAATAACATTTTTCAAATGGTAGTCCTTCTCGTTGGCACCCACGATCCAGCTGGCCACGTTCATGACTTCACGATCTGCGATCACCGTCACATCAAGGCCCACAGGGCTGGCAAAACCAGGCACGAAGCCGGCAGCCGTCACTTCTTCGCTTTCAGCCGGGCGGATGTCTTCAAATCCAAGCACGTCCTGCAGCTTCAGCTCGTTGACTTCATGATCGCCGCGGATTAATACAGCTACGATTTTGCCGTCGGCTACATAGATCATCGTCTTCACCAATTGATTCGCAGGTACGCCCAAAGCCTCGGACAGCTGTGCAATGGAGGCGGTACCCGGTGTGTGGATTTTCTCGAAGGCAGGCACTCCTTCATCATTCCGCGGAACTTCCGTAAAGCCGATTTCGGCTTTCTCCAGGTTCGCCGCATAATCGCAGGCCGTGCAGCTTACGATGGTGTCTTCGCCGATGTCGGCCAGCGCCATGAACTCATGGTTTTCGCCTTCGCCGCCAATGGAACCGGCATTAGCTTCTACTGCGCGGAAATCCAGACCTACGCGGGTAAAAATCCGGCTGTAGGCGTTATACATGTCTTTGTAGACCTTGTCCAGCCCTTCCCAGTTCACATCGAAGGAATAAGCATCCTTCATCATGAACTCGCGGCCGCGCAGCAGGCCGAAACGCGGACGGCGTTCGTCGCGGTATTTCGTCTGAATCTGATACAGATTCATAGGCAGCTTGCGGTAAGAGGTAACGTCATTGCGGACCAGCGTCGTAATGACTTCCTCATGGGTGGGTCCCAGGGCAAATTCACGGTCGTTGCGGTCTTTCAGGCGGATCAGTTCAGGGCCGTAAACATTGTAGCGGCCAGACTCCTGCCAGAGCTCGGCAGGCTGCATTGCAGGCATCAGCAGCTCCTGCGCGCCTGTGCGGTCCATTTCCTCGCGAACGATATTGGATACCTTTCTCAGCACTCTCCAGCCGAGCGGCAAATACGTATAAACCCCTGCCGCCAGCTGGCGGATGTAACCGCCGCGCAGCAGCAGCTTATGGCTGTTCGCCTCTGCGTCCCCTGGCGCTTCCCTTAACGTAGGGACCAATAATTTGTCTTGTCTCATCTCTGAATTCCTCCTTCTGAAAATAAAAAAGAACGCATCTCCCTAGGGACGAATGCGTTCGTGGTACCACCCTAATTCAAATGCCCGGCCATCAATCGGCCACCGGTTAACGGCAGAAGCATTTTCTCAAAATCCGGTAACGGGGATGAACCGGCGCACACACCGCTTAGATAGCAGGCGCAGCTCGCAAGTAGGGAGCATTAATCGTGTCGTAAAGCCTCTCAGCGATAACTGGCTTATTCTCTGAACGACCCGGCTTTAAAGCTCATGGCTTGGTCACAGCTGATTCCATGTTAATGACATGAAGTACAAACAACCTCAATATAGCCTAATTTACCGCTAACCGCCGTTTCCGTCAATGGGGAAGTTGTGGATGCGGCGGATGCGGCATTTCAGATCTGCCAACACTGGCTTACTGTCACGCAAGCTTCAAGAAGAACCGTGCAGGCAACGGATGGCTGATCCGATCCTATCTCCAACATGGTCAGAATGCGGTGATTTTATCCCTGTGAAATCTTTAAGGGGCCGGGGGCCAAGCCTGAAGTCCCCTGCAATACTAACGTCACAGCATACAGCACATCCCGCCCTGTTCCCATCACAGCGCGTCGATCAGGTCGCCGGCCAGCAGCGAAGCTGCGCTGCCGCGCGCGGCAGCGGCCTTGTCTCCGGCGGCGCCGTGCAGGTAGACGCCGAGGCAGGCGGCCGAGACGTCATCGCGTCCTTGGGCGATCAGGCTGGCGATCAGGCCTGTGAGCACATCGCCCGTGCCGCCGGTCGCCATGCCGGGATTGCCGGTCGCGTTGACGAAGACGCGGCCGTCCGCCGCCGCGACGACGGTGCGGGCGCCCTTGAGCACGAGGGTAACCCCGTGCTCGGCCGCGAAGCGGCGGGCCAGGCCGAGGCGGTCCCGCTGGATCTCGGCCGTGGGGATGCCGGCGAGGCGGGCCATTTCGCCGGGATGCGGCGTCAGGATCGTCGGCGCATCCCGGCGCGGCCAGGCGTGGAGGCCGTCCGCCGCCGCCAGGATGTTCAGCGCGTCCGCATCGAGGACAAGCGGCTTGTCCGCGCCTTCCCATAAGGCGCGGAGCCAGTCCGTGTCGCCGGCGAACCGGCCCAGGCCAGGTCCGGCGGCGAGCACGTCACGCGTCTGCAGCAGCCGCAGCACATCGGCGGCTGCAGGCGCGCTCCAATGCCGGTCACCGTCTTGGCCGACCGGCGCCAGCATCAGCTCCGGCACAGCTCCGAGCACGTACGGCAGCGCGCCGTCAGGCAGCGCCCAGGTCGCGAGGCCGCAGCCGCCGCGCAAAGCGGCCCGGCCGGCAAGCAGAGACGCGCCGGTCATGGCCAGGCTGCCTCCGGCCAGCAGCACATGGCCGTAGGTGCCCTTGTGCGCATCCGGCTGTCTATGCCTCAGGCCAGCCGGATCCGCGCCCAGCCTGCTGCGCAGCACGCTTTCCGTTAACAGGAAAGCATGAACCCCCGCCTGCTCGGCCAGCTCATCCGGGATACCAATATCCCGGACAACCACCTCGCCGGCGTACCCGGCGGCCGGATACTGCGTTAATCCGGCCTTCAAATACCCCAGCGCGACCGTCACGTCCGCCCGGATGCACGCACCGGGAACCTCGCCGGAATCACTGTCGATTCCGCTCGGGATATCCGCCGCTACCACGGGCAGGCCGCTTCCGGCCGCTTCCTCGATCAGCGCCGCGTAGTGCCCGCGCGGCGCCCCGCTGCTCCCGGTGCCGAGCAGCGCATCCACGATGCCGGTATAGGACTTGAAGTCCGTCCGTCCCGGCTCATAAACCTCGAAAGGCAGATTCAGCCTTTCGGCAATGCCGTGCTGCACCGCCGCCTCGCCCGCAAGCCGCTCCGGCTCGTCGGCGTGCAGCAGGACCGCGTCGATGCCCGCGGCCCTTAAATGCCTGGCGCAGACGATCCCGTCTCCGCCGTTATTGCCTTTGCCTACCAGGATAAGCCAACGCTCCTCTTGGTTCCGGCCTTTATTCCTGCCGTTTTCCAAAGTCGCGGACGGGGCAAGGGCAGCAGCAGAATTTAAGGCGGAACCTGAGTTCATGGCCAAAGCAGCCCCTCTATCCCTTTCGATAATCCGGGCGCTGCCAAGTCCTCCCACCGACTGCTCCAACGGCTGCCCGTTCCCGTTCACGCTCTCTTGAACCCCGTTTCGCCCAAGACAGAAGCGGATCACTTCCTCGGCGACCGCCCGTCCGGCGTTCTCCATCAGCACCAGGGCCGGGATGCCTATGCCTTCAATCGTCTCCCAGTCAAGCGCCCGCATCTGCTCTTTGTTCACTATTCGCATGGCGATTCCCCCAAGCTTCATAAATTCCCCAAGCCGTATCCGTTAGTGCTTTATGCTGTTAATCATCAGCTTTTGCTTTCTCCTGAGGCGCCCTCGTTATCTTAATAAGCAACCGTAAAACGTTCCCGGATAAACTGGGCATCCTCGATTTCATCCAGCAGCGCAACCGCATAATCCTCCGCCGAAATCCGGCTGTTGTCCAGCTCGTCCAGAATAACGCGGGTCGTTCCGATCCGGAACATGCCCGTCCGGTCTCCCGGCTCGATCACCGCCGGCGGACTCAAATACGTCCAGTCGATGTCTGAAGCCTGATAAATTTCCAAAGCTTTCGCATGGGCTCTGGCCAAAGGTTTGATCTCCTCCGGGAATCCCGGCGTATCCATCAGCAGAACGCCCGGCGAAGCTTCCAGGCTTCCTGCTCCACCGACAATAATCAATCGGTGAACCTGTGCTTTCTTCACCCCTTCAACAAGCGAACGTGCTACTTCGAGCAGTTCGTCTTCCGATCCAAAACGGGGACCGTAAGCGCTGATGACCACTTCATGTCCTGCAGCTGCCTCGGCTACCGATTGGGGCATCAGCAAATCGCCGCTCTTCACATGCAGCCGCTCGTTCGGCGTCGCTTCAGCCAGCTTGGATGGATCTCTCACGATCATCGTAACTTCATGTTCCCGCCGTAACGCTTCCTTCAATATTCTGCTGCCAATAGTGCCTGTAGCACCAAATATAGCAATTTTCATTGTCATCCCTCTTCCTCAGCCTGCGGATTCCTCCGCGGCCGCCTGTTCTGTATAGTGAATGTTAATTTTAGCATGTAAGACTCACTAACCTAATTTACCCATAATTATGTACAAACTCTAGTCCGAAACACAAGTTTCTGCCCAAACTGGCCTTCTGGTCTCCTGCCCTTCTCATCATCTTCCCTTTCCGAAAAAACAAAAAAAGCAGAAGGTTCAGACCCCTGCTTTGTTCGCTTATGGAGCGGCTCTGCCTTTTTGCGTTTGGTGTCCGTTCTCAGCCCGCTTTGCCCAGCGCAAAGCTGATGATCAGAATGAGCAGCACAAGCGCCGTGATGGCGACAAAGCGGTAATCTTTTTCCCGGAGGAACACAAACAAGGAAACCACCACGCGCAGCACTGGCGTCAGAATCAGAAGCAGCAGTCCCGCCTCAATCACCGCTACCGGCTTCCAGTCTCCCACCCCGTTCACGATGCCCATAAAGCTGGTAGGGTACGTATCCTCCGGATACCCGCCTTCGCCGGTAATCAGCAGCCACAGCAAACCGACAATAATGACAGCTGCCGCCAAATAGATGCCAATGCGAAGCATTTTGCTCACTGCAAGCTCAACTGCGGCAATCCGGCTTGTACCCGGCTCGGCTGCCGGACTATTTTTCACTTTAGATTCATCCATCGTTTAACCCCTCCAGCCTGTATAAAGCATTTGCGCCGCCACATAAATCATGACCGGGATAAACAATTTGCGGATGGTTTTGCTCTTCATGCGCTGCATCAGACGCGAACCGACCGTAGCGCCGATCAGGACACCCAAGGCAACCGGAGCCGAGATCACCGGATTAATATCGCCTCTGAACAAATAAATGACCGCACTTGCCGCAGCCGTAACGCCCATCATGAAATTACTGGTTGCCGTAGACACTTTGAGCGGCATTTTCATGAAGACGTCCAGTGCCATCACCTTAAAGCTGCCGCTTCCGATGCCCAGCAAACCGGAGATGACCCCTGCGCCATACATGACGCCAAACCCGTGAGGCACCCGGTCTACGTTATAAGCCACCGTCTGGCCCATCGCCTTGTCATAATATTCCCCCTGCAGCTGCAGCTTCTCCGCCAGCGGGTGCTGGCGCACGTTGTGCGGCACTTCCTGATTGGTTTTCTTGATCATGGCATAAGCCGAATAGAGCAGCAAAACCGCAAAAATGACGTACAAAAACTTCGGCGCGATAATCGCCCCCAAAAAAGCGCCGGTGATGGCCCCGACCGTCGTGGCCACCTCCAGAAACATGCCCACCCGCAAGTTCGTAATCTTGTCGCGGATGTAGGCAACCGCCGAACCGCTTGATGTCGCGATGACGGAAATAATGCTGGCCCCGATGGCATGATTGATGTCTACGCCGAACAGCAGTGTCAGCGCAGGCGTCACGATGATACCACCCCCAAGGCCAAGAATGGACCCGACCACCCCAGCCAGGATGGCAATCAGAAAAATTTCAATCACTTCAGCCGTCAATCCAAGTCCTCCTCTGCCTCCAAATCCAAACAAAACGTCCTCTATATCTTCAATGAAGATTATAACACGGAAGGAAATGATAAATTTGTATTTCGTTAAAAATATTTTCATCGTATATTGGTTTCATTTCGAAAGTAAATCAGCATTTTCATTTTCTGTTATCGTTCTGTTATCGTTCTGCTACGGTTAAATATCTCCTTCAGGCCGCTTCAGCGAACCTTCTTTGTGCTCCAGTACATAAAGTCCTCCGCTCTGCTGCCATTCGGCATAAGCGATTTCGCCCAGATCGGTATATCCCTGTTCCTCCAGCTTCTTCATCAACCACTCTCTGCCATGCCCGATCAGCTCCAGATTCTCTTCTACGATCTCTCCGTCTTCGATCAGATTGTAAGAGAGCTCGCCGGGTTTGTCCGGCAGATGCAAATCGCTGCGCGTAACGGTTTCAGAAGCGGATTTCTTCATGACGCTCAAGGTTCCGCTTGCCTCAAAGATGGCATAATCTACGTCTCCAATGTAAAAAACATTCTGCTGCCGCAGCAGCATCCGCAGTTGGTCGAAGTCAACGCTGTTGCGGCGCATTTCCTTCAAATCCACCTTGCCATGCCGGATGAGGATTCCCGGTCTGCCGTCCATGACTTTCCTCCATTTCCGGAAATGCTGGGTTATTTTCTCAAACAGGAAAGACAGCAAAGCCCAGAACAGCAGCGAATACAGGAGCTTCATAATCCCCGTCTCTTCATCGTAGATAGTATTTCCCACAAGCTCGCTCAGCATGATAGAGGAAATGAAGTCGAACGGGGTCAGCTGCGAGATTTCTTTCTTGCCGAGCCATCTCGTCATCACCCACAGCCCCACAAAGCCGATTACTAACTTTAATGTAATTTCACCGAGCATCATATAGCCGCCTCCATATCAGGACAGGATGAGTGATTATTTTAAATATGTAACTTATATACCCGTCCGGCTTGAATTTGTATGCTTTGTTGTGCAATAGTGGAAATATTAGAGGTCAAGAGGAGTGAGTTTGGTGTTCCTTACGGATGGGCTGTATTGGATCGACCATTACCCGTTTCGGGCTGCCGCGCTGCTTGCCTCCGTCATTCTGTTCACCTGGCTGTATGTGACGGCTCAGCGGGTTTGGCGGCGAAACGACGAATTCCGGCTGGACAAGCTGCAGGAGAGCCTGGAACGATATGCGGATGCGGAGTATGTAATCAGAAGGCAATTGATCAAAGAAGATGCCGGTTTCCACCATTCCCCGGAGATAACGCTGGAAGAGGATACGGATCTGCCCGACAAGCTGCTGGCTTGTCAGGCTGCGGCCTATGCTTCGCCCGGGCTGCGTGAGCAGATCGGCGTCTACCTGAGAAGAAGGGACGCCTCCCGGCTCGAGCCAATTCTCCGCGTGATGAACCGTGAGTCCTTGCAGCTTGCGGATGAATACGAAGAGCTGCTGCAGCATACGGAACAGCCCGGATGGGGGCGCTCCCTGATCCGGCTGATCCGTCCGGCTCTGCCGTTTGTTCTGCTGTCCGCAGGCGCCGCGCTTGGCATCTGGCTTGCTCAGGATCTGGCCAAGCTTTCGCCGGACGAAACTCCCGGATACGACTGGAGCCTTGCCTGTCTCGTGATGCGCACGGTTTCCGGCCTGTTCTCGCTGCTGATGCTTGGACAGGTTCTGCTCGTGAATCGCAGACCGTCCCGGAATGGCGGACTGCGGATCGGGCTCTCGCTTGTCATCGCTGCCCTGTTCGCCGTACACATAGCCGGATTAGAAGCGGCGCCTTATACACTGGCCCTTCAGATCCTGCTCTTCCCGCTAGGCTTCTGGAACCAGGGCAGATCACGGAGATCCCGTCCGTTTGCCGGGCATTATGAGCTGGCCCGAGTGGACGGAGCAGACGGGCATGGCGGAGCGGACCCGGCGGATCATATGAACCACATGAATCATATGAACCGGATAGACGAAGCGAACGGGTTTGAGCGGTTGAATGAACCGAATAGTTCAACGGACGGAAAGAAATAGCGGGGAGCAATAAACCGGAGAATAAATCTAGGGAAGAAACCGGAAGAAAACCGGAATGCAACCCGCCCATACGAACTTATCAATGCTTCATTAACAATCTAAGGCCCGCTCTGCTAGGTACAGCAGAGCGGGCCTTATTCATGAATCTACTTCATGATCATGATGGATATCCTATATTCGTATTCACGTTTAAACGAGCCTGCCTTAATGGCTATGTTTCCTTGTAAACCAAGCCTTCAGCACTAAAGTGACCAGTGCGAGCAGCAGCAGCAGAGACGCCACGGCAAAGGAAGCCGAGAATTGATATTCATTATACAGAATCTCGACATGCAGCGGGAGCGTATTCGTCTCCCCACGGATATGACCGGATACAACCGAAACGGCTCCAAATTCCCCCATCGCCCTCGCGTTGCACAATATAATGCCGTACAGCAGTCCCCATTTAATATTAGGCAGTGTAATATGCCAGAACACCTTCCAGCCTTTCGCCCCTAAGGTCACGGCGGCTTCTTCCTCCTGCTGCCCCTGATCCTCCATCAGCGGAATCAGTTCCCTGGCTACGAAGGGGAAAGTTATAAACAGAGTGGCCAATATAATCCCCGGAAGCGCAAACACGATATGGATATTATGATCGTCCAGCCAAGGGCCGAACCAGCCTCTTTTTCCATAAATCAGCACATACATCAGACCGCCGATGACCGGCGATACGGAGAAAGGAAGGTCAATCAGCGTGGTCAGCAGCCCTTTACCTTTAAAGCGGAATTTCGTAATGGCCCAAGCGGCCGTCACGCCAAATAACGTGTTAAGCGGAACTGTGATCAGGGCAACCAGCAGCGTCAAACGCAAGGCCGACATCGCATCCGGGTCGGTAATAGCAGCCACGTAAACACCCAAGCCCTGCTTGAGGGCCTCATACAGGACGGAAATGAGCGGAAGCACTATCAGCCATAACATCACCAATGCGGCTAATCCGATCAGAGTCCATTTTACAGCCCCGGAAGAAGCCGTGTTTTTGTTTCGTTCAGCTGAAATGTGCGGCTTGCCCTGCAGCGCAGGAACCGTTCCTGCCATGATATCCTCTCCTTCTCTGTTAGATTTAATCTCAGCCGGCGTTTTTGCGTATCCAGCGCTGCAGCAAATTTGTGCCGAGCAGCAGCAGGAACGAAATCAGCAGCAAAATGATAGCTACCGCCGTAGCTCCGGCATAATCGAACCTCTCCAGCTTGGACATAATCAGCAGCGGGGCAATTTCCGTCTTCAGCGGCATATTGCCGGAGATGAACACCACCGAGCCGTATTCGCCGATCCCGCGGGCAAAAGCAAGCGCAAATCCGGTAACGAGCGGCGGGGCAAGCTGCGGCAGAATGACCGAGAAGAAAGTCCGAACCCGGCCCGAACCCAGGGTCGCAGCGGCTTCCTCCACATCGGCTTCCAGCTCCTGCAGCACGGGCTGCAGCGTCCGGACCACAAAAGGAATACCGATAAACATCAAGGCGATGATGATACCAAGCGGTGTAAACGCCACTTCAATCCCCAGTTGGGCCAGCCAGGAGCCCATCCAGCCTGTTTTGGCATAAATCGAAGTCAAAGCGACGCCGGCGACAGCCGTTGGCAGCGCGAACGGCAGATCGACAAGCGAGTCGAATATATTTTTACCGGGAAAATCATACCGCACCAGCACCCAGGCCAGCAGCAGACCAAGCACCGCATCCACAAGCGCGGCCGCCCCGGCCGTCAGGAAGCTGACTTTATAAGAGGCGATGACCCGCGGATCTGTGGCCACCTCCGCAAATTTCCCCCAGGTCAGGCCTGTTGAATTAAACAGCAGCGCCGAAATCGGGATCAGCACCACAAGGCTCAAATAAAAGATAGTAATTCCTAAGGTTAATCCGAATCCAGGTAAAATGCCCCGATTCGGGACAGCCGCGGCTTTCATTGTCCATCCCTCCCTGAGAAAATTGATGAGACTCTGTTCTCTTATCGATAAATTCTATTTATTCGGCCTCATCTGCCCGGCGTATAAATTTGATCAAAAATGCCCCCATCACTGAAGTGTTCCTTCTGGGCTTTGGCCCATCCGCCAAATTCTTCGTCAATCGTATACAGCTTGATATCCTTGAATTTGTCTTTGTATTTCTCCTTCACACTTTCCAGTGTAGGGCGATAATAGTTTTCGGCTGCTATGGTCTGCCCTTCCTCCGAATAGAGGTATTGCAGGTAGGCCTCCGCCGCCTCCCGTGTTCCCCTTTTATCTACATTGTCGTCCACAACGGCTACCGGCGGTTCCGCTAAAATACTCTCGGAAGGGTAGACAATGTCGAACTTATCCTGGCCCAGCTCCTTCATGGACAACATCGCTTCGTTCTCCCAGGCGATCAGCACATCCCCGATGCCGCGTTCCACAAACGTTGTTGTAGCTCCGCGTGCGCCGGTATCAAGCACCGGAACGTTGGCGAACAGCTTTTTCATAAATTCCTTCGTCTGCTCCTCATCGCCATTGTTATGATGTATGGCATACTCCCACGCGGCCAGATAATTCCATCTTGCACCGCCAGAGGTCTGAGGGTTGGGCGTAATAACCTCAACACCGTCTTTGATCAAGTCGTCCCAGTCTTTAATCCCTTTTGGATTGCCTTTGCGAACGAGCAGGACGATCGTTGAGGTATATGGCGCACTGTTATGCTCGTATTTGCTCTGCCAGCCTTCGTTAATCAGGCCAGCCTCCTGAATAGCGTCAATATCATAACCCAGCGCAAGGGTGACCACATCCGCATCCAGACCATCGATGACAGAACGGCTTTGCTTGCCGGATCCGCCGTGGGACTGCTTGATCGTCACCTCTTGCCCGGTCTTCTCTTTCCAGTAAGCGGCAAACGCTTTGTTGTAGCTTTCATAAAGCTCTCTCGTGGGGTCGTAAGAAACGTTAAGCAGTTCAATCTTCTTACTGCCGGATCCCGAACGTGCGCCGCCCGAGCCGCAGGCAGTAACAGCCACCGTCAGACTTAATACCACTCCTGCTATAACAGCCTTCTTTAAACTTTTCTTCAACAGTTTCACCCCTCTAAAGCGTTAAATTATTTTTATAGAAAAAAGAGAATGAGTTCCCTGCTGCCCCTTCTGGTCAAACCGGGTTAGCCCGTGTCTGCCGAGCAAAGTTCCCTCATCCTGTCTCAGTTGATTATTCAATTAAATCCTACCTGTTTAGTTGTATATATGCCTATTATATAGAGTTTCCAACTCTTGTCAAACCTTTTTCTTAGAGAAAAATCACGATTTTTTTAAGAAACAGGGCAATTATAAAAAGAAAAAAGCAGGATCGTTATTTTGATCGATCCTGCTTTCAACCCGCAGTTCTGCCTTATTTATTTAAGGTATTGAAATCAATCCATTTATCTAAGTTTGGACGATAAAAAATCAAATTGCCATTAAGATCGACATAGGGAATAAGATCATACGCATGGGTAGGTCCTCTTGTATTTCTCTTTTCCTCATCTTGTTTAATAACTTGCTTTAAATCATCGGTGGAAATTCGTAAATAATTAGCAGCTTCCTCCAGATTTAATACCGAATTCTCAGAAATTGAATCCTTAGCTTCCCCTGAAGGTAAATCATCCACCTTCTCATAGTTTCCGTATAAAAAGGTACATACGATTAGCGTTCCGCATAATAGGATAACGGATATAAGGTAAGTCCAACCTTTATTCAAGCTTATACCTCCTTTGTTTTTATATATTACCATTAAATAAAAAATTTACATTTTATCTAAAAAAAAGAAGTTGAGTATATATTTTTATATAATTTATTATTTGTAGTATAAAAACTCAATTTGTCATAGACATAAAGAAAAGTAACTCCCCCTCTTAATTCAATAGAGGGGGAGTTACTTTTCTTACAAAATACTAATTGAGTTTACTCACAAATTTAATAATAAGCTACCTGTCCCAACAATTGAATCAACCGCTAGTCCAAACTTTCCGGAATGTGCCATGCCGCTATGCAAACAGGCTTGCCCACCTTCAACGAATAACCGGTCTCCTTCAGCTCGCCGCTCTCCGGATCAATGAAGAACGAGACGATGTTGTCGCTGTCCTGGTTGGCGCACAGCAGCAGGCGGTTGTCAACCACTGCAAAGTTGCGTGGAACCTTACCGCCACAGTCGAACCACTCGGGATCGCTGAGCTGACCGTTCTCGCGGTTGACCACAAAGCGGACAAGCGTATCGGAAGCTCCGCGATTGGAGCCATATAAATAACCTCCGCAAGCGGAAAGATGAAGGTCCGCTGCTGTACAGTTCGCAGGATCAATAGACGCTGGAAGCGTCGAAACCTGCTGTACAGGCACGAGCCCGCCCTCCTCGGCAGTATAGCTATAAACGGTGAACGTGTTGCTGAGCTCGTCGATGCCGTAGGCGTATTTTTGCGATGGATCGATGATAAAATGTCTTGGCCCGCTGCCGGCTGGCAGCATAACCGCCCCATGGTGCGCCAGCTTGCCCTGATCCAGGCCGTACACGACTACCTGATCTTTGCCCAAATCAGAGACGTAGACGAACTTCCCCTGCTTGTCGGGAATCGCCGAATGCGTATGGGCTTTCTCCTGCCGCTCTTTGTTCGGGCCGCTGCCGGTATGCTGAACCCTGGACAGGACTTCCTCCAAACGGCCTTCCCCGTCCAGCTTATAGCTGCTCACCTGGGCGCCCGTATAATTGACCGTCACCAGATAGGACTCCGGCGCAAAAGCAACATGGCAGGGATGCTCCCCGCCCGTTAGCAGACGTTTGTGCTCCTTCAGGGAGCCGTCCTCCAGGATATCATAGCCGACCAACTGGCCTTCATCCGTCTCCGTAACCGCATACAAACGATGCCCCACCGGATGTACCGCCAGGAATGACGGATTCTCCACGCCGTCCGTGCTGCCGAGGAGCTTCATCTCCCCGGTTTCTTGATTCAGCGAAGCCAGGTGAATGCCCGGTTGATCCGCTGCCGAATAAGAACCTATGTAGAACAGCCAATTGCTTTGCTCTGAATTGCTTTGATCTGAATGTGCAGCCATGAAGGATTACACTCCTTTTTCTTATGAATATACCATCTCTTCCGGACCACGAACAGAAGGCCATCAGGCCGTCACTTGTTAAACAGGAAGTTACCGACCGGATATGCTATAATGGTTGCGTTCTATTCCGAATAATGGATTTCCCTGGAACCCAACTTATATAGAGAGGAAGACCCTAATGGACGTCACCACTATTTTTGGTCCGAATACGCTGCGTATTATCGTGACGCTTGTTACCGCGGCTTTTGCCCTGTCGGTGATTGTTGTGCGTCTCAAAGCAAGCAGCCGTCCCGTCACCATTCGAAAAATCATCATCCCGCCGCTCGGCATGGCCACCGGCGCTTTAATGTTTGTGTACCCGCCCGTCCGTTTCCCGTTCTGGTGGGGGCTGATCGCATTTGCCGCGGGCTGGCTGGTCTTCTCTTACCCGCTGATCAAAACGACCAAATTCGAAATGCGCGGCAGCGAAGTTTATGTGCAGCGCTCCGCAGGTTTTGCTTTCATCCTGCTGGGACTGCTTGTTCTGCGCCTTATCCTGCATGAATTTATCCAGGAATACGTCTCGATTCCACAAACCGCAGGCCTCTTCTTTCTGCTGGCGTTCGGTATGATTACCCGCTGGAGGCTGTATATGCTGAAGGAGTACCATATTATTAACCCGCCCGCCTCGCAGACAAACTGATCTCCTGCCCCAATAAATGCGCAAAAAAAAGCCGCAGAGCATGAACATGCCCGCGGTTTTTTCATTCTCCAAAATCCGTCATTAAGAATTCTGAATGTTAACGCCTTTCTTCAGATCCTTAATGTTTCCGTTGTTATTGACCAGAAGGGGAAGCACCTTGGTTCCCTTTTCCATGGATGCCGAGCATAAAGGACAAACGGGAGTGTAGTCAAACGCAAAGTTATCCCTCATCCAGCCGTTGCAGCCATCGCTCGTACAGGACCAAATGGACGTAAGCTCCTGGGGTATTTCTTCTAACGTTTTTTTACGGTAGTTCATGTTTTCCCTCCTAGTTCAGAATAAAAAAAGAAAACTGCCCTTAACTTGTCTGTTAAGGGCAGAGTCCGGCATTATTCTTACAGTTTAACAACGTTGTCGGCTTGTGGACCGCGGTTGCCTTGAACGATATCGAATTGAACGCGTTGACCTTCGTCAAGCGTTTTGAATCCTTCGCCAGTGATAGCGCTGAAGTGTACGAATACGTCGCTTCCGCCTTCAACTTCGATAAAACCAAAGCCTTTCTCAGCGTTAAACCATTTAACTGTTCCAGTTTCCATGGGTGAATTCCTCCTAAAGTAAATTAATATGTTCCTTTTCATTCCCCGCAGTGAACCCGAATCCCCCCGAAGGGAGCCAAAAAATTCATCTGACGATGCAAAAAAAAATTCACACATTGAAAAAAGTTCCATTCAAAGTGACACTCTTTTCAATACGTGAATATCGCTTTAAAACCGTTATCAATTACATTCATTATACCCCCTCTGGCAGAAAAAAGCAAACGGCTTCAGCTATCCAAATTTTCCGCACCCCCTATAGATTATGCAAAAAAGGAAAAAATATGCCCCCGGCGATCCAGGCCGCTGCTTTTGGTACAGGGGGACAGCCGTTCTGCGGTTTCCAAACCCTGACTCCCCTTTCCCTGTTCCGGGTAACTTCAATGTGGGAAGACATGATTTGCAGCACAACATCGTTGGGACCATGAGGAAAGACATGCGGATTTTGTTCCAGCTCCTCAATTGAACCATGAATTTAGGGTCGCATCGTCGTTTGCATTCCGGCCTTCCCTTGTAGTTTAATGGACTTGAAAATGGGAATCTGATCCAAAGAAAACGGACCCTTATCTTGAATGGAGGTTAATCCTGATGAATACATCCAATCCGACCCTCGATCTTCTGATGCAGCACCGTTCTATCCGCAAATATACTGACCAGCCTGTTGACCGCCCTGTACTGGAGCAGGTCATTTCAGCCGGGCAGATGGCATCCAGCTCCAGCCATGTGCAAGCATACAGCGTGGTTGCCGTCATCGATCCTGAACGAAAAAGAAAGCTGGCCGAATTGTGCGGCAATCAGGCCTACGTCGAAGAATGCCCGGTATTCCTCGTCTGGTGCGCCGATCTGCACCGCCTGAAGGATGCGGCAAGCAAATATACGCCGGAGCTTGAGTCACACGAAGCTTTGACGGAAAATTTCATTATCGCCACCGTCGATGCCTCTCTCGCCGCCCAGAATGCGGCCGTAGCAGCCGAATCACTGGGTCTTGGCATCGTATATATCGGCGGTATCCGCAACCGGATTGCTGAAGTCAGCGAGCTGCTGGAGCTGCCGGAGCTGGTTTACCCGGTGTTCGGCATGTGCCTCGGTTATCCCGATCAGACGCCGGTCATTCGTCCGCGCCTGCCGCTTGAAGCCGTGCTGCATGTCGACCGCTTCGATAAGGAGAAAGCGGACAGCCATCTGGACGCCTATGATGAAACGATGGTCCGCTACATCTCCGAACGGACGAACAGCGCCCGCGATACGGCCTGGACGCGTCTGATGGCTGACAAAATCACCTCGCTGTCCCGGCCGCACATGCGCGAGTATTTGAACAACCGCGGCTTCAAAATGGAATAAGCGTCCGCTAACGTGTACCCGATGCTTGTGATATAATAGATTTAGACATACAGGATCTCACATGTGATCGGGGACAGGAGTTTTGAAGTGATGAGAAACAAAAGAAGTTTTCCAAACCGTCTATATAGAGCCTTTAAATTGAATTTTCTGCGCCTGTTCCGTACGCCCGGCGGCGTCAAGAAAATTTCACTGGGCTTCTCCATCGGCTTCGGCCTTGAAATGATCGTCATTTCGAGCGCTTGTCTGGTGTACTTGATTTTTTATCCCGTCGTCAAGCTCGCCGGGGGTTCCGTTCCGGCCGCGATCATCGGCAATGTAGTCGGGAAACTGACTTTTCTGCCCATTATTTTAATGCCTTTCGCCAAGAAGCTGGGCGAGCTGATTTATCCGTCCTCTTCCGCATCCGGCACGATCAAGGAAGCTTCGATTATGGATATTTTCCAAGGGGACTTCTCGGCCGTTAAGGCTATTTTGCATGGAGGACTCCATATTTTGATCGGCATGTCGGTCTTCGGGATTCTGTCCATGGTTATCTCTTATTATGTGATTACGTTCTTCCACAACCGGAATCACAAACGGCGTCAGGCCAAACGAAGAAAAAAAATCGTCGTTTCGGAGACGGCGTCGAGCTGACCCGGAAGCTGTGGCAGACGGTCATCTCCTTTAATTAAGAAAGTTTCCCAAACCATGCATCGCCGTCCGTTCTCCGGGCGGCGATGTTGTTTTTAAAACGGTTAATCCCTTTAATCATTTTGCGTTATAATCACTTGTATAAGCACATTCATCCATAAAGATGAGGGGAGCAGCGAAAATGGAACCCGCGTTCGATTTTTCCATCGTGAAAATGTATTTCCATGTCTCGCCTGAAGGAGCCGAGCATCCGATCTATGAACTTCCGGCTGTACGTATGTATGAAGAACAGGCGCTGCAAGAGGCGCTAAAATTATCGGGAGAACAGGTTCAAGCCACTTCACTGGCCCTTCCGGCCTCTTTTGTTGGAACCTCCCTGTGCAAACTGAGCCTGATCCAGCTGTTGTTTGCCGCCCAGTACAACCGGCTTATCCATCTTGCCCCGGAGCAGCTGGTTTATCAGGTAGAACAGCACGACGATCACGCCCATCTCGGATACCGGATCACAGAAGTCGTATCGGAGGAAATTCCATCTGATGGACGCGCCGCTTTTCTGGCCCGGCATTGGGAGCCGTATTTTGAAACCTTCATCACTCCCGTTGTAGAACAAATCGCCGTAACCGCCGGTTTGAAACCGGATGCGATCTGGCAGCAGTTCGGCGGGCAGCTGTCCTACGTCAAGGAATTCCTGATCGCTAACGAGCCGCGAAAGGATGTTGCTGAACGCTTTATGCAGGATAGCCGGCAGCTGGCTGAAATGGCTCCCGAGTTGTTCCGGCGGAGACGGAACCCTTACAACCATCATCCCCGGTATGTTGAGAATCCGCTCAATCCGGATGAAAAGTGGCTGATGCAGTCTTCCTGCTGCATGTATGACCGGCGCGAAGGCGGAATGAAATGTTATACCTGCCCGCAGATGCCGCCCGAGGAGCGGGAAGCGAGAAGACAAGTCCTGCTGGCTGAAGCCGGAAAATAAAACGTTATGCAGGCATGACTAAAGAGACTGACGGCCTCACAAGCATAAAGGCCGATTCTAGACGCGGACAAGTCCAGCGGTTTAGAGTCGGCCTTTTTTTGTGCAGCATGTTCCCTTTATGCTTAAATTCGATAAAAACGCCGGGTGTTCGCTTCCAGCAGCTCGGCCGCTTCCTCGCAGGTCCAGCTGTACAGTTCAGCCAAGGCTGCAGCGACCTCATGAACCATCCGCGGATGGGTGGCCTGTCCCTCAAAGGGACCCTCAAACGGCCAGGGCCCGTCCGTTTCGGCCATGATCTGCTCCGGCGGATACAGCAGCGCCAATTGGCGGATTTCCGGCTCGTACAGGATGTCCGGAGTAAAAGAAACGAAATATCCTCTGTCCGCCATACGGCGAACGGTAGTCTCCGCCCCTTTGAACCAGTGAAAATGAGCCCGCTTGATGCCGTATTTGTCCAGCAGATCACAGACGAGATCTGCATCCTCGTAAACGGCATGCAGGACCACCGGTTTGTCCAGCTCGGCGGCCAAAGCTAGGAAACGCTCCAGCACTTCAATATAAGGCTGGAGTTCAAAGGGTTCGCCCGCCTCTTCTTTCTCGCGGCGCAAATAATACGGCAGGCCGACTTCTCCGACAGCCGTCATGTGTTCGGCGCGCTTGCGGGTCCAGGCCAGCAGCCGGCCAAGCTCCTCCGCTGAAGGAACCGGCTGCTCGGGATGATACCCGTAGGCCGGCTTCACCAGCGCCGGATACCGGGCAGCCAGCTTCTCGGTACGCTGGCACGATTCCAGGTTCATAGACACGGCGACAAGTCCTTGAAGGGCATCCCGCTCCGCTTCCGCCAGCATGGAATCAATCTCTCCGTCGCTGTATTGATCCAGGTGAATATGCGCGTCGAGCATAGGAATCCGTTTGCTATGATCCTCTGCTTTCTCTGCTTTCATGAGTCCGCCTTCCCCTCCTGCATTTTCCGCTGCTCGCTTCGCATCAGCTCTGTCATCTCGCGGCGGAGACGCAGGAATTCCGGTTCTTCGGCGATCTCCGGCAAGCGAGGACGAGAGAATGGAACCGTCAATTCATGCAGTACCCGGGCCGGCCGGCCGGACAGCAAAACAATCCGGTCCGACAACAGCAGCGCCTCTTCAATGCTGTGGGTGATGAACAGCACCGAACGGCGGTTCTTCTCCCACAGCTCCAGCAGCCAATGCTGCATGTCGCTGCGCGTCAAAGCGTCGAGCGCGCTGAACGGTTCGTCCAGCGCCATCAGCTCCTGCGGGCTGAGCAGCCCCCGCAGGAATGCCGCCCGCTGCTGCATGCCGCCGGACAGCATATGCGGGTAGGCCTCTTCATAGCCGGCAAGCCCGGCTTTGGCCAGCCATTCCCGCGTCTGCGTTCGCGCTTCGCGCAGCGGCGTGCCCGCGACCTCCAGCCCTAGCGCTACATTGTCCTGGGTAGTCCGCCAGGGGAACAACGCGGGCTGCTGTGGAACGTACGCGATATGTCCGCGTTCGCCTGTGATCTCCCGGCCGCGCAGGGCGATCCGGCCGGCGTCCGGCTGCGTCAGTCCGCCGATGAGGTGGAAGAGCGTGCTTTTTCCGCTGCCGGAGGGTCCGACGATGGATACAAATTCGCCCTCAGCCACTGTCAGGTTAATGTTGTCCAGCACCTGCACCGCCGATTTGCCTTCCGGGTAGGTTTTGCTTAAACCGGTCACTTCCAGCGCGGTCTGGCGGCCGGACGTGTCTGACGTATTGCCGCCTGTTACGGCAGCTTTGCCTGCTGCGGCTGCTCCGCTGGCCATGCTCGGTTTGTCCAAGGTGGCTTTCCCCTCTTGTTTTTCTACTTCCATCCTGGCCTCCTCCTTCCCTAACTTACTGATAGCTAATTTAACACTTATTGCTCTATCCATAAGAGATGATAGTATTTTCCATTAAGGCCACAATTCCAAACGCGTACTTTCCCTTCGTATCTTCTATGTCTGACTAATTCATAAACAAGGGCATGGACTAACTTAGGATCAGTTGAGATGTATCCATTGTAATCATGACCTATTTTATTGTAAGAATCAGATAGTACCCATTCAGAGGCTTCTCTTAATGTATCGAAATGTACATGGTCTTCAAACCACGTAATACCCTTGGGTAATTTACTATTTTTTAATTTATCCGGAAGAGCCTCCAAATAACTTCCATCGTCATCATAATACATTTCGTTTAATTCCCCTCCTCCCGCTTATGAATCCTTAACAATAAATACTCCTTGGTTGAGCAGAACTTATTCCTCCGGAATCACCGCTAATGGAGAAGTTAAAAGAAGTAATATCCATCGCCTGGGCTCAATTCTTGTCTGTCCCGGTAAAGGCCCCATAAATCAGCCGCCCTTCCGGCGCGGCGGGCTGTATCGCGACAGCAGGCGCTCCACGATCGCCACGGCCACAAACATCGCCAAGCTGATCACCACAATGATCAGAATCGCTACAAATACGCGGTCCGTCCGGAACGTGGATTTCTGCATTTTCATATAGTAGCCGATGCCCTTCTCCGCGCCGAGCCATTCGGAAATGATTGCGCCCATTACGCTGTAGGTAGCCGAAATTTTAAGACCGGACAGCATGGATGGAATCGCATAAGGAAACTCCAGCTTCCGAAAAATCTGCCCCTTGGTCGCCCCGGCCATCTCCATGTAATTTCGCATCACATGATCGGTTCGGGCAAGCCCGTCCATGGCCGCGACAGCAACCGGGAAAAAGCAGACCAGCGTAATCAGGATCAGCTTCGGCAGCACGCCGAACCCGAACCAGATCATCAGCAGCGGACCGAGCGCGATCGTCGGCACGTTCTGGCTGAGGATCAGCAGCGGATACAGCGCCGATTTCACAAAAGGAATCCGGTGCAGCAGCACGGCCACCAGCAGACCAATAATCGACCCTACCGCAAACCCTTTCAGCGTCAAGGCAAGCGTAGCTCTGGTATGCTCCCACAAGCCGGAAGCGCCAGTTGCCGCCTCATGGCCGATATCGGACGGACTGGGAAGGATCCATTTTTCCACATGAAAGACGTCGACCGCAACCTCCCACGCCAGTAAAAACAAGAGGACCGCCACAAGGGGCGGCCACACGCTTTTCCAAACGGCCCGGACCGAGGTCATGGACGGTATTTCTCCGTTAATTTATCCATGCTGACGCCGTCCGGCCCGTACAGAATTTTGATCTGGGAAATGATGCTGTCGCTGCCGAATTCATAAACCGCTTCGTTCATTTGGCGCACGATGTCCAATAGCTCGGTCAATTCGCCTTCCATCGTTGTATCCAGCGCGTTGACCTGATGTTTGACGCCGGACTTCTGAATGACTTCAATGGCGCGGTCCACATAAGGAATGACGCTTTCGCCGTTTGGAGTCTTCGGAATGATTTGAATGCTTACAAGTGCGTTGGTCATGAGGGATTCCTCGCTTTCAGATGGGAATGGGAAAAATGGACAAATAAAGGGTTGAGGCCTTTGGAAACTCCGGGGAGCTGCCTGAGAAAATTTATAATGAGTTACGTCCTTCCGCTGGGCTGCGATCCGAATGTTCCTACGACCGCTGTTGTTCCCGGATTTCTTCAAAGTTTTATTAATACGATAAAATCCGGGAACAGCCTATGCTTACGATGCAGCTTTCCTTCGGAAAGCTTTCAGGCGGGCGCTTACGCTTCTTCGGAATCACTCGGCTCTCCGCCAGTTACGTTTGGCTGGACTCATTATTTTGTCATGGGCATCTCCTAAGTTCCCGCCGTGCTGTTATAGGCTTCATTTGTCCCATTTTATGAGATTGGTAAAAAGGGAACAGGGATCGTTTGAATTCGATCCTGTTTTAATCTTTAACACGTGCTGCTTACGAACTGCTTAAATTCTACTTTTAAGTTCGTTTTCCCTTTGTTCTTTTATTCCTTTGTTCCTTACTCTTGCTACTTACTCTCTTCTTACCTTCTTCTTCCGACGCTTTTCAAAGCTCTGTTAATCCGATTAAACCTTAACCTAGTTAAACTCCTGTTCCTGAACGGTCCTTGTCACTGGCATCGGTTAGTCGACTACTAGGCCCAGACTTATTAACTCCTCTAAGCTCCTCATCCTCAATTAAGATTCAGGCAGGAAGTCGTTCGTGAACGCTTTAGAAGCGTCCAGAGGTTTGTCGAGCAGCTTGCGCTCGTACATCCAGTTGGCGTAGCCGGTCCAGACGGATTCCTTCTGCTCGCCCCATCTTGAGGCGTCGTCCTGGTAGCGAGGGCTCAGCCATTCCTGGCTGGCTTTGACCAGCTTCGGATCGAGGTCCGGAGCTGCCTTGATCAGGATGTCGGCCGCTTCGTCCGGATGGGCGATGGCGTATTCATAGCCTTTGGAAGTGGCTTTCATAAAAGCTTTGACCAGATCCGGGTTTTGCTGAATCTCTTTTTCATTGGTGGCGATGACCGGTGTGTAATAATCCAGATCCTTCGAATAGTCCTTCACATACAGCATATCCAGTTTCTCGCCGCGCAGCTCGGCTTCGATGCCGGTCCAAGCGTAGTAGATCCAGGCAAAATCGACATCACGCTTCACAGCCGTGAAATAATCCGCGTCGCCGATGTTGATGATTTTCACTTTGTTTACGTCGGCATTTTGCAGGTCCATGATGGATTTCATTACCGCTTCTTCGACCGGGGAACCCCAGCCGCCGTAACGTTTACCTTCAAAATCCTTCGGCGCTTTGATGTTCCGGTCCGCCGGGGCAGCAAAACCGGAGGTGTTGTGCTGGATCACCGCCGCAATCGACACCAGCGGCACACCCTGCGTCTGTGCCTGCGTGATGCTTTCCTGATAGCTGATGCCAAACGGCACAGCATCGGAAGCGATCATCGCATCGGCTCCGCCTTCATCCGGCTGCACGATTTGCACGTTCAGGCCTTCTTCTTTGTAATAGCCAAGCTCCTGGGCCACATACAAGCCGGTATGGTTGGTGTTCGGCGTCCAGTCGAGCACTACTTTAATGTCCTTCAAATCCTTGGCGTCCGTAGACGGCGCCGAGCTTTCCCCATTGCTCCCGGAGGCATTACCCGCAGCGCTGCTTGCCGGCTCCTGGCTGCCCGAGGCCTTATTGGCTCCGTTTGTTCCGCTTGCTCCATTTGAACCGCAGCCCGCGGCTGCCAGCAGCAGCATTCCGGACAGCAGCAAAGCTCCTAACTTGTTTGCTTTCACTTCTTGTTCGCTCCCTCTTGATATGGGTTCCCGCTCCTGAAACTTAGGATTTAACGCCAAAAAAGGCGCCCGGTCGGGGCGCCTGCATCCTGTCAAATGATTGAAAGTCCTACAAATTGACAACAGCTCTTCCTACGCTGGCATTATCCAGATCAGGTATAAGGGTCAGCGTCTTTCCTGGGACGCACTCTCAGCCGGCCTTCTTCCAGCTCCCCATGTCTATGAAATTGCGGGTCATACAACCCATATTATAGTCATATCGGCGAAATGTTGTCCATAGCCAATAGGAAAAACTCCCGTACCCGCCCCGCAAACAGGGAGATACGAGAGCCTTGAAGCCAAGCGATTAGATCATGCCGATCAGATCATACCGATCAGATCATACGGTTAGACCACGTTGGATTAACTGTTCACAACGTCGTAGCCTTGATCTTCGATGGCTTCCTTGATTTTTGCCAGATCCAGTTTGCTGTCATCATAAGTAACGTCGACTTTTTTGGCCGCCAGATCCACTTTGCCTGTCGCTCCAGCCTCTTGAACCGCGCCTTCTACCGCCTTCACGCAGTGGTTGCAGGACATGCCTTCTACTTGCAGGGTAACTGTTTTCATTGTCAAAAATCCTCCCTTAAATGTTGTTATTTCATCAATTTATTAATCGTAACAATCAGCTCATCCAAAACCTCGGTTTCGCCTTCCTGAATGCGTTCAACGATGCAGCTCTTCATATGGCCTTCCAGCAGCAGCTTGCCGACGCCGTTCAGCGCGGATTGAATCGCCGCAATCTGGTTCAGCACATCGTCGCAGTACGTATCCTTCTCGATCATGCCTTTCACGCCGCGAATCTGGCCCTCGATCCGGTTCAGACGGGCAACAATCCTGCCTTTCATCTCCTCCGAATGGTGACTGCGCCGCTCGGCCGGCTTCTTGTCCGCTCCGTTATGGCAGCTTTGCTGTTCTTCATGCGGATGACCTCCGCTACTTTGCGCCACAGACTTCACTTCCTTATAAAAAAATGAACGCTCCACTTCAATATGTTCTTGTATACTCATTGCTAACACCCCTATTATACCCCCACCCCCTATATAAAACAAGTTTGAAAATAGCTGGTTTAAACCCGCTAGCTGTTAGGGCATACAGAAATAAGGTTAGTTTTTTAACATTTGCATCCCCGCAGCCTCACGTATCTGCCCATCTTTCACAGGATCGACACAGGTCTTTCAAATTTTAAATTGTTCATAGCCCGATATGGTCATGATTTGTCTGGAGCTCCGTGTTAAATTGAACAAACACGAGTTCCGAGAGAGTAGGTAATCTTATGCCAAAAAAATATATATCCGGCGCGTTTGCCGCCTTTCTTCTATTTTTCCTGTTCCAGCTGCTCGTCCCGGCGGCAAGCTTTGCCCATGCTTATATCATCAAATCCGAACCCGCTTCCGGACAGGCCTTGCAGACAGCGCCAACCGGGGTACACTTGCTGTTTAACGAAGCCATCGACCCTTCCTTCTTTGCGCTCAGCGTCCTGAATGATAAAGGGCAGAAGGTCAGCAGCGGGGAACCCGCCATCGACGCGGATAATCCCGCCGGCTTGTCAGTGAAGCTCGAGAAGGATCTGCCTGAAGGCGTCTACGTCGCCAGATGGCGAGTGATCTCCAGCGACGGCCACCCGATCTCCGGTACGGTTCCTTTCGCTGTAGGAGCTTCGGCAGGCGACGCCGCGGCAGCTTTGGCAGCTGGTGATTTGACCGCAGGCGGAGCTCCCGGCGCCGACCAGGTAATCATCCGCTGGCTCTTGTACGGCGGGCTTATGCTGCTTGCGGGCAGCCTGGCTTTTCCGCTGTGGCTGTTCCCGCGTGCCTTCCGCGCTGAGGCTTTCGAGATGCGCAGCTTCCGGCTGCTTCTGCTGACCGGTTCGATTCTGACCGCACTTGGCATCCTGCTCAGTCTGCCTCTGCAAATCCGGCTGGAGACCGGTGCGAACTGGATCACGCTGTGGCAGGGTGAATGGTTCCGCGAAACCCTCAAGGACGGCTTATTCGGCACCATTTGGTGGGTGGAGACCCTGCTGCTGCTCCCGCTGGCCTTTCTGGTTTACGCGTTATGGTCACAGGACTATGTGAAACGCCGCCGGATGTATGGCTTTCTGGCTTTGCTTAATGCAGCGGCCATCGCTGCCATGAAGGCCATGATCGGGCACCCGGCAACCGCCCCGTCCCGCCTGGCCGCCAGCGCGGCGGACTTCCTGCATCTGAGTGCTGCCGCAGTTTGGGTCGGCGGCCTGCTAGTGATGGCTTTTGTCCTGCCGAAAGCCGCCGCCCGGGATGAGAGCGGCACGCTTGCTCCTGAAACGGTAAGACGTTTTACGGATACCGGATCGATCAGCGCTGTTGTGCTGCTGTTCAGCGGCCTTTACGGCAGCATCATTTATTTACCTGATCTAAACGCCCTGTTTGACACGGCTTACGGCTGGATTCTGATCGCTAAAGCGGCGATTATGCTGGTCATGCTCTCTTTTGCGCTGGTTAACTTCCTCAAAGGACGGGCTAAACGCCGTCTCGGACGCGCGGTTAAGCTCGAATGGGCTGCCGGGATTGCCGCCCTGATTCTCGCTGCAGTGTTGACCAACCTGTCCCCGGGAGCGCCAAAAGGCGGGCCTTACGAGCATTCGGAGACGGCAAAATCAGGCTATACAACTTTGATCGACGTAACGCCCGCTGTAGTCGGCGATAACCATTTCAAAGCTACCGTCACGGATGTCAATGGCCAACCAGCCGAAGTCCAGCAAATCACGATTAAATTAATCTGTATGGAAATGTCCAATATGGAGGAAGAGGTCACCTTAACCGATGCCAGCCAATTGGAAGGCGATGCTTCGCTCCTTATGCCGGGCCGCTGGCGCGCTGAATACCACGTACTGCTGAAATCGCTGGATACGTATGACGGAAGCTTCACGTTTGAGGCTGGCGCTCCATAAGCCGGCTCGTCCATTTAGTACAGCTCGTTCAGCTCGTCCAGTTAACCCAGTTAGCCCAGTTAGTCCAGCTCGTCCGACCAGCACGGCTAGTTCAGCTAATCTGACTCTCCTGCCGGACGGCCACTATTTTGTTCTGTAAAGGGGATTTTCTGACATGTCACTGAAAAAATCATTGCGTTTCGCCTCCATCCTGTCGACCGCCCTGACCGGGGCCCTGCTGTTCGCCGGAATCGCCAGCGCCCACGTTACCGTCAAACCGACCGAGTCCGCTCCGGGGGCCTGGGAGACCTACACCATGAAAGTACCTACTGAAAAAGACCTTCCTACGGTAAAGGTCGCCCTCAAGGTACCCGAGCAGGCCGAGCTGGAGCAATATCAGCCCGTTCCAGGCTGGAAGACAACTACAAACAAGGATGACAGCGGGAAGATCAAGACGATTACCTGGGAAGCCGAAAGCGGAAACGGTATTGAACCGGGACAATTCCAGCAGTTCAGCTTTGTAGTGAAGAATCCCGCTGCCGACGGCGATCTGGCTTGGGACGCCTTCCAATATTACAGCGACGACTCGGTCGTCGAGTGGACAGGCGAGGAAGGTGCGGATACCCCGCATTCCATCACCAAAATCACTTCGGCTGCCGGCGGTGCAGCCGCTGCTGACGCCGGTCACGGCCATGACGCAGCAGCCGGGAACGCTTCCGGAGCCGCTGCCGCCGGGGATAACACGAGTGCGAACGCTGGCACGGATACGGCCGCTACTGCAAGCAGTTCTTCCAGCAGCGTCATGCAGACGGTGACGCTGATCATTACGATTGTCGCCCTGCTCGTATCACTGGCCGCTTTATGGTTCGCCGTTCAGAACGGCCGCCGCAAGGCTTAATCCAAACAAGGCAGATCCCGGGTTCGGAGAAGCGAAGCTTTTCGCTGCTCTGTGCCTCAGGATCTGCCTTTTCTTTTTCGCTATTCTAATTAACTGCCTTAGACGTTCACCAGAGCCTTCAGCTGGTCATTCAGCCAAGCGGCTTCTGCCAAAGCCCGCCGGTCATTCTGGATATCGCCGGGTTTGGAAGCCTGACCCAGCACATACCCCTCAAACGGCAAACCGACAAAATCAAACGTGTATTTCAGCTGCTGAATCATCGGCAGGGCTTTAATGCGCGGGTTGTCTCCGCCCACCACAATGGCATAAGCTTTCTTCTTCGCCATCTTCTCTTTGAAATCAGTAAATCTCGGATCGCGCAGGGATTGGGACCAGCGGTCGAACAAATTTTTCACCAGGCCTGTCACGTTGTACCAATAAATAGGAGATACAAAAATAAGCACATCGGCCGCCAGCATATCCTGAATCACCGCATCATAATCATCATTCACAGGGTCAAAGCCGCCGGGCGTATGACGCTGGTCGACAATCGGCAGAATTTGTTTCTCGCGCAGCACGATCTCCTTAAATTCAAGCCCTTCAAGCGCAAGCCGGGTGAGCGTCTCCGTATTGCCGCCCTCCCTGCCGCTTCCGTTAATGACCACTATGCTCATGAAAGTCACTCCTTTTCCGTTTCCTTTTTCTTTTCCCTTTTCCCTTTTCCCTTTTCTTTTCTTATCCTTCACTCTCCGGCTAACCTTCTTTAACTTTCCTTCCCCTGACCTTACATACCCTGGTAATGCCCTTTTATTGTTATACGGTAAATCCCTTATTTTCAGACTATCTTTCCGCAAATAGTCCGGGCCTCCCGGATGTTTCCCCGTCTCCGGGACCGAGCTGCTCCCCGACCAAGGTCCAGTCCACAAACCGTCTGCGGGCCGTTTTGAAGAAGGTTCAAAAAGACTAAGATAAAAACATAACAAATGAACGAGAAAGCGAGTGAGTGCAGGAATGAGTAAATTGTACCGTTCCAGGAAAAACAAGAAGATTTCGGGATTGTGCGGAGGACTGGCCCAGTGGCTCGGGTTTGACGCTACGATCATTCGGCTGGCCGTTGTGATCGCCGCTTTCTGCAGCTTCGGCGCCGTTGTGGCGATTTACCTGATCGCCAGCCTGATTGTGCCGGATGAGCCCATCAGCTGGTATGACATCGATGATTCCTACTCTTCGAAATACTAAAGAAGTTTTAGCGCGAACCATTTACTATTAAAACCATACTGAGGAGAGATGAACATGAGTTTATTTGAACGTATTTCCAATATTACAAAAGCCACCTTGCACGAAGCCCTGAACAAGCTAGAGGATCCGGTCGTCATGACCGGCCAGTATCTGCGCAACCTGGAGGAAGAACTGGATGACGCAAGCAACGAACTGAATGCCGCCAAAACCTCCGCCCGGATCCTGCAGGCCAAACGTGAGGATGCCCAGCGTCAAATCACATTGAAAGAGCATCTCGCACTCCAGGCTATTACTGATGGCGATGAGTTGACCGCCCGCAGAGCGATTGAAGCCAAACTTCATTATACGGAGCAGGTTTCCCATCTGACGGCCGAGGAAGACCGGGTTCAGCACCGGGTTGCTGAGCTGGAAACACAGCTGGACATGGGCAAAGAGGAGCTGGAGCGTCTGAAAAAGAAACGCGAGGAGCTTGCGGAACGCGCCCGCAAAGCCTCTGAGCTGAAAGCCTCGGCTCACCCGCAATTCAGCCGCGGCCTTGACACCGGCTCAGCCGCGCGCGGCTTCGAGCGTATGGAAGAGAAGATCAACGGCTGGGAAGCTTCTGCCGCCGCCAGCAGTCCTTACGCCGGCAATCCGGCCTACTCCAGCCGGGTTGATGAGGAACTGGCCCGGCTGCAGGGCCGGACTCAGGGCGGCACTCCATCCCAAGCTGCCGAGGACAAAGGAAACGCTCCGGAGTAAAGGAGTAGCGCTGCCGGTTGGAAGACTGGAGCTAACAAGCTGAAATACCGGATGCAGATGCAGATGCAGACACATACGCTCCATCCCGAAAAAGAAATGCTGAGCTGCCAACTTAGCTATAGCAAGAAACCAGCAAGCCGGCGAAGCGGCTTGCTGGCCTTACAAAAGCCCGGTCAAGAACCCCCTTACCGGGCTTTTACCTGTTGTCCCTTAACGGCGAAGAAGCCCTGCATAAAGAAAATCCTCCTTGCACTCCGCTTGGAGTACAGGAGGATGTTGAAGGGGTGGGGCCCTTTTTTCAAATCAAAGGCTGACGATAATCAAGCTTTCTTGTCTTTAAACAGCTCGCCCAGTGCGCCAAGGCTGCCCAGCGTCTCCACCGCGTTCGACGGGATAAACACTTTGTTAGCCGGGCCTTTGGCCACCTCTTCAAGCGCTTCGAAGGAGCGGTAAGCCAGCACCGCTTCGTCCAGGCCTGCGCTGCGGATCAGCTCGATCCGCTGCTTCTCGGCGGCCGCTACGGCTTCGATCGCCTTCGCCTGACCGAGCGCCTCCAGCTCCTGCGCCTGACGCAGACCTTCCGCTTCGCGGATGCGCGCTTCCTTGTCGCCTTCGGCTTTGAGGATTTTACTTTGCTTATCCCCTTCAGCGCGCAGGATCATATCCTGCTTGGCAGCTTCCGCTTCCAGCACGATCGCCCGTTTGTTCCGCTCGGCTTTCATTTGTTTGTCCATCGCTTCCTGAATGTCGGTCGGCGGCTGGATGTCGATGACCTCCACCCGTTCGATGCGGACGCCCCACTTCTCAGTGGCTTCGTCCAGCGCGATACGGATTTCGTTGGAGATTTTCTCCCGGCCGGACAACGTTTCGTCCAGCTCCAGCTTACCGATGATTTGACGCATGGTAGCCGTGGAGATATTGCGCACACCGTAGACATAATCGGAAATCCCGTAAGTCGCCTGCTCCGGATTCACGACCTGGTAGAAAATGATCGAGTCAATCTGCACTTGAACATTATCCTTCGTGATAACCGTCTGCGGCGGCACGTTGGCCTGCTGGATCCGCAAATCGTGATAGATCCTTACTTGATCAATAACCGGAATAAGGATATTAAGGCCCGGGCTCAGCAAACGGTTGAATTTACCGAGACGCTCTACAACGCCTACCCGCTGCTGCGGTACAACCTTCACTGTCAGCGCGATGAAGGCGATGACGACCACCAGAATTACAACGATAACAACCCACTGCATTAAAGAATCTCCTCCCATTTCTCAACTTCAATTCTTGTACTGCTCATCTTCATAACCCTCACGCGTTCATCTTTCCCCAGAGATACCGAAGCGGTAGCGCTCCACGTATCGCCGCCGATTTTGACGATGCCGTAATGCCCCGGTTCAATCGGTTCGACAACAATGCCCTGCCGTCCGATCAGCTCGGTGCCCGCATCCTGAAATCCCCGGGAAGTCCGGATTCTGCGAGACAACGGTTTGGTAAAGACGGTTAACACAAGAGCCACTATACAGCCGGCAAGCACCTGCAAAAGAATCGCATCGGGCAGCACAAGCGAAATCAGCAGCGCCGCGACCGCCCCCAGACAGATCCACAGCAAATAGAACGTAAGCGTAAACATTTCCAGCACTAACAGCACGCCTGCTGCGATCAACCAGATCGTCCACATATGCATAGGGCAGATTCACCACCTTTATTCAGCATTATATTAAGTATATACGGATGACAAAGGTTTAGGTATCACATTTCTTGTAATTGTTGTGTTTTTCTGCGGATTGCAGGCAGAACCACGGAATTTACGGAGACCTGATTGGAAATCCTATCCTTGTTCTGTTATTGTTTTTCGCTGCGCAAGTCCTTATTCAAATCCATGCTGGGAGGAATTCGATGCTGCTCGAAGCTGTCTATCACCGTCCAAAAATGAACTGGGCTTACGCCTATGACGACTATACGCTCCACCTCAGGCTGCGTACGAGAAAAGGCGATATGACCGAGGTCCACGCCTGGGTCGGCGATAAATACGCCTGGGATCAAACGGAGGAGCTTGTACCGATGAAGCTTGTTCTGTCCGACAAGAGATTCGACTATTGGGAATGCGAAGTGAAGCCGCCCTTCCGAAGATTAAAATACGGATTTCTGCTTCAGGACGGCCATGAATCCATGTGGATGACGGAAAATGATTTCCACACCGAACGGCCAGGTAAGCCTGACCGGTTATATGACTTTCCGTTTATCAACCCTGTTGACGTCTTCAAGACGCCGGCCTGGGTAAAGGATGCCGTGTTCTATCAAATCTTTCCCGAGCGGTTTGCGAACGGCGACCCGGGCAACGATCCTGAGAACGTGCAGCCTTGGGGCGGCAAACCGGAGGTCGACAATTATTTCGGCGGGGATCTTCAGGGCGTCATCGACCATCTGGATCATTTGTCCGAGCTCGGCATTACGGCCATCTATTTCACGCCGATCTTTGCAGCTGCTACCAACCACAAATACGACACTGAGGACTACCGGAAAATCGACCCGCATTTCGGCGACGCCGAAAAACTCAAGGAGCTGGTCCAGCTTTGCCACGACCGCGGCATCCGCGTGCTGCTGGATGCCGTGTTTAATCATGCCGGGCGGACCTTCGACCCGTTCGTGGATGTGCTTGAGAGAGGCGAACAATCCAAATATAAAGATTGGTTCCATATTCACGAATTTCCGCTGACCGACAAGGACGGCCGCCCCAATTACGATACGTTCAGCTTTGAGAAGCATATGCCGAAGCTGAATACGGAAAATCCGGAGGTAAAAGAGTACCTGCTCGGAACAGCTGAATACTGGATCCGGGAAATCGGCATCGACGGCTGGCGGCTGGATATCGCCAATGAAGTGGACCACCACTTCTGGCGCGAATTCCGCCGCCGGGTCAAGGCGATCAACCCGGACGCCTATATTCTCGGCGAAATCTGGCATGAAGCCTCGCCTTGGCTGCAGGGCGACCAGTTCGACGCCGTCATGAACTATCCTTTTACTGACGCAGTGCTGGACTTTGTGGCGCGCGGCACGCTGAACGCCAGCGAGCTTGCGAGCGCGATCCAGATGCAGCTGTCCCGTTATCCCCGCCAGGCCAATGAAGTTCTCTTCAACCTGCTGGACAGCCACGACACCCCGCGCCTGCTCACGATGTGCGAAGGCAGCAAGGCCAAAATGAAGCTGGCGGCCGTAATCCAGTTCACTTACAGCGGAACACCGTGTATTTACTACGGCGATGAATACGGCTTGGACGGCGGGCCAGATCCGGACTGCCGTAAATGTATGCCGTGGGAGCCGGAGCAGCAGGACCGGGAGCTGTTTGATTTTTACAAGGCGCTTATCGCGATTCGCAAAGCCCACCCGGCTTTGAGGACGGGCAGCATCCGTTTTAAGGGATCGTCCGGCAGCAGCGAAGAGGATAACGGCACATTGCTGGCTTACGAACGCAGGCTGAACCATGACCGTGTCGTGGTGCTGGTTAATAATTCAGATAAAGCGCAGACCCTGGAATTGCCTGCAAAGGCCGCAGAGACAAGCACAGGGATAAGCGCCGGCCTTGCCGGAGCCGGAACCCAAGGAACCGCCGGAACCTCCGCTGGAACCTCTCCAGGCTCCCTTCCCTGGACCCAGCTTTTGGCTTCGGAAGCCGTACGCCTTGAACAGGCAGAAGACCGGCAAACCATCACGCTTCCCGCTTACGGGTTTGCCCTGTTTGCCGCAGGGCAGCCGAATTAACCCTGTAATCCGAGCGGGCAATGCTCTTCCATTTCACTCACAGGAGCGGGCTCCAACCTTGATTAACAGGAGGAATCGCAGAAATGAAACGCACTTTCTGGAAAGAAGCCGTCGTCTACCAAATCTATCCGCGCAGCTTTAAAGACAGCAATGGCGACGGGATCGGCGATCTGAAAGGCATTACATCCAAGCTGGATTATTTAAAAGAACTGGGGATTGACGTCGTTTGGATCTCCCCGGTTTACAAATCCCCGAATGACGACAACGGCTACGACATCAGCGATTATTACGATATTATGGACGAATTCGGCACGATGGCCGACTGGGAAGAGCTGCTGGAGGGCCTGCACAGCCGCGGCATCAAGCTGATGATGGACCTGGTCGTGAACCATTCCTCGGATGAGCATCCGTGGTTCGCCCAGTCCCGGTCTTCCAAAGATAACCCTTACCGCGATTATTACATTTGGCGGAAAGGCAATCCGGACGGTACTCCGCCCAACAACTGGGCCTCTTTCTTCAGCGGCTCGGCCTGGCAGTACGACGAAACGACGGACGAATATTATCTGCATCTGTTCTCCCGAAAGCAGCCGGACTTGAACTGGGAAAATCCGAAGCTGCGCTCCTCAATCTACCACATGATGAAATTTTGGCTAGATAAAGGCGTAGACGGCTTTCGGATGGACGTCATTAACGTGATCTCCAAGGCTGAAGGGCTGCCTTCGAACGGCACGGCCCCACTGGCTGACGGCGGCCGCTATTACATCAACGGGCCGCACATCCATGAATATTTGCACGAAATGAACAGCGAGGTGCTGTCCAAATATTCGATCATGACGGTTGGGGAAATGCCGGGCGTCACCGTAGAGGAAGCGAAGAAATACACGGCCGAAGACCGTGAAGAGCTGCAGATGGTGTTCCAGTTTGAGCATATGAATGTGGATTCCGGTCCCGGAGGCAAGTGGGATGTGGCCGAATGGACACTGCCACAGCTGCGCGAGGTGCTGGACAAATGGCAGCTGGGCCTGGCGGAGGAAGGCTGGAACAGTCTGTACCTGAACAACCATGACCAGCCGCGGATGGTATCCCGTTTCGGCAATGACGGCGAATACCGCGTACCATCCGCGAAGATGCTGGCTACGCTTCTCCATACCCTGAAGGGAACCCCGTATATCTACCAGGGCGAGGAGCTAGGCATGACCAACGTAAGTTTCGAGAAGCTGGAAGACTACAGGGACATTGAGATCCATAACATGTATAAGGAAAAAGTAACCGACGGAGGCGAAGATCACGCCAAGATTCTCAAGGCCATCCATGCCAAAGGCCGGGACAATGCCCGTACGCCGATGCAGTGGAGCAGCGAAGCGAACGCCGGGTTTACGACCGGAACGCCGTGGATCAAGGTGAATCCGAACTACACGGAGATCAACGCCGAGCAGGCGCTGGCCGATAAGGATTCGATTTTTCATTATTACAAACGCCTGATCACCCTCCGCAAAGAGAATCCGATCATGGTTTACGGCGACTATACGCCTCTTCTTCCAAACAACGAGCAGATCTATGCTTACACCCGTACGCTGGAAGGGGAGCAGTGGCTGGTGCTGCTGAATTTTTCAGCTGAAGAAGCGTCATTTGAACTGCCGGAGGACCTGAATCCAGCCGGAAAAACGCTCCTCATCGGCAACTATCCAGCCGAAGGCCGGGCGGATGTTCCGCTCCGTCCTTACGAAGCGCGGGTATACCGGATTAAAGGGGGAATAGATAGAACCAAACTGCTGACCCGTTAGTTAAACCTAATTTTATACTTCTTATTAAAAACCGCCTGAAGAAATCTTCAGGCGGTTTGATCTAACTATTTTATTAATCGAATGAGTGCTATTGCCATTAAAAGTTCCTTCACTTATTTCTGCTATCAGCGTCCAATCACGTATTGGCTCCATCTCCATCTGCGCAGCAGCAGGTAGAAAGCCCAGGAGACCAGGAACACAACTGCTCCGCCAAGCCAGGTCAGATAGTGATAATATTCACCATGCCGCCCCACGACGGCCAGCCGCCAATAATACAGCAGGAGCGGGTGCACCAGGAAGATGGCGAAGGAAGCAGCGCCGAAGCTTGATAGAAGCCGGACCGGCCAGCCGTTTTGCCACCTCAGGAACAGCGCCCTTGCGATCAGCAGCAAAGAAAAGCTCGCCACTGCCGTAAATAGATAATAAATGGCGAAGTTCAACACGGCTTTGTAAGGCAGCAGCTGCGGAACCCAATCATAATAAATCCTTCCTGCGAATACAAAGCAAAGCCCGATTAATACAAACAGCGGCAGCACCAGCCAGGCCCACTTCCGGAGCAGCTCCATGGCCCGCTCATACTTTAAGCCAAAACTTGCCCCTAAGGCGAACAGCAGGAAATAACTCGCAAACAAATCCCCTGACGTCCAGTGCAGCACCTTGTTATTCAGGAAATAGAAGCCGGTCTGGAACACAACCGCAAACGGGATCAGCCAGCGTACCGCCGCCTGATAGCGAAGCACCGCCAGCAGCGGCGGAAACAGCACATAGAACTGGATCAGGATCAGGAAATAATACAAGTGTTCATAGTTGTTGCCCGTCAGCAGATGGATCAGGAACGTCTTCCAGTCTGCAAGGGGATGATTCCACTGCCTCCCCTGCTTCATCAGAAAATAGATAAAAGACCACACCGCGTAAGGCACAAAGATGTACAGCAGGCGTTTCTTGTAAAAGCCTAGCACCCAGCCGCTTCTCTGCCGCTCTGGATCAGCATAATTATAGAACAGAACCAGTCCGCTCAGAAAAATAAAAGCCGGAACGGCGAACTGGCTGAGCTTGTTCCAGAACTCGTAAAAAATCGTCAGCCCGCTGCCCGGCACCTGCTGCATCCGGACAACCGGATTCGAGGTGACATGAATCATCACCACAGCCAGAATAGCAATGGCCCGGTAAATGTCCAGACTTTCTATCCTTGGTTTTGTCTTATGTTTAGCCCCCGGTTGGGTCACATTCACTTGAAATCACTTCTTTCGGCAGTCGTTCTTAGCTGTAGTTTATTTGGTGAGCTGTCAAACTTTACTTAAATCTTTACCCACATTGTGAGGCTGCCAAGCGTTTCAAGCAGTTGTCCAGTCTGACCGTCAATCCATTAGGCATTATCGATCCAAACGGTTTTCTCTTCTATGGATGTGCGTTTGCCTTCCGGAAGCTCTTTAACGGCAGGGTAGCCGATATATAAGAAGCCGAGCATTTTCCCTTTGTCTCCCAAACCAAAGGTCTGGTTCATCACCGGATGATAAGCCTGCTCGCCGGTTCTCCAGACGGCCGCCAGGTTCAGCCCGTGGATCTCCAGCAGCATATTCTGGATTGCCGCGGCTACCGCCGCATATTCCTCCAGTTCCACTACGCCCGGTTTATCGGACGGCTGAACGGCTACTCCGATTACAACCGGGGCCCGTTTCACTTTCTCTTCCGCTTTGGACAGCAGCTCCGCTGCCTGCTCTGCGCTAATCTCTCCAGCTTCCTGTCTGGCGATTTCAGCCAAAGCCTTCGCCAGCTTCTTACGCCCCTCTCCTCTCATAACGAAAAACTGCCAGGGTTCCGTCCGGCGATGGTTCGGCGCCCAGGTTCCGGCTTCCAGAATACGTTCAATCAATTCCTTGGAAACGGCTTCCCCCGTTACTTTACCAATGCTGCGCCGAGTGCGGATTGCTTCAAAGATGTTCATATCTGATCTTCCCTTCCCTATGGAAATATGATAGATGAATCCTGCCTAGCTGCAGGACAGATGGTGCATACGAATACCGTTTATTTTAAACCTGCTGAGCGCTTTCATCAAACCGGATACAGCTTATCCCGCCGCACAAATTCAAACAAATGATCAACCGAACGCATCGCATATTCCTTATGCAGCAGCTCCCCGCCCTGCATGACCGCCACGCCCGGCACACTTTCGATCCTCCACTGCTCCCGCAGCTTCGGCGCATAATTGATGTTCAGCTTATAAAGAGGAACACTTCGTCCCGTAGCCTCCACAACCTCCAGCATTCGTTCGCCTACCTGGCACGTTCCGCACATCGGGGTGAAGAACAGCACGGCCTGGCGCTCCTGATTATGATCTAGGCTTTGCAGCAGCTCCTGTTCCGTAATTTCCTTCAGCGGCATGCGAATCGACTCCTTTCTTGAGTCTGCTTCTTTCTTGATTTTACTTCTTGTCTTGTGATGACTTGGCCTATTACCGGCCCGTGTTTGTATTCTGGATTTTACCACAGACACTTGATCAGGTGAAACACTGCGATAACACAAATCAAGTAAGATGGACAAAAACAAGCTTGATTCAACCCTTTCCAAGATAATCCGACTTTTACCGATAGCGTTATGGAGGGATGAGATTACAATGCGTAATAAAAAATGGTTGAAGCAAATGTTCCTTTCTCATTTAGCCATCCTGTGCATCTTTGGAGCTGCCATTATTTGCATCACTTTCATTATCACTTACAGCGATCTGATTGAGGATATCAAGAAATCAAACCATGCCTACGCCAGCCAGGTCGTTGACAGCATGACCACGTCCTTAAAGAATGTGGAGCGCACACTGGCCGAGCAGATGGTTAAGAATACAGCGATCAGCGACTTTTTTAACGCGAATGGAAGCGGAAGCAGCCTGACCAATTATAACGCCTCAAAGGAACTGGATAAACTTCGAAACAACCCTTTGATCCATTCTGTCTACTTCTATCGGAGCAAAGACCAGGCTGTGCTCACGGACAGTTATATCACCGACCTATCCCGATTTAACGATCGCAGCTTTGTACGGCTTCTGCAAAATGATCCTCCCAAGTCCCGCTGGTCATCCCTTCGTTCTTATAGCGAATTTCCGTTAATCGATCCTCCTGAACGAATCCTATCTATGGTCCAAAAGGTAGGCACCGAAGGCTGGATTATCCTGAATGTAAAAGCAGATCAGCTGCTGACCGCAGCCGATAAGCTCAAAAGCCATTCTCAAAGTTTCATGAGTATTTCAGACGCCAAGGGACACCCCGTCTATTCAACCGGACCAGAAAGCAGCCATTCCAAGCTGTTTACCCGATTGTACTCCAATTATATGGACTGGAATTTTTTAAGTGGCACAGCCAATGAGAACTTATTCGGACAAGCCGCCCTGTTGTCCTTGATTCCCTTAACAATTATTGTGATATCCCTGGCTGTCATCGTTGCGGGTTTTCTTTATGTCACTCGCCGAAGCTACCGGCCGATTGAACATATCGTTCGGCGGGTTTCTTCCTACCACCAGGAGCCCAAGATGCCGGGGCATGACGAATTTGCCATTCTGGAGCAGGCCTTTGACGATATGCTGATTCGAATGAATCAAATAGACCTCAAGGAAGCCGAGAATCTACAGTACAGGCAGAAGCAATTCTTTAGCGAGCTGCAGGATTATGAAAACCTCGTTCCAGCCGAGGAATGGCAGACTTACCTTTCCTTGTTTAATCTGCCGGAGCACAGCGACCTGATCATCGTTATTCTAGAGATTGATAAATATGTTCCTTTGCTGCGCCAAGACCGCCAGAGCATGATCAGCTCCAAACAACGGCTTGAACAAATGGCCGCCGAATGGCCGGATCCTGCGTTAAGAACGGTTTGTCTGGACTGGATTTCTGCCGACAGGCTAGTCTTGCTGATCGAGCTTCCCCCACTTGTTAAACCGGAGCCGGACGGGCATGGCGATCGTATGCAAAGTGTGATCCAGTCATTGGATCAGCTCCGTATCCTGGCCGAAGACAAACTGTTCTTCACCACCACTATAGGGATTGGATCTCTGGTACCTGAACTTCCTTTTATTAAAAAATCCTTTGAGGAGGCTTTGACCGCCCTGCAATATAAAATGACGGCGGGACGCAACCGAATTCTCGTTCACCAGGAGATGAAAGAGCTGGAGGAATCTATTAACCCGCTTTATTTCAAGTGGGTAGAAGATTTGGTTCACCATTTCCGGATTCAGCAGATGGAATGGAGAAACGATTTTTCCCGGATCTTCGATCTTCTGGAGGACCAATTGCTGAAAAACGAAGAAATCCAGCTCCTCTTCAACTATTTGACGCACCGCTTTGCGCGGGAGATGGAGGATACCTCGCCTACGATCAATGAATATTGGCATTCGGTTACCCACCCCCGGATGAGCGAAGCGCTCAAAGAAATGGAAGAAACCCCTGAAATCCGGTCGTTGTTCAGCGAGCTGCTGGATCAGCTGTACGAGCAATATAACGTTATGCTGGAGTCCAGAAGCAAAGATCGCCTGATTTACGAGGTCAAAACATATATTGAAGATCATTTTGCCGACTACGATCTGTCCCTGAAATCCATCAGCGACCGCTTCGGTATTAACGGGAAATATGCCAGCCAATTGTTCAAGGAAGAATTTGAGGTCAAATTTGTCGATTTCCTGATCGGGCTGCGGATGGATCAAGCGCAGAAGCTGCTGCGGGAAACCAATGAATCGATAAGTGAAATTGCGCGGCTGGTTGGTTATGAACATGTCATTTCCTTTGGAAGAATATTTAAGAAAATGGTCGGCATGTCTCCCGGTGATTACCGCAAACGGATGCAGACTGCACGGGGTCAGGCCGACCCTGTCTAATAAGCCAAATGCCCCTAAACCCGGCCGTGTTTGGCTTTTTGTATGCTAACTGAATAAGGTTTATCGGCCTCAATGGCGCCCCTCCGGCGCCATTTCTGCTCTTTTGTATAGGCTGCGGAAAGTTGTAAATTGTCTCGCCTCACTCAAACAGGCTATAACGTAGTTGCAAATCCAAATTTTATGGCGAGGTGAAGAAAGGGTTATGAGAAAAAGAGCGTTGAGCTACGCATTGTTGGCCACTTTGGCTATCGGCTTGCTCGGCGGGTGTTCGTCCGGAAGCGGAAACGAAACATCTGCCGCAGCTGGCGCGGCGCCCGCAGATGCGGGCAAGCAGGTGACCTTAAAGGTCGGTATCTTTGACCGCGGCAATGCGCCTGCGGGTTATACGGCTACGGACAACTATTGGACGGACTACGTTCAGCAGAACTTCGGCGATCCCAACAACATTAAAGTAGAGTTTGTTCCGATTCCGCGTAACGACGCCACCGACAAAGTCAACGTCATGATGACCAGCGGAGACGCTCCGGACATTGTATTCGCCAGCACCAACGTTTTAACCCCTTATGGTTATGCCAAAGACGGTGGACTTCTTGAGCTCGACTCGCTGATTGACCAGTATGGTTCTAATCTCAAACAGTATTTGGGTGATGCCCTGGAGGTCGGCAAAGTAGACGGCGTACAATATTCGATTCCTGGACGCCGCGTCAACACTGGCAAATATGAGAACCTGATCCGTAAGGACTGGCTGGACAAGCTTGGACTGCCGATGCCGCAAACAACGGATCAGGTGTATGAGACGCTGAAAGCTTTTAAAGAGAAAGATCCCGGACAAACGGGAGGCAAAGTCATTCCGCTCGGCTTATCCCTGACCCCGGCCTCCATCGAACCGATTGTCTGGTCTTTCATTCAAGACGGCCTTACGGATGAACAGCGCTACACCCTGTCGGAGAATCTGGGTTATCCGCTGCTGCTTCCCGGACATAAAGACGCGGTGAAGTTTCTGAACAAGCTCTACAACGAAGGCCTGATAAGTCCCGACTTTGCACTGGATAAAGATGAAAAGCAGGTCTTTCAGGACGTTATGAACGGAAAAGTCGGCATGTTCAGCGATAACCTCGGCAACGCTTATGCGGACAATCCCGGCATTGCCAAGGTGTTGACCCAAAACGTTCCGAACGCAAATTTGGTCCCTGTCGACCCTTATACCAACAATGCCGGCAAACACCTGAAACCGGAATATGATCCTACAGGTTTCTTCCTGATGATTCCGGCTTCCAGCAAACGCGGTGTCGAAGCGATCAAATACCTCGACTGGATGGCTCAGCCGGATGTTCTCTTTACGCTGATGAACGGCATCGAAGGTGAAGATTACACGCTGGTAGACGGTTTGCCGCAGCGCAACCAATCAGTGGAAACCAACAAACGAATGTTTAACTCCAACGATATTGTGATGATTACGCAAGGCGAGGACTTCGGCAGCAACGAGAAGAACTGGGCTGCAGCTGCTGCGGCGGTGCCTGAGCAATTCCGGCAAAATGTGATCGATGCTTATCGGATGTCGCTAACCGATACGATCCGTTACGCCAATTTCACCACGCCGATCGAGGCGGAGAACAAATTTATGCCAACACTGCGAGATAAATATGACGAGCTTATCGTCAAAAGCGTCATGGCTAAACCTGCCGATTTCAACAAAGTTTATGACGGTCTTCTTAAAGACTATATGGCCAGCGGCGGCGACGCCATTCTCAAAGAACGCACCGAAGCTTTCAAGGCAATGGCGCAATAATCTCACAGCTTAGCCTTAACTAATTCAACTTCTTCTGGAGGATGGGAATGAAACAACTGTGGCTTTACATTTGGCGGAATTGGCAATTGTACGTCCTGCTGCTGGGTCCGGTCGCCTACTTCCTTATCTTCAAATACGGACCGATGTACGGCATCCTGATTGCTTTTCAAGATTTCAATCTGTTCAAGGGGGTGCTGGGCAGCCCTTGGGTCGGATTCGACGTGTTCCGCGAGGTTTTTAGCATGAGCGCCTTTTACAAGGCGCTCCGGAACACTTTTATGCTGAATCTGGCTGATCTGCTCTTTTCGTTCCCTGCTCCGATTCTGCTTGCACTGATGCTGAACGAAGTTTCCAGAGCAAGGTTTAAAAAATGGACTCAAACCCTGTTATATCTGCCCCATTTCTTATCCTGGGTCATTATCGGCGGCATCATGCTTCAGGTCTTCGCTACCAATACAGGGATCGTTAATCTGCTGCTGGGGCATTTAGGGATTGATCCGATTCCGTTCCTGACCAACAAATACAACTGGCTTGTAACTTACCTGGCTGTAGGAATCTGGCAAAGCGCAGGCTGGGGAACGATCATTTATCTGGCTGCGATCGCCGGTATCAACTCCGAGCTTTATGAGGCCGCCTCCGTTGACGGAGCAGGACGTATTCGAAAAATGTGGTCCATTACGCTGCCGGGCATCCGGCCGACCATTGTGGTACTGCTCATTCTCAAGATCGGGGAAATCGTGCAGATCGGCTTTGACCGGCCCTACGTTATCGGTAATGTCAGCGTGCTGGATTTCTCGGAAGTCATCAGTACGTTCGTCTATAAGACCGGGGTTCAAACAGCTAACTTCTCTCTGGCAACAGCGGTAGGTTTGTTCCAAGCTTTAGTAGGAATCGTGCTGCTGCTAGCGTCAAACCGGATCGCCAAGAAAATAACGGGTAACGGAGTGTTTTGATGAAGGCTGCAAATCGTAAACCGTCCATCTCACAGACATCAGGAGGCCGGGCCTTCGAACTCGTCAATATGGGGATTATCTTGGTTCTGGTTATCCTGTGTCTGGCGCCCTTGCTTCACATCGCTTCTATGTCGCTTAGCTCCAACAGGGCTATTCTTTCCGGGGAAGTCACCGTGTTTCCGCTTGAAATCAATCTGGAAGCTTACCGGAAGATTTTTCAGGACAACTCCATGATTCGTTCACTGCTGCTGACTGTAGCGCTGACGGCAGGTTATACCGGCTTATCCATGCTGATGACAATCTTTGCCGCCTACCCGCTGTCCAAGAGGCTGAAGGGCGGCAAACCCATCATGTTCTTTATCATCTTCACCATGTTCTTCAGCGGCGGCACCATTCCGGATTATTTGCTGATCCGCAGCCTGCATTTGACGAACCATCTCGGCTCGCTGCTGCTGCCTACGATGATCAACCCTTTTTTTCTGATCATTCTGATTACGTTTCTTCGTTCCCTGCCGGCCGGGCTGCTTGAAGCCGCCGAAATGGACGGAAGCAGCCATTTTCACACCCTGATCCGGATTGTCCTGCCGCTGTCGCTGCCGGCGCTCGCTACGCTCAGCTTGTTCTATGCCGTAGGCCGCTGGAACGGATTTATGGATGCTTTGATGTACATTACGGATCCGAGGCTGTACCCGATCCAGCTCAAGCTGTATCAGGTTGTCATGAACAGCATGACCAACGATCCTTTGTCGATGCAGGGTGATCAGGTCGTGTCCGTATTGCCGGAAGGCATCAAAGCGGCAAGCATTATGTTTGCCACGGTACCAATTCTGCTCGTTTATCCATGGCTGCAAAAATATTTTATCTCCGGCGTTATGATCGGGGCCGTAAAGGAGTAGTCCACCATGAGGAACAAAGGCGACTTTTCGTTCTCTACCTGCTGGAACATCAAGAGACACCGGGAAGGCAGAGCCATGCTGGAAGAGATCCTGGAGCTCGGCTTCCAATATGTGGAGCTGAACTACAACGTGACGCGGGAGCACCTGGCCACGATTGAGCCGATGATCGAAAGCGGCGTTATCGGCGTATCCAGTGTCCACCATGCTTTTCCGTTTATTGAGGACAAGGATTTTGATACGGACTCCCCCATGCTGGGCTTTGAAGACGAGGACAAACGGAGACGGGCGGTCGAGCTGCTCAAGCAATCCGTCGAATACGCCGTCCGTTACGGGGCAAAAGCCGTCGTGGTTCATCCCGGCGAGGTCCCTTTTCCGGATAACATCGATGCCCGGCTTAAAGAGATTTACAAAACTGAGGGCAGAAGCTCGGAGGCCTATTCGGCACTTTGGAGGACGATGCTGGAGCAAAGACAATACCAGGCTCCGCAAAATTTGGACCGCATTCATCGCAGCCTGGAGGAGATCAGCGAATTCATCGAGCGAAAAGGCTACAAGGTAGCCATCGGCATCGAGACGCGGGCCCGCTGCTACCAAATGCCGACGCTGCGCGAGGCCGAGTGGCTGACCAGCCGCCTGAAGGGAAGCCCTGTCGGGCTTTGGTACGATATCGGCCATGCCATGATGATGGACCGCATGGGGCTTTATGACAACCTGCGCGACCTGCGCGAGCTTGACCTCCCGCTTGCCGGCGTCCACATTCATGAAACGATTGGACTCTCCGATCATTGGTGCCCTTATGTCCACAGCGGGACGGACGAATTTGACGTTTTCCTGGATACCATCCATAAAGCTCCTGTCCGGGTTTACGAGCTGAAATCGGCTTGTCTGCCTGAAGAGATTGAACTAAGCCACACTCAAATCATCAACAAACTACTTGTTATGGAGGGTCAAGCCTGATGATGAATACCGAATGGATTTCCAAATACGCGCCTTATATTTATTTTGACAACAACGAGCCGTTTTTCCCTGTCCGCGTCGGCGTTACCGTGCTGGAGGAAGCGGGGCCTTCCCCTTCCACGCGCAGAACCTTTGCTTTCGACGAGCCGGGCCTTAAATACATTATCGAATATGCGATTTACTGGGATTACGATATTCAGCACCTGTACGAGCTGGAGCATGTCTGGATTTACGTGGGACGAAACGGGGAAGTGATCGATTGCGACGCCAGCTTCCACGGCCGGCATTTCAAGGGGCTTCTGCATGACCGCAGCAACCTGGTGGACGGCACCCATGTCAAGCTGTATTCCCAGCCGGGCAAACATGCCTTCATGCCGCACCCGGAAATGTTTTATCTGCTGCCGGAGCTGATGACCGCAACCGATGAATTTGCGGGAAGACGCGGCCTGCTGATTACCGGCCCGTTCGATGGGGTTTATACGACGGACGACGAAACGGACCGCAAAGTGCAGCTTTATTTGCAAAGCTTCCGCTTTAAACCTGCCATGGAATTTTCGGAATATCGCATTGATCCGGCATTCTACACCACTTGGGAGCAGCTCCATGCCGAGGTTCCCGTCCGCATTAAGGAAAGACTGTCCGAAATTGATGAATGGATGAAAACTAGGGAGGAATAGAGAAATGAACAAACAATTAAAAGTGGGAATCATCGGCTGCGGATCGATCGCATTCGGCAAACATTTGCCTTGCTTGAGCAAACAAGAGGCTGTTGCCATTACGGCTTTCTCCGATATCGTTCCCGAAAAAGCCAAGCAGGCCGCCGAAAAATTCGGAACGCCTGACGCCAAGGTTTACGGCGATTACCGGGAGCTGCTGGCCGATGCCTCTATCGACGTTGTTCACATTTGTACGGCAAACGATGCTCATGCTGACATCGCCATCGCGGCCCTGGAAGCAGGCAAACACGTCATGTGCGAGAAACCAATGGCCAAAACCGCCGCCGACGCCCGCCGCATGGTGGAAGCCGCCAAACGTACGGGCAAAAAGCTGACCATCGGCTATAACAACCGTTTCCGGCCGGACAGCCAATTTTTGAAGCAGGTTTGCGACAATGGCGATCTCGGCGAAATTTATTTCGCCAAAGCCCACGCGCTGCGCAGACGGGGCGTTCCTACCTGGGGCGTGTTCCTCGACAAGGACAAACAAGGCGGCGGACCGCTGATTGACATCGGCACCCATGCGCTGGATCTGACGCTTTGGCTCATGAACAACTACGAACCTCAGGTTGTGCTGGGAACCACCTATCAAAAGCTGGCTAACCGCAAAGGTTCTGCCAACGCGGGCGGAGCTTGGGATCCTAACAAATTTACGGTGGAGGACTCGGCTTTCGGCATGATTGTCATGAAAAATGGAGCCACGCTGATGGTGGAATCCAGCTGGGCTCTGAATATGCTGGATACTCGGGAAGCGTTGTACACGCTTTGCGGCACCGAGGGCGGCGCGGACGTGAAGGACACGCTCCGGATCAACGGGGAGAAATACGGCCGTCTCTACGCCAACAACATTCAGTTTGACGTCAAAGGCGCGGATTTCTTCGACGGACGCAAGGAAACAATGCATGAGCGGGAATGCCGGCTGTGGATCGAAGCGATTCTAAATGACACGGAACCGGTCGTCAAACCGGAACAAGCCTGCGTAGTTTCTGAAATCATCGAAGCCATTTATGAATCGAACCGCACCGGCGAGGCCGTTTACTTCGACTGATACAACTCTAATAAAGGAGGATTAAGGGAATGATCCATGTAGCGATATTGAGCTTTTGGCATGTCCATGCGAAGGATTACGCGCTGCAAGCCGAGCAGCATCCGGAGATCGCCGTCAAAGCAATCTGGGACGAGAATCCCGAGCGCGGGGCTATGCAGGCGGAAGCGCGGCAGGTACCTTTTTACGCCGACTTGGAAGAAGTGTTGGCCAACCCGGATATCGATGCCGTGATTGTAACGACGGCTACCTCAAGACACCGGGAGGTCATTCTGGCAGCGGCGCGGGCCGGCAAACATATTTTTACCGAAAAAGTACTTGCCACAACCACCCAGGAAGCTAAGGAAATCGTGGATGTCGTGGAGCAAGCGGGCGTTAAGCTGACCGTCTCCCTCCCCCGGCTGAACACCCCTTTTGCCCAGGCCGCTCAAGAGGTCGTCGCAAAGGGACTGCTGGGCAAACTGACGCAGGTTCGGGTAAGAATGGCGCACAAGGGCGCACTGTCGGAAACGGGATTGCCGCCTTATTTCTACAGCCTGGAGCAAGCCGGCGGCGGAGCCATGATTGATCTCGGCTGCCACCCGATGTACCTGACCCGCCTGCTGCTCGGTATGCCCGAGACCTTGAGCGCAAGCTACGGTTACGTAACAGGCCGGGAAGTAGAAGACAATGCCGTCGCCGTACTCCGTTATGCATACGGAGCTTTGGGGATCGTCGAAACCGGCTTCGTAAACCCGCTTTCCCCGCTTACGCTGGAAGCCCACGGCACCAAAGGAAGCATGGCCTTCAGCCTGCAGAACCGGAAGCTGGTCGTGGCCAGTCTGGACAACGGCGCCAATCCATTGATGGAGTGGCCGCTGCCCGAAGCTCTGCCTTCGGATCTGGAGCAATGGGTTTCCCATATTCAGCAGAACACGGTAAACACACAAAACCTGGAGATGGCTCTTGACCTGACCCGTCTGATGGAGGCCTCCAATCTGTCGGCCAAGCTGGGCAGAGCGGTAGAACTTTCGCAGCTGCAGGAGCAGACGGTTTAAAAGCGGGTAAACGTTGTAATATAATTGAATTACAAGTTGATTATGTTAGGATTAAAATAGAAATAAGGACGGTCAGCAGACCGTCCCCAGCATAGCATCTTGAGCGGGATTCCCTCAGACTGCAAAAGCGATCAGAAAATGACCCACCGGTTCGCCAACCTGGAGTGGGTCATTTTCGTTTAATCCCCTCTTAGAAAGGCTATCCCCATAATTACGCTACTCGAACTATTAAGCTTCTCATCTCACAGCCCTCCAACCTTTCAAATAAAAGAAGCTATTGATTATAAGTTAATGATTATAAGTCAATGTAGTCCAGGAATTTTTTAATGATTCTCTTGCGGGAATTCTTATCTGAAAAGATCCAGCCGAATGAAAGGTTAGAAGCAAGTTGATTATTAGCCAAGGGGATAGCGATAATCCGCCCACTTTCAATGTAGGGGTCATCAATTAACAAATAATTAGATAAAAAACTGATCGCCAATCCTTCAGCTACTGTTTTCTTAATCACTTCAGAGTTTGAGGTTTTAAACAGAACATTCATGGAACCATTGCTCTCTTCAAGCAGGGTCATGAAATTTCCCCATAACTGACTTGCATTCACAACCAGTGGATAGTCCGCTAAATCCTGAAGATTTAATACTTTTCGAAAAGCAAGAGGGGAATATTTAGGAACGATCACTTTAACGTCAGGTTTGTAATCAAAGGTTTCAAAGATTATATGTTCAGGCAATGACTCCTCAATTGACTCCTGCATGACGGTAAGTCCTAAATCCACTTGCTGTTTTTTTACTTGTTCAATAATCCCCAGACTTTCCATTTCGATTATGGTTACTTTTATATGAGGATAATCTTTTTTAAATAAGGAAAGAATTTTTGGAAAAAACGCCATTAAACTGGGTGTGGCTGCGATTTTTAGCTCCCCTTGAAGAATGGACGCCGTGGTTTGCGCTTCTTCTTTGATCATCTCCATATATTCAACAATTTTTAAAGCTTTAGTTATAATCTCTTTTCCTTCTAGTGTAGGGGTTGTTCCAAATCGGGTTCTTTTGAAGAGCCGAATTCCCAGTTCTTTTTCAAGCAATGAGATTGACTGGCTGACAGCGGATTGGGAAACATGAAGATTTTGCGCTGCTACCGAAATGGATTGCGTATGGACAATCTCTTTGATGTACCCCATCTGTTCTAAGTTCATAGGCGCCCTCCTAACATAAGTAATGCTTATATAAATATTAAAAATGATAATTTTACATAGGTAAAGATGATATCTATATTTAAAGTATAGCAAAATAGGAGGAGAAAATAATTGAAACAGGCAAAAGGAACAAAAGATTCGTTTATCTTTATAATGATAGCCATTTTTCTGGGAAATTTTATAGCCATGTTAAACTCAGGCACAGTAAACGTTGCGCTTCCTAAGATCATGAATGATCTGCATTCCAGTATAAACACCGCTCAATGGGTAGTAACGGGATTTATGCTGGCCATAGGAATTATTGCTCCCGTTACGGGCTACCTCGGAAATAAAATCGGCTACAAAAATTTGTATGTATATGCCTTGATCGGATTAACCGCTTCTTCTGCACTATGCGGACTTTCTTGGAACATGAGTTCCTTGATTGTTTTTCGTTTCTTGCAAGGTTTTAGTTCAGGATTGATTCAAATATCGACCATGACTATTATTTTCCAATCCGTGAATAAAGAAAAGCAATCGATGGCGACCAGTCTGTGGACGGTATCCCTGATGGTTGCTCCGGCAATCGGTCCGACCTTGGGCGGGATTTTAACCCATTCCCTTGGTTGGAAGGCGTTGTTTTTCGCCAATGTTCCGTTCGGAATCATAGCCGCTCTATTTGCTTATTTTTTTATCCCTGCAAGAGAAGGAGCAAAGGATGTTTCGCTTGATTTCATGGGGCTGCTTACGGTTGTAGTCGGTAATGTTTCTTTGCTGATGTATTTTACAAAAGGGGCTGACTTAGGCTGGCTCTCTGTACCGGCTTTGTCCTTGTTATTCTTCGGTGTTGTAGGGATAGCCGCATTTATATGGAGGGAATTGACGGCCAAAGAACCCTTATTGAATATCCGAGTTTTTAAATATGCCAAATTTTCATGGGGAATGGTCATAAATTGCCTTATTTCAGTAGGACTGTATTCCAGTGTTTTTTTAGTTCCGATCTTTATGGAAGAAGCACAGGGAGAGTCTTCATTTACAGCAGGGATGATCATGCTGCCAGGGGCTTTACTTATGATTATAGTTACCCTTATAGGCGGTAAACTGCAGGAGAAAATAGATTCTTTCTGGTTAGTGCTGTTCGGGGGATGTTTGCTTAGTCTTGCTACATGGGAATTCAGCCGGTTAAGCATGAACTCCTCCATCGTTTATATCACTTTTTGGATGGTTATTCGTTATATCGGGATAGGGCTGGCGGCTTCTCCGGCAATGAGCATTTCGATGAGTGTGATTCCGCGGGAAAACGCCGGTCATGCATCAACGATATCCAACTGGCTGCGCCAGGCGATGGCTGCCCTAGCCATTGCAATCTTCAGCTCTATTTTGGCCGCAAGGACACAAACACATCTCCTTGCATTAAGCGGAGAGAAAACAGGTGAAGCGCTGAAGCGCTTTGCATTGGTTTATGCAACCAACGATACGTTTCTTGTGGGTACCTTCGTCACGATCATGGCCATTCCGCTTTCGCTGCTTTTGAAGCAAAAGAAATCCAAAAGCTCCAAGGAGAATCTTGCAACGGCAGAGAGAAACCTGTAATGAAGTGAGCCCAACAAAAGGAGACGGCTCTTGGGCTGACCCGTCTGATGGAGACTTCTAACTTGTCGGCCAAGCTGGGCAGAGCAATACCGTTTTTGCAACTGCGGGGGCAGACGGTTTAATAGCGGGTAAAAAGCTTCCGGAGGGAAAAAGTCGAATTTTTTATACGCCCACAAATGTAAGATAAAATTGAATGATAAGTTGATTATGTCAGGATTAGAATAGAAAGAAGTAACCCGACCAAGCTAACAACTGTGGCGGGTTACTTCTTTTTTCGATCAAAATAAAAAATCCTAAAAGATGACTAAGATAGTTATAAATGAATAATAATGATAATGGTTTACGTTATATTAATTAGGTTTAAAAAAATTTAAGTTAGTTAAACTTCGTATTGTAACTGCATTATAAAAAAGGTACACTTGGAGGTGAGGTGACATGAATATGGGAATCACTTTGGTGGAGAAAAATCAATTCAGCCGAAACGCTTCTGGAATTGCTGAGGAGTTAATTGAACGATTAAGCAGTTTTGACAACAGTATCTTGTTATTCAAGGTGCTGGCCCTGGCTTTAAAAAACAATGAGGAATTGGTCCAAAAGTTTGATGAATCGATTTTCGAGGATCCTAGTCAATTTCGAGAGCAATACTTGGCGTTGTTAGAGCACGCTCTATCGCAGGCTGTAGGCACATCCAAAGAAAACCGTCCGAGTCCATTACTTACCACTCCAATCAAAGAGTATACACCGAAAGAATTATCTAAATATTTTGGCGTTAGTGTGCCTACTATTTTTAAATGGATTGACCAAGGTCGTTTTGAAGGTGTACAAAGAGCTGGCTCCAATAAACACAATCATATTCCTGACTATACCATCTATACATACAGTTCCGGAGCCAAAGCAGCCGTTCGTGATATTATTGCATCCTGGGAGCATGAAGAGACCGAACGTCTCCGTCTAGTAAATGAAGAAGACGACTTAACTTACTACACTGCTCAAATCGCACAATTTGAATCTAAATATAACGGAGAATTCGAACGTACGCTCGGAACAAAAGAGCAGCTCACACCCGAAGAAGAAACCGACGCACAAGTTTGGAGGCATCTTCTCGGGAGGCAGAAACATGGCTTTAGAGATTCCAAGAAGTAACTTTCGTTTTATTGAGCGAAATTTCTCTGATCTCATCCTTGAAATCAGGGATGGTGTAGGAGGTATTCTCGGCGGAGTGAGGAGTATTAGAAAGACTATCGTCTTTCAGGACACTTCGAAATTATACTGTATCGAAGAGCTGGATTCGAATGGGGAGTTTATAGAGCTCTATTGGTATGATTGGTATGATCATGATAAAAGTCTTATTATGAAATTTCATGCTCACTATCATAAGGATGGAACTCCTCCTCAAATAACCATGTATGATCCTTTCCATATTCATCTGAGGAATCAAAGCCGCATCACTAATACTGCCCACCGAGAATTAGATTCGATACTTGAATTTATCCGCCTGCGACATCATTCAATGAAGAATTCATAAAGGAGTCCTTATAGAAAATAGAAGAATTCCTGCTAATTAAAGATATTAAAAGAATCAAAAAGCTCCCCCGGTCATCTTTATCCGGGGGAGCTTCTTTTATTCCATCGTCTTCTTCTAACCTGCCCATACAAACAAATTAACGTTTAATCCCTACCGTCACAATTTCGCAAGGACCAACCGGAAGGGTCAGGCTGCCGTCATTCGCAGGCTGGAGCGCTTCGCCCTGCTCCTCCAGAATGTTGCTCTTGTAGCCGGAGCCTTTCAATGGCTTGAAGGCAAAAGACAATTCCGCGCTGCTGCTGTCCATGTTGTACCAGCGGAACATCAGGTCGCCGGATTCCTCGCTCACTTTCAGCGAAGAGAAAGCCAGCTCCTGGCCGTTCCAGGCCAAAGGCGCATAGTCAGGCGTTACGCTGCCCGCATGCACGCCGGTTTGGGCTGCCGTCCAAGGAATCTGGAACTGGTACGCTTCGGCATAAGCGCCGGAACGAACGCCGTCGCCGTCATGCGGAATGACTTCCATGTGTACGGTATAGTCGCCGAGGCACTGCGCCTCCGGCGTTGGGAACAGGCCCCAGTCGCCAAGCTCGCCCGTAGCGCGAAGCAGCGTTACGGCAATCGTGTTGCGGCCGTCGCGCAGAACCTCGTATTCGTTAAGGCCCAGGTTGGCAACGGTAAGACCGGCGCCCGCTTCGCTGACATCTACAAAAGCCTGCTGGTGCTGCGTATTGCTTGGGTTTTCCCATTCTTCGGCAGGTACCGTATCCCGTTTGGCGATTTCAAACATGGAATCGACATGGTGAACGTTCGCCTGCAGGTCCGCCGGGAACAAAGCCCGCAGACGGTGATCCTTAGCCTGGTTGTTAAAGGAAGTTTCGATCGAAACGCCTTTGCCGTTTTTGCTCAAGGAAACAATCGTACGAATCGTAAAAGGAATCAGCTCTGTGGAGCGCTGCGCCTTGCGGTTCGGATACCAGATCAGCTCGCGCTGTTCCTGGTCCAGCTTCTCATCCGCGGACGCCGGGATCTCCCAATGATGCACGATTTCCACGGAAGCGCGGTAAGGCGTATCCTCGATCACGTTAATGTCGGCTTTCAAGCCGCGCGTGGTCAGCGCTTCTTCGCCGTCCGGCTGACGGAACATGTATTCGTTGCCGATGTCGCCGACATTCTCGTAAACGCCGAGATCGCGGTATACGCGGCCGGTTTGTTTGTCGGTCAAAGCGAAGGAGCCGTTGTCCGCAATCTCCACTTTAAGTTTGCCGTTCTCCAGTGTGCGGCTGTCCGCAAACAGAGAAGCTTTGGCAGATGCGGATGCAGATGCCGCTGCAGAGCTGCGTACCCAAGCAAACGTTTTAAGCCCGAGCGCAGGCACGTTAGCCGCTTCGAAGGTAAGGCGCACACGGCGGCAGCTGTAAGGCTGGCGGAATTTGTCGTCCGGCAGGTCGTAGCCGAACAGCAGGCCCAGGTCTTCCACTGTGCAAGGAATCACGTTGCCTTCGGCGTCGACCAGCACGCGGCCGGACAAATCGACGCTGCTCATGCGGCGGGTGGTTTCTTCCAGGCCAAGATTTTCACGGAAGTAAAGACGGGCAGCATCCACTTCAACGGAGATGACGCCGCTGCGGTCCCAGCCGGAGGTATTGAACGCTACCAAAGGCACCGGATCTTCGCCGTATTTGCTGAACACAGTCGTATCGACCGCATCCGCAATCGTCCGTTTGCTGTCGTCGATAATCGTTTCGGTCACGTGACGGCTCTTGTCGAAGCGGGTCACCATCTCGCGGTGCACCTCATCGACGCTGCAGCCGCAAATGCTGTCGTGCGGATGGTTTTGCATCAGCGTTTTCCAGGCATAAGTAAACGTATGATGCGGGTAAGGTTTACCGAGCAGGTCGGCCAGGGAGGCCAGCGGCTCGGCGACTTTTTCCAGCAGGGCTTGGCCCTTCTGGTTCATTTGTTTCAGGTAAATCCGCGCGGACGCGGTATTAACGAGTGTTCCCCAGCCGTCGGTGCGCTGGCTGCGCAGCTCGCCTCTAACGCTGGAAAGCTCGCGGTCGACTGCTTGTTCTACAGCGTTAATATAATCCGGGAAGTTGGAGTGGATGAACTCCACGTCCGGGTACAGCTTTTTCGCGGTTTCGATCGCTTCAGGCAGGTCCAGCTGCACCGGCTGGTGGTCAACGCCGTTCATGAACAGCAGCTCGCCGGTGGAGGCGTATTTCTCCGCGTCGGCCAGCTTGCGCTCCCAGTAAGCTTTCGCTTCCTGCTCGTCCACCGGTACCTCGTTGCCGTTGGAATACCAGTTCGCGAACAAAATGCCAAGCACCTTGGAGCCGTCCGGTCCTTCCCAGATCAATTCGGAGAACGAAGATTCATAGCCGCTGTCCGAAACCATGTTGTTGAAGCCGGTCGGCTTCACGCCGCGGCCAAAAAATACGTTGTTAATGCCGGACTGCTTCATCAGCTGCGGCGTTTGACCTGTCAGGCCGAACGTATCCGGATAATAGCCGACTTTAGCCGGTACGTCGTAACGTTTGGCGTCGTGGTGGCCCACCTGCATATTCCGGACATTCGCTTCGCTGCTGGTCAGGAACGCATCCTGCAAAATGTACCAAGGACCGATGATGATCCGGCCATCCTTGATATGTTTCTCCAGACGTTCGCGCTGCTCTGGCCGAACCTGAAGATAATCCTCCAGGATGATCGTTTGGCCGTCCATGTAAAAGCTTTTGAACTCGGTACCCGAGTCCAGTTTGTCCAGCAGGGAATCCACCAGGCTGATCAGCCGCATGTGGTGTTTCTCATAAGGTAAATACCATTCCCGGTCCCAGTGCGTATGGGAAATGATATGGGCTTTTTTCTTGCTCATAACTGCTCCTCCTCTATAGCAAAACTTCCAAAGCTGCTTGTTCCTATACTAACCCAACCGGTTCAGGGAACCAATTATAAGATTCCGACATAAGGGCCGCCCGGATGTCGCAGGGCTCCATGTTACAGGGCTCCATGTTACAGGCCCGTATCCCATCGGGGCGGCCGTTTGCCGGTTTATAGCTTACCTTTATCGAGTTAAAGCTTAGCCCTCGGTAGCAATGTTCACTTCTTCCGGCCGGTAGACGGCTGTAATCCGGCCTTCAACGTCGGTTGCAAACAATACGCTGCGGTCGCTCTCCAGCGTGAAGCTGTAGATCTTGCCAGTCGCCGCGTCTTTGATCTTCACGTCGGCGTCCCAGCCGAACTCGGAGACAAAGACGAACAGGCCGCCGTTTGCAAACGTAAGCTTGCGTCCGTACACGCCCGGCAGATCGCCGGCAGACAGCCATTCCATATCGCGCTCCACGTCCGCTACCTCGGCCGCATAGCGGTACAGCTCGGCGATCGGTTCATTTCGTCCGTTCAGCTCCAGCGGCAGCGGGCTCCAGATCAGACGACCTTTGCCGAGCGGCAGGTCCATCACGCGGTCCACGCGTTTGCTGGCGGCATCGGCGGAAGCGGCGGCAAGGCTTTCCTTCGCCACTTCGGCGATACGGCGGTGCCCGTAGGAGACCGGCAGCATTTTGCCGCCGAAGCCGAGCATTTCCTCGCGGCGGACGTTGCCCAGCACGCGTTCGCCCAGCAGGGCGTCGGCGCGGTCCGTCGGACGCCAGTAAGCATCCAGACCCAGCGGACCCGTGACGAGAAGCGTGGCGCCCGAGTCGCGGACAATGTCCAGCAGGCGTTCCAGCGCCGCGCTGTCCAGGTTATGCGCGCTTGGCAGCAGGATCAGCTTCGGCGGATTAGCAGCCAGATCGTCCAGATGGTATTCGGACGCCCCGCGGCTTGCCAGCTTCAAATCATAAGTCAAAATCCGGATCGTACGGGTCGTGGCTTCAAACGCCAGCTTCCGGTTGGAGAAGTCGTTTGAATACGGGAAAACCACCGCAATCTCTTCGAGCTCGCGGTCCGTGAACAAATCGCGGGCTGCGGCGATAAACCGTCCGAAATCATAAGAAACATCCGCTTCCGGTTTCTCCGTTCCATCCGCGCGCAGGGCACCGATGTGGGATTCGTTGGCGTTATCCATATAGAAGTTGGTGTTCCAGATCCAATGGATAGCGCCTGCTCCGCCTGTGGAGAAAGCATAAGCATATTTGCGCTCCAGAATGTTCCGCAGCTCCGCTTCCGACCGTTTTGCACGGCCGTCCGGCGTTTCCACGTACATGATGCCGGTCTCCTGAATCAGGTTCGGTTTGTTTGGCGTCTTCGCGAACACGCCGTCCCAAACGAGATAATCGTTCAGCCACCAGGAGTGAACCGTCGTATAGTCAACCGCTTCCTCATAGAAAAACGGTGACGGACGCTGCGCGCCAAGCGCTTCGTCCTGCCCGACGACCACCAGATGCTCCGGACACAGGTCTTTAATAGTCGCCACAAGCTGCTTGGCCCACACATTGTGCATCTCCATGGAGAACAGGCAATAGTCCAGCCAGCGTGTTCCCTTCTTGGCCCGGTGCATATCCTGCACGTCGAAGTTGATCTCCTCCGGCTCCGGAATCGTTACGGACGCGAAGTCCGGCAGCTGCTTCGGCGACATGTTCCAGGCCGCCTGCAGGTCTTCGATCCGGATGTGACGCCGCTCCAGCCATTTCACGAAAGCTTCGCGCTCAAACGGATCGCGCGCGGAACGCGGGCCGTCCGAGAAGATGCGCGGCGGATCGAACATCGACGGTTCGTTGATCAAATCCCAATCCACATGCGTCGTTGCCGTATGACGGCTGACGATGGCGCGGATAAACCGCTTTTGCGCTTCCACACTTTGCGGATCGAGGTAGGGGTTAACCCCTTCCCACGTTTCAGGCGTGAAGGAGAAGAAAGTAAACGTTACTTGAAGGCCGTGGCGTTTCGCCGTCAGGAAGAAAGCGTCGATCGCCCGCAGCACTTCCTCCGACACATGGCCGTCTACCTGCATGATATTGCGGTAAGCCGTCCAGACGCCGGTCCGGATCCAGTTGATGCCGGCTTTCGCCATTTGGGCCATATCGCGGTCCCAAACGTCAACGTTCGGCAGGAACAGGAATTTCCGGGCTACGTCCGAGGTCATATAAGTCATGCCGACAACCGGCAGCGGCCGGCCGTCCTTCACAAAATAGTCCCGGCTGCGCGTAATCGGCGTGCCTTCGGCCAGCAGAGCATCATCGCGGCCCCAGAAGCCCTGGCGCAGCACGCGTACTTCGCCGTCCGGCCCTTCGGCGCGGAGCTCGGCATGGTACAGGCCGGCACGGATAGCCAGCGGCACCGGCAGGCGTACAAAATTCTGCTCGCCGGTCACGGAGGCCTGGAAGCTGTGGCTCCAGCCTTCCGCCTCTGCGCTGCCTTCACCTTCAGCTCCGCTCTCCGGCCGTACGCTCAGCTCGAAGCTCCACAGCTCCGGCGCCGCCTTGCGCTCATTGCCGCGCTGCAAAATTTGCGTCTGCAATGTCAGCGTAACCGGCTCGCCCGGCGCATAGGAAGCATAATTCGGCTTCAAGCTCAGCTCGGTTACGCCTTTGGCACAGAACGCCGCCAAGCCGGCCAGCTTCTCCGCTCCGCCCTGCTTCCAGAAGGAGGCGGTCAGCGGCAGGCCGATGAACATCCAGCGCGAGCCCGCGAAGGTAACCCGCGAGTTCTCCCACAAAATGACCGGAGCGGCGACTTCGCGCCCTTCCGAGCTGATCCCTTTGAGCAGCGGATAAATCTGCGTGCTCATCGGGCCTGCGGAGCCCATTTGCTCCGGCAGATCGCTGCTGCGCGTCGTATGCGGAACCAGGTTCCAGCTGTCCGCCGCTTCAAACAGGGACTCGGACCCTGCCAGAACGGGCACCGTGTCCAAGGCTTTCAAAGCCGTGATCTTGGAGCCGTCCACCGGCAGCGCCTCATGAATATACAGCTCCTGATGGTAAGCCGTTTGCGGCTGCTCGGCTGCCCACTGCCCCTGCTCCTTGCGGACAGGCTGCTTAAACGGCGCGCCGCCCGCGTTGATCAGGCTTCCGCCTCTGTGCAGGAAAGCTGCGATCTCCGTCCAGGCCGCTTTCGGAAAATACGGCGCATGCAGGTTCACGAAACATCCGTTATCCAATCCGCGCAGCGCTTCAGCCAAACCTTCGGCCGTAACCGTGCGCACGCCCTCAAAAGCGTCAAAAGCTCCCTGAGCCGGCAGGGAGCCGGCTGCAGGAAACTCTGCATCAAACAAAATGACGATATTCCGGTTCATGCTCATAGCAAACCGTCCTTCATCGCTTTATAGACAAGCTGGGAGAACAAGCTGTTCGACCAGGCAAACCATTTTCTCGTAAAAATCGTCGGATCGTCCGCATGGAAACCTTCATGCATAAAGCCGGTGTCCGCATCGGTCGCTTCGAGCATCGCGATCATTTGCAGCTTCTCTTCCGCCGTTTGCGCCGTAATGCCCTGCATGGAAAGCGCCATATGCCAGATGTAATCCTCCGGCGTATGCGGGCTGCCGATGCCTTTGGCTACTTTGCCTTCGTAGTAGAACGGATTCTCTTTGCTCAGCGCAAAACGTCTTGTATTTTGATAAATCGGATCATCAGCCGTCGTGTATCCAAGGTAAGGGATAGACATCAGGCCCGGCGTTCCGGCGTCATCCATCAGGCAGTAGTTGCCAAAACCGTCGGTTTCGTAAGCATAAATCGGCCCGAATTCCGGATGACGGTAAATCCCGTACAGCTGAATGCCGTAGTTGACTTCGATTTCAAGCTCTTTAAGCTCAGCCAGCAGATCCATGTCGCGGAACACCCACTCGGCAAATTCCTGCATCTGGCGCAAAGCTACGACCGCAAACATATTGCCCGGTACGTTATAGTGGAAATCGCACGCATCATCGCTGGAACGGAAGCCCGACCAGATCATGCCCGTATAGTTGACCGGCATCCCGAGACCGTTGTTGCGCAAGGAATCGGTCAGAATACCGTTGTTGCGCGTAAAGCGGTACGGGGATTTCTCAAAGTGATGCTGCTCGGTTTTGAACAGATCGACAATCGTACGGATCGCTTTCTTGAAGTTCGCGTCAAAAATATCCGTCAGCTCGGTTTCTTTCCAATACTGGTAAGCCAGACGGACCACAAAACACAGCGAGTCGATTTCGAATTTGCGCTCCCACACCCATGGGGACATGTCCGTCACGTCCGTCGTGTTCCAGTGCCAGTCGTTGGCCGATTCGTTAAACGCATTGGCGTAAGGGTCGATCAGGACGTAATTCACATGGCGTTTGATCAGGCCGCTGATAATGCGCTGCAGGTCTTTGTCCTCTTTGGCAAAAGGCACATAATGAATGACCTGCTCGACGGAGTCGCGCAGCCAGGAAGCCGGGATATCGCCTGTGATAACGAAAGTGGTGCCGTCTTCCATCAATTTTGTAGTCGTTTCTAGCGTGTTCGGAAAACAGTTCTTAAACAGTTGAAGCAGCTTGGGCCGGTGGGCCAGCTTCTCTTCCGCTTCGCGGATCACTTCCTGGATGGCCTGCGGCAGTTCGAGCTTAGGCATCGGGATTTTAGGCAGTCTGAATTGTTCCAAGTGAATTACGCTCCTTTGCTTTTGAAAAAGTTGTAAAAATGAGGGAAGGACCAGCCTTCGCCGGCCTCCTCCGTTTCTGGGCTTGCTTATTTCATAGCTTATCTCGCGGCTTAAGCTTATACCTCTATCTTGCTCTCTATTTCCTTGCACGATTTACAATCGATTCTAATGCTCTATGCTTCGTGCTACTTCAGCAGCACGGTTTTGATTTCATAAGGGGCAAAAGAAAGCGAAAGCTTCCCTTTCTCCGTTTGCAATTCCTCCAGCTGCTCTTCCAGAGCGTTGGACAGGTAGACTTTGGCGTTACCGGAAGCCAGCGGCCCTTGCAGACTGATCTGCTCGCGTCCGCCGGAAGATTCGTAGAAACGCAGGATCGTGCCGTTTCCGTCTTCCGCCGCTTTCACCGTATCCAGCACCACATGGGAGCTTTCGTAATCAATCAGCGATCCGGCGGACGGACGGGAACCAGCCTTACCGGCTTCAAGCCGAAGCACAGGCATTTCCAGGTTCAGCTCGGCGGCATGGCGGACAATATGGCTGGTACGCCAGTCGCCCTCATGCGGAAGCAGCGAATACGTAAAGTCATGCTCCCCAAGGTCGGCCTGGACGTCCGGCCATTTCGGCGCGCGCAGCAGGGACAAACGAATCGTGCTGCCCTGCACGTCATAACCGTATTTGCAGTCGTTCAGCAGGGAGACGCCGTAGCCGAATTCAGAGACGTCGACGAAGCGGTGTCCGCAAACCTCGTATTGCGCCTGCTCCCAGCTCGTGTTCCGGTGCGTCACGCGTTCAAGCGATCCGAAGGGAATTTCGTAGGTGGCTTTTTCGGTCAGCACCTCTACCGGGAAACCAACCTTCAGCAGCTTGTGCGCTTCGTTCCAGCTGACATGCGTTTTGAAGTCGATCCGGCGGTTCTGATGGTAAAAGATAACGTCCTGCGAAATCTCGGAATTTCCGATTTTCCAGCGGAAACGGAGCACGTCTTTCGTCTGCCCCGCCAGCACAAGCCGCTTCTCCAGCAGCTCGGCTTCGCCGGCCCGCTGCTTCTCGTAGCGGGTGTCGATATCCCAGGCGTCCCAGAGCGTCGGACGGTCGTGGAAGAAATGGAACCGGTTCGCCGCTTCGCCCGGCTTGACGATTTCGCGTCCGGCCTGTTTGTCGAACAGGCTTACGATTTCGCCGCGCTCGTTAAAGCGTACGGAATAGAAATCCGTTTCCCACGTATCGTTCAGCTCGGAAGAACGTGCGGCCTTAGCAGAATTGCTAGCCGGCTTCGCGGAAGTGGAAGCCTCCGCAGCCGCAACCCCAGCCTTCACCCAAAAAGTTTTGTAGCCGAAGGCCGGCACTTCCGGCACGTAGACGGTCAAGCCGCCTTCCTCACGGTCTGCTTCAAGCGGCTGGCCGGATTCGTCGCAAACAGCATAACCGGACGCGTCAGTGGCTTCCAGCTCTGCAAGCTCAACGCGGACCGCCGCGCTGCGGCACCAGCCGAAGCTGTTGAACACCGCGTAAGGCGTGCCTTCAGGCTGCCTGGACGTGTCGATGCCGGAAGCGAGGGCCGTAAGGCCTTCCTGCAGACCGGCCTGCCCTTTTTCAAAAACTTCCGCGTATTCCTTATCCGAAGTCTCGTAAGACTCGGTGATCGCAGAGCCAGGAATAATATCATGGAACTGGTTCAGCAAAATCAGCTTCCAGCCCTCATGCAGGCTGGTCAAAGCCTGCTCGCGGCTGCCGCCGTCCTGTACCGGACGAGCCAGCTCGTTCCACAGCTCCGCTTCGCGGTACAGCACCTCGGCTTTACGGTTGCTGCGCTTGTTGCGGGCATGCGTGGTGTACGTACCGCGGTGCAGCTCCAGATACAAGTCGCCGTGCCAGGCCGGCAGCTCCGGATTCGCCGCGCTGATGCCTTCAAAGAACTGCTTGGCCGTGCTGTAGCGGCTGGCCGGCTGGCCGACCATCAGCTCGGAACGGTCCAGGTATTCCAGCATCTCGCGAGTGACCCCGCCGCCGCCGTCGCCGTGTCCGTAGAGCAGCATCTGCTCGTTGTGGACGGCTTTTTCCCGGTAGGACTGCCAGTGGTCGCGAATATCCTTCGGCGTAGTATGTTCATTAACTCCGTGATTCAGGTAAGACAGCAGCGGCGTGCCGTCGATGCCTACCCAATGGAACAAGTCGTAAGGGAACACGTTCGTGTCGTTCCAGCCCAGCTTGGTGGTCATGAAATAATCCACTTTGCCGTGCTTCAGAATTTGCGGCAGGGACGCGCAGTAGCCGAACGTATCCGGCAGCCACTCGATGTTCGACGTTTGGCCGAACTCCTGCTGGTAGAAACGCTGGCCGTACAACATCTGCCGGATCAGCGATTCGCCGCTCGGCAGGTTGAGGTCGGGTTCGACCCACATGCCGCCGACCAGCTCCCAGCGCCCTTCCGCAATCCGTTTCTTCACCCGTTCGAACAGCTCGGGGTCGTTCTCTTTCAGGAAAGCGAACAGCAGCGGCTGGCTTTGGGAATACCGGTATTCCGGATATTCGTCCATCAGCCGGTCCACGGTCGAGAAGGTGCGGCTCGTCTTGCGGACCGTCTCGCGCACCGGCCACAGCCAGGCGATGTCGATATGCGACTGTCCGACCATATGCTCAAGACCCTCGGCATTGCCGCCTACCTCTTGAACCTCCTGCTTCAGCTTCTCTTCTATTTCAGCAACCGCTGCGCCTTCGCGCACGGCTGATTCATCCAAATTCACGAACCGGTCCATCGCCCGGTACAGCGCCTCTTTCAGGCGGACGCCGCGGAAATCGTCTGCGGACAGCAGGACGAGGGAATCGCGGACCACCGTGGCGGTATACATCAAGCTCCGCACAGCCTGGTTAGGCCGTACAAGCAGGCTTGTGACCGAGGTAATCGGCGGCTGAATAACGGCCTGCCGGTTCAGCGGATCCACGGGCTCGGGCACCGGATCAAACAGCTCGATCTCCAGCTCGGGAGCTTCACCCACTTTAGCGGGATCAAGCGTCACATAAGTGTGATTGCGGTCCAGTCCCTGGAAGGACGCGCCGTTAACGCGGAGCAGTCCTTCCCCTCCGGAAGCAAACACAAGGCCGTAAGGCTCCGTCCGCCATTCGGCCGGAACCTCCAGGGTTGTTCTGAAGAAATAGGTTGTACCCTGCTTGCTCGGGAAAAAGTCCAGTCCCTCTCCTTCCGGATAAGGCGCAAAGTTCTCATATTCTCCCGGCAGCTTGTAATACGATTTCGTAATACTCCAGCTGCGAAGCTCCTGTTGCTCCAGCCACTGGCGGTCTGCCAGCTCGCGGATAAAACGTCTGATACGTTCCATTATTCAGCCTCCCGAACGGTTAGCTCGCAGCTAACCGTGTCATTTACGTGTCTTCCGACATGGATGCGGAATTGTCCAGGTTCAACCTCCGGCTTCAGATTGCGGCCGATATACTGCAGCTGCTCTGCCCCGATCTCAAAGCTCACCGTCTTGGTTTCGCCGGGCTCCAGAGCCACTTTGGCAAAACCTTTCAGTTCCATGAAAGGACGGCTGACGGCGCTGACGGCATCGGAGATGTACAGCTGCACGACTTCCGAACCGGCCATGTCTCCCGTATTGGTCACATCCACGGTGACAAGCACGGATTCTTCCGCCGTCATGGAGGTCCGGCTGATCCGCAGGTTGCCATAAGCAAAGGTGGTGTAGCTCAGTCCGTATCCGAACGGATAACGCGGTTTGGAGTCCTCCTCCAAATACCGTTTGCCGCGGGAACGTTTGCCGTTATAATAAACCGGCAGCTGGCCCACATGCTTCGGAATGGAGACCGTCAGACGACCGGACGGGTTGACGTCGCCGAATAAAACGCGGGCAATCGCATGTCCGCCCTCCTGTCCCGGATACCAGGCTTCCAGAATAGCGTCTGCATGCTCGTCTACCCAAGGCTCGGCAATCGGACGGCCGTTGATATAAACCACAATCAGTCGTTTGCCAAGCTTGCGGATCTCCTGCATGAGCTCCAGCTGGACGCCTGCCAGGCCAAGTGTCATGCGGTCGATGCCTTCGCCGCACTCCATATCGTTCCAGGAGTCGTCCGTCACTTTGGACGCCCCGGTCTTCAGGTCGATGGTGCCTTCACCAAAGTCGCGGGCGCTTGAGCCGCCCATGACCAGAATGACCGTTTCCGCTTCTTCGGCACAGGCCAGAGCGGTCTCAAAGCCTTCTCTGGAATCGCCTTTAATCCGGCATCCCGGCGCATATAACACGTGTCTATTTTCATTCTGCAATCTGGCCTGAATTCCTTTTAAAACGGTAGCAACTTTTTCGGAAGGCTGCGGCGAGGTGTAATCGCCGAGCTGGTTATAACCTTGATCGGCGTTGGGGCCGATCACAGCAATTTTGCCGCTGCCGGGGGCAAGCGGCAAAGTTTGATTTTCATTTTTCAAAAGAATAATGCCTTCCTCCGCCAGCCGCTGTGCCAAAGCTTTATGCTCTGCACTGCCGATCACCTGCTCGGCCCGCTGCGGATCGGCGTAAGGCTTCTCGAACAAACCTAATTTGAATTTAAGAGTCAGCACACGAAGCACGGCGCGGTCCAGCACTTCTTCCGCCAGCTTGCCTTCGCGGGCTGCCTGAAGCAGATAGCTGCCGAACATGGCGCCGGACATTTCCATGTCGATGCCCGCTTCAATCGCCTGGATGGACGCGTCCATCCCGTCTTCGGCCACATCGTGGCCCGCAGCAAGCATGTCGATTGCGCCGCAGTCGGTGATGACCATGCCGTCAAAGCCCCACTGCTTGCGAAGCACGCCGTCCAGCAGCTCGGCATTAACCGTACACGGTACGCCGTCAATTTCGTTGTAAGCCGGCATGATGGAAGCCGCTCCGGCCTCCACAGCCTTCTTGAACGGGTAGAGGTCCACCTCGAGCAGCTCGCGCCAGCCCATGTGAACCGGACCGGCGTTGCGTCCGCCCTCCGAGCTGCCGTAGCCGACGAAATGCTTCAGCGTCGCAGCTACGCTGCTTTCGCTGTCCAGGCTTTCGCCCTGCAGCCCCTGAACGGAAGCTGCCGCAAATTCGCCGATCAGATAAGGATCTTCGGCGAAACATTCCTCTGTCCGTCCCCAGCGGGGGTCACGGACGACATCGAGCACCGGCGAATAAGTGACCGCGCCGCCTTGCGCGCGGGTCTCCGCCGCAACAGCCCGGCACATCTCGCGGTACAAGTCCACGTTCCACGTGCTGCCGAGCAGCAGCGGAACCGGGAATACCGTACCATCGATGGCCATATGCCCGTGCGAGCATTCCTCCCCTATCAGGATCGGAATGCCTAAACGGGAATTTTCAACCGCATAGCGTTGAATTTGGTTAACGGCTTCGGCCCCTTCTTTGGCCGACAAGCCGTTCTCCAGCGTAACGCCGGTCCACGGGTCGGCGCGCAGCACCCCGTACAGGGAGCCGACGCCGCCATTTTTGACCTGCTCTTTAAAATCTTCGGTGAGCGTAACGGTACCGCCCCGGTTCTCGTAAGTCTGCCAGCCGAAAGGCTGGACAAGCTGTCCAACCTTTTCTTCCACGTTCATCAGACTTAGCAGATGCTCCGCCCGCTCTGCAGCGGGCAAAGCAGCATCTTTGTATTTCAGCATGCGTAGCCTCCTCCTCCCGATTTCTCTCTATGGTGAAGCTGTTGGCGGCTAATCATTTATAAAATGATTCTGGTAATTTCATGTTGGGACAAATCAGAGCTGCCTGAATAATCCCTATTCCTTAACTGCACCTACAGTCAAACCTTGGACGAAATAACGCTGGAAGAACGGATAAGCAAAAATAATAGGCAGCGTTGCAAGCACAACCATCGCCATGCGGGACGTATCCTGCGGGATAGAAGACAGGGCTTGCAGGCTCATTGCGCCGTTCTGCGAGTTCTGCTGCAGGAACTGGATGCTGTTCTCGATCCGCATCAGCATCGACTGCAGCGGAACCAGGTTTGGATTGTCGATATACAGCAGGGCGTTGAACCAATCGTTCCAGTAACCGAGTGTACTGAAGAGTCCGATGGTAGCGAGACCCGGCAGCGACAATGGAAGCACGATGCGCAGGAAGATGTAGAAATCGCCTGCACCGTCGATCCGTCCGGACTCGATGATCGCTTCAGGTACGCTGGTGCTGTAGAACGTTCTGAGAATCATGATGTAGAAGGCGTTCATGGCCAGCGGAAGCACCAAAGCCCAAATCGTATCTTTCATATGCAGCAATTGGGATACGACCATGTAAGTCGGAATCATGCCGCCGTTAAAGAGCATTGTGATGATCGCAAACACGGAAAAGAATCTGCGGTAGCGGAAGCTGGTCCGCGAAATAGCGTAAGCGTACAGGGAGATCAGCACCAAGCTGATGATCGTCCCCAGGACCGTAACCAGAATCGTTACGCCGTAGGAGCGGAGCAGCGCGTCGCCGGTCTGGAAGACAAAGCGGTAGGCTTCCAGGCTCCATTTGGCCGGAAAGATGCGGTAGCCGTCGGTTGCGAGCGTTTTTTCATCTGTGAAAGAGATAATGACAACAAAGAGAAACGGGAAGACGCAGATGAAAGCGAACAACCCTGCGATGATATTTAAAATGAGATTCCAGACAGGTGTAACGTTGTGAAAGTCGCGGACTTTCTTGCGCGAACCGTTCTGAACGCTCGGGGTATTGCTAGTAGCCACTTCAGCCATGATATTGCGCTCCTTTCAGCTTTGAATTAGAACAAGGCGCTGTCTTTGTCGACTTTGCGCACGATGAAGTTCGAAACGATAACCAGTACGAAGCCAACTACGGACTGATACAAACCTGCGGCTGTACTCATGCCGATTTCTCCAGTCGTTTTGAGCCCGCGGTAGACGTAAGTGTCGATAACGTTTGTTACGGAATACAGGGTGCCGGAATCGCGCGGAACTTGATAGAACAAACCGAAGTCTGCGTAGAAGATCCGTCCGACGGCCAGCAGCGTCATAATAATGATGATCGGGGACAGCATCGGGATCGTAATATTACGGATCTGCTGCCACTTGCTGGCGCCGTCTATCATAGCGGCTTCATACAAGGATTTATCGATCCCCAGAATAGAGGCCAGGTAAACGACACTGTTGTAACCGATCGATTTCCACAAGCTGACGAATACCAGAATATAAGGCCAATATTTAGGGTCGGAGTACCACTGCACCTTCTCCACACCAAACCAGCCCAGAATCTGGTTAAGCATCCCGCGGTCCATGCTCAGGAAGCTGAATGCGAAGTAGCCGACGATTACCCAGGAAAGGAAATACGGCAGGAACATGCCGGTCTGATACACTTTGGCCAACGTTTTCCCCACCAATTGCGACAAAAGGATCGCCATCGCCACAGACAAGACAAGTCCGATAAAAATAAACGCGATATTATAGAACAAGGTATTTCGGGTAATCACCCAAGCGTCGGTGCCGCTGAACAAGAACTTGAAGTTCTGCCAGCCTACCCATTCACTTTTGACGATACTGGCCCAGAAGCCCTCACGGTTAAACCGGTACTGCTTGAACGCCACTACCGTTCCTACCAGCGGAAGGTAGGAGAAGAAAAAGAACCAGATGGCGCCTGGCAGCACCATAAGCAGCATGACTTTGTTTCTAAGAATGTTTTTTAAAAATGTAGCCACTATCGTTCCCTCCCGGTCGATGTAGATATTGTTAATGATCCAAATAGTGAAAAAGGATCGGGCGCTTTGACCACCCGCCCGATCCTTTCCGACTGTTTGATTACTTGTTCCAATTGTTGCTGTTAAATCTTATTTGCCGTTTGCGGCTCTCCAAGCATCAAGCTGGGTTTGCGCTTCAGCGATGACTTTATCAAGGCCGGCCTCTTTAAACTTCTCAATAGCTTTAGGCAGGTAAGTTTCAGGATCAACGGTACCGGTCATCAGGGAGGACCAGAACTGTTCCTTCACGTTCTGTACGGCAGCCATTTCAGTAGCTACTTTAGTGCTGTCGAAGTTGAAGCTCAGGATTGGAGAATTTTTACCAGAAGCATTGAACGTCTTGAATTGATCCCATTTATCGTCCGGGTCACCAGGGTTCAAGTAGAGCAGCATGTTGTTGCCCAGTGAGTAGGAAGGCATGTCATAGTTCTTGGAATCCGGCAGATTCTCGATGTGAGTATCATCAGTTTTCTTGTAATGTACGCCTTCGATACCGGAGTCAACCATGTTGCGAAGTACAGGATCTGTATTCAGCAGGTTCAGGAATTGCATCGCTTTGTCCGGATGTTCGGAGTTCGCGGAAATCGCCATAATCGAACCTTGTACGGAGTTGTTATTGATAATCGCTTCGCTCGCTGGAGTAGAGACTACAGGATAACCATAGCTTGCGGACCAGAGGTTATCGGCCAGCGGCTGGGTTTGCGCTTTATCCGTAAACCAGTTGCCGGAAGTTGTCAGGTCACTGGTCGAACCGGTTGTTGCTGCTTCAGGCGCAATGTAGCCGGCTTGATAGTATTTGTGCATGGTTGTCAAAGCTTGTTTCATTTCCGGAGTTTCCAGAACGTCTACAACTTTGTAATCCGTTGTGTCCAGTTTCACAGCCATTGGCAGGTTCTGTACGACATAGTCGTAAGGAACAACTGGAAGGAAGTTTTTATCCATGCCGAACGGAGTAACGTTTGGTTCTTTTTCCTTGATCGTTTTCAGCAGCGGCTCCAGGCTTTCCAGCGTATTTACGCCGGAAATATCCAGGTTGTATTTGTCCACCAGGTTTTTATTGAAGCGCCAAACATCCTGGTAAGGAAGTTCCTTGTTGGCCGGAATGCCGTAATTGTGGCCGTCAACCTTGGAGCCTTCCAGGAATGCAGGGTCGATGGTATCTTTGATGCCTTGACCGTATTGGTCGAGCAGGTCGTCAAGCTCCATGAATGCGCCTTTTCTTGCATTTTGAACATAATCAAAACCGCCGGAAGCAGTAAAGAGAATATCCATGGGTTCACCGGAAGCTACGTTAACTTGCATCTTCTGTGCATAATCGCCCCAGTCGATCATTTTCATTGTAATCGTGGCACCGATTTTCTCTTGCGTGTACTTGCTGACTTCCGCCATAACTTTGTCCACGTCTTTTTGCGGTGTACCGATTGTGTACCAGATCAGGTTGACTGGCTTCTCGGAACTTCCGCCGTTCGAGCCCGATGCGGAATTACTGCTGTTATTGCTGCTGTTGTTGCCGCCGCAGGCACTCAGTACGAATGTCAATGCCGTGAGCATGGCAAGTGCGATGGAAAGTCTTTTTTTACTCTTTCCCATTTGTGAATCCTCCCCTTTTCATTGCTTTGTGTACTGCAGGTTCTCTCACTCTTCCAAAGCTTGTTTCGCCGGATAGGGTTATCTTTGTTTTACTCCAGCATGGTCTTGTGTATGCATTTGGATTACCAAATGAACTACTTTAACCTTACTGGATGAAAGCATTTTCAAAAAGAAGATAAACTTAATAAATTAGGGTACAAATTAAAGAAGCACGCAGTTTTTGCAGAACTTTGTCACCGTTTTCTTAAAACGCTTACTTTTACTGTCAGTTTCATGTCCGCCATCAACAAGGAAACCCCAATCCGAAAATGAATCCGCTCTCTTGGTCAAGAGCAGCTCCCTTTCGAATTGGGGTTGTGGTTCTATTCTGGTTCACAGCTGGATCTCATTCCAGCTTATAGCGCTTTGAAATCCGTAGGTGAAATGCCGACGTATTTCTTGAACTGCTTGTAGAAATACCCGGTCTCCCAGTACCCTACGTTCCTGGCGATTTCCTGCACCTTCAGATTGGTATGCTTGAGCTGATATTTCGCTTGGTCAATCCGGTACTTGTTGATATATTCGGCAAAAGACTCTCCGGTCTCTTTATGGAACAGCTGTCCAAGATAAACGGGATGAATATGATACTGCGCTCCAAGTGTCTTCAAGGAAAGCTCGTCCGCATAATGATCGTGGATATGCGCCAGCACCTGGCTGACCACCGGATTCTTGCTGTCCTGGAGCAAGGCATGAACCGTCTCTCTCGCCACCTCCTGAAGCGCTGCAACCAGATCGTGAAAGGCGGTGCTGCTGCGGACCTTCTCGAGTCCCTTCTTGAAGATGGCTTCTTCTTCCGTATGACGGATCTCCTCGAGTTCCATCTTGAACCGGACAACCAGCTCCAGCGCACGGTTGGTCAAATCCTGCGGTCCAATGCCTCCCAGCACTCTCATCTGCTCGAAATCGTACGCGATTCGGTCGGTAAGCCCTTCCTCATCCCTGGCCAAGATCAGCTTGACATACTCCGGCCATTGAAGGGCAGATTCCATCTTCCCTTTCCGGTCGTCCGATTCCAGACCCGTAAAGTCCATCACCCGCCGGTCGGGATAGACCATGAAATACTCCAGCGCCCGCTTAGCCTCCCTATAGCTCGGTGCCGCTTCTTCGGGCCACTCTCCTACGCTCCCGATACTAATCTGCACAGGGCGGCTCAGATCCGAAAGCTCAATAGACAGCTGCTCAAGCAGCAGAGTGAAATCACGTTTCCCTTCTGCCCAGCTCTCAATGGAAGCAATCAGCACCAAATCGCCGTCCACATCCCGGAATAAGGTCAGTCCCTGTTCTCCCGAAATCCTTCTGCGAACCCAGTCAAAAACATCGGTTCCGCTCTCCACCGGTCTTAATACAGCCGTGGCAATAAAGGGCCGGTTCAGATATAAACCGAGCAAATCGGCCCGCTCTTCAAACTCCGCTGCTGCGATTTGCCCGGTAAGCCAGCGGTAAAGCGTATTGTCTTTAATAATCTGCACATCGAAAGCATCATACAGTTCTTCCGACCTGGAGCTGTCCAGCTTCTCAACCGTATTGCGAAGCGTAGATTCCAGTTCCTCTATATTAATCGGCTTCAGCAGGTAATTCTCGATCCCCAGCTTCATGCCTTCTTTCAAATAATCAAATTCGTTGAATCCGCTAAGAATAATCACTTTCAGGTCAGGATGCAGCTTCCTTGCTTCCCGGATCAGGCTGAGACCGTTCATAACCGGCATGGAGATGTCTGTAATCAGCACATCAACCGGTCTAACGCTCAAAACATCCAAAGCCCGCTGGCCGTTCTCTGCCTGTCCGACGATCTCAAGACCAAAAGAAGGCCAATCCAGAATATCGTATAGACCTTCGATAATAAACGGCTCATCATCGACAATAAATACTTTATACATGCTCAGCCTCCACTTCCTCGCGGTTTGGATACTTCACCCGGACCGTTGTCCCTTTGCCGGGCCGGCTGGTAATGTCCAGACCATACTCGGGCCCGTAGAGATACCTCAGCCGGCTGTGCACGCTGCGCAGTCCAAACATTGTGCCCGTTTCCTCGGAAGTCTCCAGCTCTTGTTTAATTTCTTCCAGACGATCCGGTTCTATTCCCGTTCCGTTGTCCGAAACCTCCGCAATCAGCACTTCTCTCTCCGCCCAAACTTTGATCGACAGCCAATTATCATCCCGGTCAGACCGGATGCCGTGCACAATATAATTCTCAATAATAGGCTGTAATGACAGCTTGGTTACGGTTTTGCTGCCCAAGTCTGATTCAGCCGTAATGGAATAATTGAATTTATCCTTGTAGCGAATCCGGAACAGCTCCAGATAGAGACGGCAGGACTCCAGTTCATCCTTCAGCGTGTAGATCTTCTTCTGATTCACAAGGTTCTTAAACAGGACGGACAGGCTGTAGATCATGTCCCCCACGTCCCGGGCCCCCTGCGAAATCGCCCTCATCCGGATGACCTCAAGCGTATTGTATAAGAAATGCGGACTGACTCTTGCCTGAAGGGCTACCAGCTCCGTTTCCTTTTGCTTGATTTCGGCTTTATATACGCGTTCGATGTATAGGTTCAGCTCATCCAGCATGTCATTAAAGCTTCTGGAGATTTGGCCGAGCTCATCTTCCCGCGGGTCTTCAATCCGGGCGGACAAATCACCATTTTTCACCTTGCGGGTAAATTTGATAATTTGATTGGTACGGTTCGCAAAGCTCATGACAAAAATAATCGGGATACAAATGGCAAACAGGATGCAAAAGGCGCTGATCGTAATAATGGTCTTCTTGATCCCTGAATACGCCTGGGCGACTTCGGATTTCGGCATCGATCCGATCACGACATAGCCGTCGTCTGCCGCAATGAGTTTGTTGATATATAAATTCTGATCATTGCTCATCGGGATGTCATCGGGATTATCATAGAGCTTGTCCTTCATATTGACGTATGGATACTTCTGTCCGTAATACTGACCTTTGGAATCATACAACACGACATCTTCGGTCGAAAGCACCACAATCTCGCCTTTCAGGCTGTTTCGATAGCCGGATAAGGCGGACGAGATACTATCCGAATCCAGATAAACGATCAATTGCCCGGCATTCTTCAAGGTTTGGCGGTTGTTGATCGGCACCCGAATTGCGTATAGGGCTGGATTTGTCTGATTAATAGCTTTCCTGATCCAGTAATTAGGCGACGTAATATTTTTGGTTTCCATGGCCATCACATCCGGGATATACGAATGGGTGAGCTCAGTTGGAACCTGCCTGAATTGTTTATTTTTATTAAAAGAGGTGAGGATCTGCTTCTCCGAGCTATATAGTATCAAGTTAGAGAAATCGGTGTTCTCATCCATTAAATTTTGAAAATATTGAAGAGCCTCGGTAGAATAATCGCTGGATTCGTTATAAAACTGGTCCATCCGATGCTCGACGTAATCGGCATAATTGTGCTCCATCAAATAATTGATGTTCCCGTACAGCGTCGCATTCCGGTACATATCCCGGACCATATTCTGAACAGCATCGTAACGCGAAGCCATGTAGCGGTCAACGCTTTCCATGGCCGATTTCTGACTGTCCAGCTCCCGGTTAATAATCGCCTGGGATAAGGATTTATACATCAGATAGGACAAGGTAATAATCGTGACCACTGCAATTCCCACAAAGATCAGGAGCATCCTCATAAAGAGATTCTTTTTGAAGTAATTCCTGTAGATGTAACCGATCCTCATGCTCAGCTCACCTCCCAATTCGTCAGGAGACCCGCCATCTCCGCTCCCGCAAGGGGTTTGCTGAACAAATACCCTTGAATCTTGTCACAACCATGCTTCTTCAAGAATTCAAACTGCTCGTTCGTTTCGACACCTTCCGCCACGATTTGCAGCCCCAGGCTGTGACCGATCAGGAGAATGGCAGAGGCTAGTGAACGACTGGCTTCCTCCTGCTCAATAGGATCGACAAACTTCTTATCCATCTTGAGCGTAGTGATCGGAAGCTCGCGCAAATAATCCAGGGACGAATAGCCGGTCCCGAAATCATCCAGCGCAATACCGATGCCCATCTGGCGGATTTGATCCAGCTTCGCGATCAGCTCGTTGCGCTCGGCCGACTCCATAAACAAAGATTCCGTAATCTCAATTTCGAGGAATTCCGGGGAAAGGTCTGTTTCCTTAAGGATGTCAGCCATCGTATGCACAAAACCATCCTGCTTCAGCTGGATAACGGAAATGTTGACCGATATGCGATAGCCTTCATAACCGGAGTTATGCAGATTCTTCAGGAAGCTGCAGGCCGTGAGCAGCACCCATTCGCCGATCGGAATAATCTGCCGGCTGTCTTCAGCCACTCGGATAAACTTGTCCGGGGCCACGCGGCCGAGCTCGGGATTCTCCCAGCGCAGCAAAGCTTCAAACCCGCTGATCCGCCCCGATTCTGTATCTACCTGCGGTTGATAAACCAGCATAAATTCACCATGCTCCAGCGCCGACAGAAGCTTGGCCTCCATTCTCATTCGGCTTTGCAGCTCGAGCTGCATGGACGCATCATATAAGACAAAGGAGCTTTTGCCCAGCTTCTGCGCTCGATAAAGCGCGAGATCGGCATTTTTGATCAATTCCTCAGGGCTTGACGCCTGCTCCGGATAAAGCGCCATGCCGATGCTGATCGACAAATGCAGTTCGCCTTGTCCCGCCGTAAATGGACACTCGAACCCCTTGATCAGCCTTCCGGCCAGAAGTTTAAGGGCTTTATGGGAGATATCTTCGATTAACAGCATCACAAATTCATCGCTGCCGAAACGGAACAGCATCGCCCCGTCAGGCTTCAGGGAATTCAGCCGCTCACCTGCTTCCCGGATCAGCACATCACCCCATTTGTGGCCCAGCGAATCGTTGATGTTCTTGAAATTGTCCGTATCAATAAATAACAGCGCCGCTTGCCGGTTCATATCTGTTAGACTGCTCTCCAGCTTTTCAAGCAAAAGCACCCGGTTCGGCAAGCCGCTGACCGGATCAAAATAAGCGAGCTTCTGCAGCTTGTCTTCATTCTGCCGGAGCCGGGTCTGGCTCTCCACCAGGAGGTCGACCTGCTGCTTCAGCTCTTCCTGTATGTGGGCGAGCTCACGATTAGTGTGCTCAAGCTCTTCAAGGCTTGCCTTAAGCTGGAGCTCATAATTTTTGCGTTCCGTAATATCGATAAGCGAACCTGCAAACCGGACTCCTCTGCCGTAGGAATCAAACAGAACCTTGCCCCGGACCTGCATCCATCGGTATTCGCCACTTTGGGTCAGCATCCGGTATTCGGCATTGTAAGAGGTCTCTTCTCCCCTGAGATGACCGAGCCGTTTCATCTTTGCCTGTTCTGTGTCTTCTGGATGGATTAAACTCAGGATTTCAGCGCCGTTGTAGGGTTCCCGCCTTTCCTCGTAGCCCATCAGATCCTTCCATCGTTTGGAGAAAGTATATTCTTGGGTGGTCATGTCGGATTCCCAGATAATCGCCCCCGAACCTTCATGAGCCAAATGCAGCCGTTCTTCCACCCTCTTACGCTCTGTAACATCCATGCCTGTCAGAACATAGACGATGCAGTCTGCATTTCTTTCCTCGTCCTTCAAAGGGTACAACCGGATTTGAAGATCGTGTCTTTTGCCGTTAGGAGTGGAGAAACGAACCTCCTCTTGATCCACCGCCAGCTCGCCGGAGAGAGCATCCTCCATTAAATCAACCAGGCGTCCGAATCCGGCCTCCCGCAGCCCGGTTTGCTGTACAGGCTTGCTCCTGACTTGCTCTGCTGTCAATCCTGTCAACTGACTCGCATAACCGCTGAAATAAACCGTCCCCTTAATCGGATGAACCGCCCATACAAAAATTTGATGATGCTGCAGCGTCTCTTTGAATAAGGTCCTCGTCATCCTATTTTCCTTACGGAGCCGAAACTGAGTGAAGCACAGCCAAATAACAGCTGCTCCTAATCCTATAAGAAACAAGATACATATAAACAATCCAGCTATATATGGGTTCAATACCACCGCAAGGGAATTGTCTATCCCCCAAATCCAACTTGGCATAATTTCCTCCTAATAATTTACAAAAAACGACAAAATTTTCGCTAACGATCCCATTCATTATACCTTGCCGCCGCAACGGAAATAAACCATTTTTCTTCATATATTGATGTGTTTTATTTCTATAAAAATAGCTGTTCTCCAGAAGCAAATTTCTCTCCCGAAAAACAGCCGGATTATTCCATTAATCCTTGAATAAGTCTGCCACTGTTGCCTCCCAGCGGCTGATGACCTCCACCGGATCATGCAGGGCAATCTGTATGCCGCTTACGATCTCCGCGTATTTGGCAGCATCCTGTTTAACCTGGACCACCTCGGCTTCATATCGGTCACGCGGATAATCACTCTCCTGAAGAGCGGGCAGCGGCGGCTTCACCTTGAGTTTGATGTAGCTCACCCGGCCTTGGTAGACTGCAACCAGCAGCGCCTGTCCTGTTCTGGCCATATTACTGCTGGTGGCGGTAGCGGGCCACAAACCGATCCTGAGCCTGCTTCCGCTGACTGCCACCACTTCTCCTACGCTGAGCATGGCCGTATGCGGCCACCCGTCTTCCGATACCGTGCTCAAGATCAGCGCTTCTCCCTGCTTCTCCGCAAGCGAACCGCCATCGAGCAGCTGATGAACCTCCGCAGGCAGTACAGTCTTGTCCCCGTCTTGTCTATCGCCCGTTTGTCCCATGATTTCTGAGTCTCCCTTATTCCGTTCTTGGTTTGTTCCTGATCTGATTGGTTATTTCTCAACTTGCTCATTGAACCCGGGCTCCTGAACACGCGGCTTTTCATCCCCGTCGTCGTCCTCTAAATAAGGCTTGTTCACGAAATAATACATAAAACCCATCAGCAGCACGCCGCCGACCAGGTTTCCCAGCGTAACCGGAATCAGATTGTAAACCACTCCGGCAAACGAAAAGTTCTCTGGATGATGCAGCACCAACGCTATCGCAAATGTACACATGTTCGCAATACTGTGTTCATAACCTGAAATAAAGAAACAGAAGACGAACAGCATCATGGCAAACAGCTTGGCTCCGTCCCCCTTCATCGACATCGGCAGGAAGAAGGCCAGACACACTAGCCAGTTACACAAAATCGCCCTGAAGAACAGTTCACCAAGCGGAGCCTCGACTTTATGCTGGGCCACGCTCAGCAGGAAGCCGTTCACCGACGGAGAATCGAATAAACCGGTCAAATGGATCAGCAGTGCAAACACAAGTGCTCCCAAAATGTTGCCTAAGTAGCTGGAGCCCCACAGCTTTAGAACTTCTGGCCATTTCAGCTTCTTCCGCAGCGCTGCATACGTATAGTAGAACGTATTTCCGGTAAACAGATCGCCTCCACCGTAAGAGATCAGAATAATGGCTGCACCAAACGTCATAGCTGCCATCGGATAAGTAAAAGGAGAATCCTTCAGAAAGAAAAAGTTCCCGGTCTTGAAAGCTACGATGACACCAAACCCGATAAACATGCTGGCCAGCATGGAACGGGCTAAATACCGAATCCAGCTTTGTTTGAAAATTTTGTGTTTCTTCAGCGCCAGTTCCTCGACCTTTAACAGTGCTTCCGTTTCCATAAGCCCTCCATTTTCCGGTTATTTCAGGTTCAGAAATCCTTTATTTTCCGTAATATAACACAATTCTAATAGAAATAAACCCGATAATGGGACTTCGCCATGATCTTCTCTGCTTGGTATGGAAAAGGGTTGTCAATTCTCCGAATTTTATGCCATAATAAGATTAATAAATGATAATGATTATCATTCCTTGTTCTAAATCGCTGCCCTGCAGCTCACCATAACCTACCCCAAGACAGAAGGAGTTAATGAACATGACCAACCGATACTCCAAATGCAGCCTCCAAGTCGACGATTATCTGGACCTGCTTAATCTGGCCCAACGGCTTGGCGATGAGAAATGGCAGAAGGAAATCAAAAGAAAGCTTCGCCATTTGGAATGCCGGATTCAAATCGAGCAAAACGCATAAATTTTCTCTCATAGAGATCCTCTTATAGAGTTCCTTTCATACAACTCTTTCATACAACTCCTGTTACCGGAGAGAAAAAGCCCGTTTCCCACATACCGAATGTTCGGCATGCAGGAAACGGGCTTTTATAATTCGGCTAAACTTCTGTCTAGCGCAGCCAGGACTCGTAGAAACGGCGGTAGCCGTCTTTCATCACCTTTTCGGAGAAATGGTCAAAAGCATATTCGCGGTTCTGCTCCGACCATTTACGCGGATGGGCCGCAGCCATGTTGACCAGCTCGAACCAGTTCGACTCATTGCCGGCAAAGCAATGCGGGCCATGGATATGGCCGTAGCAAGGATGCTCCGGCTTGACGACGATTTTACCCATCGCCATCGCTTCGGTCAGCGGCATCGCAAAGGTATCGAATTGGGAGGAGCTGAAATACACCTTCGCGGAATTCATGAGCGCAAATACTTCATCCTGCGTTAAGGCAAATTTGAGCTTCACATTATCCGGAATCGCATATTTCTTCATGCTTTCCTTATAACGCATGCCGCCAAAGACCATAAAGACTTCTTTGTCCGGGTTGCGTTTAGCATATTCCAGAACGAGGTCGGGGCGCCGGTTAGCCTCATCGCGGCCAATCCATAAAACCCGGTTATTGACGACGGCATCCGGATCAAAGTGGCGTTTGGCCAGGGTCTCGCTGAAGCCGATCGGAATCACATCCACATCTGTAACTCCATATCGTTCCCCGATTTGCTCCCGCAGGAATTCCGTCTGCACGATCGCTTTGTCTACCATGGTGTAGAAAGGCTTCATCATTTCATAACCCGTAAGCGCGGGGTCAGGGAAGCTGTGCGGAAACAGCACGCTGTTTGGCAGAAACATCTTTAGGAAAGTAAAGCCCGACACCGTATAGATCACATGCTCAATTTGCTCCTTATAGATTTGATCCAGCACAATATCATAATTGACCAGATCGCCTTTCTCATGTTCGTAACCCGGCAGCCAGTCATGCTCACTTACATGCCGCTCCGGTGAAATAAATACCAGCTCCACGCCGAGCTCCCGGCTGATCTGCTGAAGCCTTTCAGCAAAAATTCGCGGTCCCTGCGCTTCTGCAAACTGGATTTTACGCATGATCAGACCTGCTTTACTCATCTTACTCCTCCTCTGTCCCTTAATGCGCCGGAATCGGTTCCCGTTCTTTCGAGATACTGCCGGCCGCAGCTGCTTAAATGATCCATCGCTTCCGCCCGCTGCCGCAGCAGCTGAGCCCGACTCCAGTAAACGCTGCCCTGCCTCAGATCGGATTCAATCAGCAGCAGCATCCACAAGGAGAATATAAACGCATAGGCGCAATAATCCGCCAGAAGCCGGGATTCGTCCAGTTCCTGTCCATAAAATCTCCGTTGATGAACGTACATCCGCAGGATACGCTCCCTCAGCTCCTCGTTCATCGGGATAACCCCCGGAAATACCGGGTGAGACATATCTAATAAGTGATACAGGTCCCATAAAGGCGAATTCAAATGCACGTGCTCCCAATCCAGCACATACAATTCCCCATGAATCGATGCATAATTCCCCGCATGCAAATCGCCGTGATTAAGCACCTTCATCGCAGCCCATTCCGAATCCTCGACATGCCGCTTAGCGCTATCCAGCATCCAGACGGGCAACTCTGCCTCACGGATCAGACGCCGGGCTTCCGGCTTCAGCTCCAGTAAATCCACGGCCATCTGCTGTACCGGCGGTTTGGGAGCCCTGAAAGCCGCCGGGTCCCATTCGGAGGGGTCAAGACTATGCCATCTGGCGACAAGCTTGGCCATCCGCAGCAGCGTCTTCGGCCCATGTTCATGATTAAGCGGGCCCAAATCCTCAAAGACCGCCCATCCGTTTGTCCCCTGCTCGGACTTATCAACCAAAGCCGGATACACTTTGGGGATCTTATACAGAACCCGTTCGTATATCCAAACCTCCCGATCCTCCTGCCCCTGGTGCGTAACCGGCTTAAAAATGTAGCTTTGCTGCGGATTAACATAGAAACGCTCCACATAACGGCCGTTCATTCCCTGGTACAAACGTTCACTTCGGTAAATCCGCCGGGGATCAAGCTCCCCTTTATCCGTAATATAGCTGCTTAACGTTCCTATTGCTCCCACCACCTTCGGTTCATCCCTTTAACAAGCTGCTTCTTCACCTGCTTCTCTGCCTGATCCTTTGCCTGCTTCTTAAGATACTTTCCATTTAAACGGATTCTATCAGCGGAATCAACTTGTTTGGGCGTCTCTTATCAAATGTTCAGGACTGCCAAAGATGCTCGGGGCTGTCAAACCTCTGCCAAACTCAAAAAAAGAACGCTCTCCGGGGCAAACCTCGGAGAACGTTCTTCTATATCAGCAGTTGTATTTCAACGTTCAACTGCTCGCCAGGTTATTGGCGAATCCATGCATTCGCCAGCAGCATGGCGCCTTTAGCCGCATTAGTATCGGCGAGGGCATTCAGCATAACAAAGTCGTGAATGATGCCCTGGAAGCGGACTGCGGTTACCGTTACGCCGGCTTCACGCAGCTTGTTGGCATAAGCTTCGCCTTCATCCCGCAGCACGTCTGCTTCTCCCGTAATGACCAGAGCTTCAGGCAGACCTTTCAGCTGATCAAGACTCGCCCGCAGCGGCGAAGCATAAATCTCGGCTCTTTGCTGCGGATCTGTGGTGTATTGATCCCAGAACCACTGCATACCGTCCCGGCGCAGGAAGTACCCTTCTGCAAACTGATGATACGAAGGTGTATCAAATGAAGCATCGGTTACCGGGTAGAACAGGAGCTGTTTGGCAATTTGAGGACCCTTGCGCTCTTTAGTCATCAGTGTCAGCGCTGCAGTCATGTTGCCGCCTACACTGTCGCCGGCTGCTACGATCCGGCTCGCATTCAGACCATGGGAGGCTCCTTCTTTAGCGATCCATTCCAAAGCTGCATACACCTGCTCAATAGCCACCGGATATCTGACTTCCGGAGACAGATCGTAGCTGGTGAATACAACCGCAGAGTCCGTTCCTACTGCCAGCTCGCGAATCAAACGGTCATGCGTATGCGCATTGCCGAACACCCAGCCTGCACCGTGGGTATACAGGATCACCGGCAGCGTTCCTTTGGCATTCTGAGGTTTAACGATACGGATCGATACGGTTCCGGTTGGCCCGCCTTCAAAAGTCAGGTCCTCGATGTCGACAGCTGGTTTGGCAATCTCGCCGGATTGCACTTCATCTACAGTTTCGCGTCCTTTCACCGGACCGAGATCAAACAGGTACGGCGGGTTAGCTGTATCCTGAACGAATTTTTGAGCGACTGGCTCCAATACGACTTTACCTTGAACTGTTTCGTTGTTTTGATTAGACATGATTAAATTCCTCCTTATATTTAAAAAGCTTATCTTTCCGACCTTCCGACGGTTGTATTTGTCAAATTAAGTTGCGCAAAATCTTTATGTACAAAATATACATTGTGCACAATATAATGTCAACAGCAATTTTTCTGTTTTCAAAAAAATCTTACCCCGATCCATCTGCAGCTACGCAGCAGAAACACCGAAACCCTTGCGATTTCTCAATTCCGGTGATTGGGATCAGGGCGACTCATCCGTGCGGTTTTATTTTCTTCCGGCGAAGCAGCATAATCACAAATAACAGAACCGGCAGCGCGATCTGGAATAACGGCCAAATGCTTAAAACCACGACCTCGCGCCCTATATAGATATGATGCGTATAGTTAGGCGACCAGAAAGCAGCGGCGAAGATCAAGATCCCGAGCGGGATGATCCATTTTCTGAATCCGATCCCTGTAATTCGTTCCAGTCCGATAACACTGCCCAGAAAGAAGTACGCCATTTTAACGCCAAGCCCGATGAAGAGAAACATCGTGAATAAGGCGTCCATTCGTTCAAATAAACCCGGAAATCGGATCAGTTGAACAGTTTCCAAGAGCGGCAAAGTGCTGTTGGCTACGAGGTTAGGTCCCAGGACAAGCACATTCAGCTGATTGATCAGAGCCAGGAAGACTACAATCCAAGTGAATGAAAAAAGCGTTGTTCCAAGCATTTTATTCTGTCGTTGGATCATAGGGTAGAACACCAGAAAAACGATGCTCTCACCAAAGGGAAACGAAACCGTTTCAAGCAACGACTTGCCCATGTCCGCGGTAAAACCGTGTTCCAGAACCGGCAGCATAAATTCAAAATGAAGCAGTCCGCTGATCGACACCGCAAAGAGCAGAATGCCGTAAGCTGCTGCCACAAAGGGAAGAAACAGGATGCCCATTAGAAAGTTCACCCTCGGTCCATGTCGAACCGCATTAGCTATGACGATAAAAGAAATCGCCATAGTCAGCCATAATTTCGTATTGGGCAGCAGGGTCATCAGCGTTAATTCTCCCAAATCCCGCAAATTCCGTGAAACCTCGTAGCCGAAATAACCGATAAAGCCCAAATTTATAATCGTACCCAGCCAAGGCCCCATATAGCGGTGGAACAGCAAAAACAGATCCAGGCGGGGATCGCGGAAATGAATGGCAAGATGAAGGAGCAGAATCAGCAGACCGATAGCTCCGGCAGCTAGCATCAATATCCAGGCATCCTGTTTGGCTTCTCCTCCCTGAAAGAAAAGCGTTGTACTGCCCACTTCAAACAAAAACAAACTGATGAGCAGCTCGGACAATCTGATTTTCTCCTGATCCATTTCTGTCCCCCCCTCTCTGTTCAGTTTCAATCTGCTTCACTTATATCCGGACTTTAATCTTTAATCCTACTCCTCCCCTTCATGGATTTTCTCCTGCAGCTTGCGGAAGGATTGTATAAAGAGACCTGGCCGTTTAATGGAAGCCTTGACCTGGACCTCGATGTTCATCTTTGAAAATTCCTCTTTCCACCTTGGTTTTAATTTCTGCCAATCCTTCGGATACCTCCGGTGAATCTTGTCGGCGACTCCCAGAACATCGACCTGCTGTTTCCGGATCGCTTTCCATCCCTGGTTAATGTCGCCGGTAATTTTACGCTCAATCTGCTCTTCCAAATGTCGAATCCCCGACAAGCTGCCAACATCCTCCATGGATTCCGTTTCGTTGAGCTCACCAGCCACTTTGGCTCTAACCTTAAGCTTGTATCCGTCGCCGTCTTTGACCGGAGTGACTTTTACCTTGGCTGAAGTGACTTTGTAGGCCGACCTAGATTGATCGTCCCCATCTGGTCCGCTCCCGAAAGATATCGTGTGTCTCCTAACTCGGTTCATGAGCCAGGAAACGCCTAGGCTCTCCCTTTCATTCAGTCTCCCTACCCGGCGCTCTCCCTGAAACAAACTTAGCCCACTTAATATTAGATTGGCAGGAGGATTGGTATGTTTAAAGGCGTCCTGGGTTTTCAGGATTTCGGGGCTGCTGCCCTCCAGTTTGATTTCAGGAACACCGGCCGCCCCGGAATCCGAGCTTAGCTTTAACGCCAGCTCATACATAGAAGTGTCATTATAAAAAGACGCCCATTTCTGTTCCTTATCCAAAAGCTCCTCCAATGCCTTGCCCGGAAGCTTCTCCGGGGGCAACAGCGCTTGCAGGGTCTCTTCTGCAGTGGATTCGGCGACCAGCACCTTGACAGTTTCACGGGTATCCAGATTGCGCAGATATCGGTCCACCAGCTCGAATATGCCCTCGTTCGCCGTTTCTTTGCCGATAACCAAGACGTTGTTATGGGAAAAATAAAGCTGTCTCGGATTCTTAAGCGTGCTTCTTATCAAAGCCTCTTTGATTGTTTCTCCCTTCGAGGTTAACACGTATACGCCCAGGGTAGAACCAGCCCCGCTTGATCCGCCTGTTCCACTGAACATGGCCGACGGGACAATAATCTGTGTCGTTACGCGGTAGTTCCCCTTAGTGCCATCCAAGCCGGTGGCAATGACGATGCCAAGTTCATTTAATTCCTTTCGGCTCCCGCAGCCGGGAAGCAGCAGCAAACAGAAGCCGAGCAGACACAATCGATAATAGCGGAGCATGACTTATCCCCTTTGCTCATCCTGCTGTTGATCCTTTGCCTTTGGATCAGGAAGCACTTGTTCCTCAATCGGCGGATATTGGTAGGGAGCCTGTCTCGTTTTGTTCTTGCCGGCAATCTGGTCCGGACGCGATTTCATAGCCCACCAAGGCACACGGATTAGCAAATCCTTCGAATTGGTTCGATTAAACGGTGCATAGGGAAGGAAATAATCTACGCCGAAAGAACGCAGCGAAACCAGATGATTGAGGATCGGGATGATCCCCGCTAAAATACCAAACAGTCCGAAGGTGCCGGCGAGCAGCATTAACGTAAACCGAATCAGCCTGATGGCTGCCGCCATGTCGATGGAAGGAATAACAAAATTCGCGATAGCCGTGAAAGATACGACAATGACCATCGTCCCCGAAACCAGACCCGCCTGCACCGCGGCCTGACCGATTACCAAGGCGCCTACGATGGAAATCGCTGGACCGATAACCCTAGGCATTCGCACCCCGGCCTCCCGGATCACTTCAAAGGTCATCTCCATCACAAATGCTTCGATCAGCGCAGGAAGCGGCGTACCTTCCCGCTGCGCGGCCAGCGTGATCAGCATCGTCATAGGCAGCATCTCCTGCTGGAACGTAGTGATCGCAATGTACAAGGAAGGAAGAAGAAGGGCCACCAGACAGGCTGCAATTCTCAGAACTCTTAAAAATGTCGCCAGATCGTATCTCTGATAATAATCCTCGCTGGATTGAAAAAATTTAAAAAAAGTTACGGGCAATATAAGCGCGAACGGCGTACCGTCCACTATAATCCCAACCTGCCCGTCAAGGAGGCTTGCGGCAACAGCATCAGGCCGTTCCGTGTTCATGATCGTCGGAAACGGCGTGAGCGGCGCATCCTGAATCATTTCCTCGATATAGTTGCTCTCCAGGATACTGTCGGTTTGAATGGAATCAAGGCGCGTCCGCACTTCCTTAATCACGCTGTCCTTGGCTATGCCTTCAATATAAGCAACCGCAACTCTCGTCTGCGTATAAGTTCCTATTTGCCGGACCTCCATGCGCAGATCAGGTGTTTTGAGCTTCCGGCGGACCAAAGCCATATTGGTGGAGAGATCCTCCGTAAATCCTTCTTTGGGCCCCCGAATTACCGTTTGCGAGGTCGGCTCTTCGACGCTGCGCCGGGGACCGCCGCCGATGGAAGCCGACAGGGCATAAGGCGTTTGATCCATGAGGAAGACGACATCTCCTGATAACACCGAGGCAAATACCTGATCCAGCACATCCGTCTTGTGGAGAGCTAGTGACGGAATATCCCGGGCCAGCCTTTCAGCCGTCTCCCGACCGTTCCCTTCAGAGTCCTTCTCCACGGCTTTGGCGGCCGTTTCCAACAGTTCAGCAAGGAGCAGGTTGTCGATCAGTCCCTCAACGTAACAAACCGCGATCAGCGGAGCAGACGCCTCCCCGGCAGATCCAAAAGACCGGATGATCACATCGGGGCTGTTTCCGAGCTTGCTTCTGAACAGCTCCAGCGTAACTGTCAGATTGGTATGGATGGGCAGCGGAAGACTTCTTTTCAAATCGTTGGAGCTTCCGACAAGCGTGCGGGCGCGGGGAGTCAGCGATTTCTTGAGCCAGTCGTACAGCATACTTCCCCCTCTTTCCCTTTCCGATTTCTGCTTAACATTTGCTGGAAACCCCGATTTTATACGTTCATGCATACCGCGCATTGTCACTCTGGCGGAGAAACAAATCCTTTCCAAAGGCTCTTTGCGCGGTTCTTTGCGCAGTTCTCAGCAAGGTTCTTTGCACGAAAAAAACGACCAGCCATTAAACGGCTGATCGTTCCTATCCTGTGCGATTTGCAAATTTGAGTTAAGCATGATTTTGACAAGTTACTGGGCTTAAAGTGCATAAACCATTTGACTAAACCATTTGCTCCCCGTCATAGGAAGTAATGATCTTGTACAAGTCAGGACGGCGGTCACGGAAAATGCCCCATTCAATCCGCTGGGATTCCAGCTGATCGAGATCGAACTCAGCCACCAGCACAGTTTCTTCCGTGCGGCTGGCTTCGGCCACTTTGCTGCCCGTAGGGCCCGCAATAAAGGAAGAACCGTAGAAGTTGATGCTGGAATCTTCATCGGTTTCCATGCCGATCCGGTTCGAAGCTACAACCGGAACAAGGTTGGATGCGGCATGCCCGAGCATGCACGTCTGCCAGTGGTCCTTCGAGTCGATGGACGAATCCTGCGGCTCCGAACCGATCGCGGTCGGGTAGAACAGGATTTCGGCGCCCATCAGCGCCATGCAGCGCGCGGCTTCCGGATACCATTGGTCCCAGCAGACGCCGATACCGATTTTGCCGTAGCGGGTATTCCACACTTTAAAGCCGGTATCCCCAGGGTTAAAGTAGAACTTCTCTTCATACCCCGGTCCGTCCGGGATATGGCTCTTGCGGTAACGGCCAAGCACCTCACCGCTTGCGTCGATGACGGCCAGCGAATTGTAGCGGGCGTTGTTCTTTTTCTCATAAAAGCTGATCGGCAGCACAACCTGGAGCTCTTTAGCCACCTGCTTGAAATGGTTCACGGCTTTGTTGTGCTCCAGTTCCGTAGCATAAGGATAATAATCGGCCTTCTCCTTCTGGCAGAAATAAGGCGTCTCAAACAGCTCCTGCAGCAAAATAATCTGCGCGCCCTGCTTCGCCGCTTCGCGGACCAGGCGGTCTGCTTTGGCAATGTTCTCTTCTATATTCGATGAACAGCTCATTTGAGTAGCTGCAACTTTAACGTTTCTCAAAAGGTTCCCCTCTCCTTTCTGATTCGGCCCTTCGGCTTATTTGCCGGCAGGCATTTGCTGCGTCGTGCAGTGCACGTTTCCGCCTTCGCGGATCACGGCCATTCCATTAACAGTACGGACTCTCCGGTCCGGGAAGGTGCGTTCCAGCACTTCTTTCGCCAGGCGGTCAGTCTCCTCGGCTGTTCCGCCAAACACCGGCAGAATGATACCGCCATTGACGAAATAGAAATTCAGATAACTGAGCGTCAATCTGGAATCCTCGTATTGAACAGCCGGAGGCTGCTCGACTGGAATCACTTCGATTTTGCGGCCCTTGGCATCTACAGAAGCTTCAAGAATCGCCAGGTTCTCACGCGTAATTTCGTAGTTCTCGTCCGACGGATCGCTGCAGACCTGCATGATCACCTTGCCGGGTGCCGCAAAGCAGGCCACATTATCGACATGACCGTCCGTTTCATCGCCGCTTAAACCGCGTTTCAGCCAGATGATCGTGTCCACGTTCAAAAAGTCCTTGAGCGTCTGCTCGATTTCCTCACGGCTCAGATGCGGATTGCGGTTATCGTTCAGCAGGCACTCTTCGGTTGTGATCAGCGTACCCTCACCGTCAACGTGGAAAGAGCCGCCTTCCATCGTGATCGGCGCATCGAACTGCGTAATGCCGAAACGGCTGAGCAGCTGCCCGGCGACCTGGTTGTCCAGATCGAACGGTTTATACTTTTCGCCCCAGGCATTGAAGTTCCAGTTGATCCCTGCACGCTCACCGGCCGGGTTCAGCAGCAAGGTCGGACCGTTATCGCGCAGCCACGCATCGCTGTGTTCCACCGGCAGGATCTCGATGTTCTCCTCTGTGAACATGGCACGGACACGGGCCACATCCTCCGGATTCACAAGCACGCCAACAGGCTCGAATTCAGCAATCGCCTGGATCAGCTCTCTGTAACCCTGGCTGACCTCCTCATATTGGTCTGGATAGACCATGGAGTCCTGCACGGGCCAGGAGATCAAAGTACGTTCGTGTTCAGCCCATTCAGGGGGCATAGCATAATTCGCCGATCTAGGATTCATCTATGTCAACTCGCTTTAAATAAAATTTTTGGGGTTTAGTCCAGAGTACATCATACAATATAATTCCCCCTGTCTCAATGAGTGAGCAAGATGAATTTTTTCCTGTATTTCCGCTTGGCGGAAGCAAGGCATCCCGGCTCTCTCGTTAACGTTTCCAAACATCGGCATATTTCTCGTGCCGTCTGAACATCGTCTGCACATAAGAGCACTGTGGAACGATTTGATAGCCCTGCCCGCGCGCATAGTCGACCAGTTCATTCAGCATCTTCTCCGCTACCTTCTGGCCGCGCAGCTCCTCCGATACATAGGTGTGGTCAGCGACCAGGACATCGCCCTCCTGACGGTAGGTGATTTCCGCCACCATTTTTCCGTCTTCCTGCAGTTCAAAACCGTAACCCGTATTGACCATTTCCTGCATGCGTAAAACCTCCCAATTGGATTTGATTTGTAACCCGCTTAGCTAACAGTTTCCCCAAAAATGCCAAACCTCATCGGAGACCGGCCGCTTCAGAGTATGATATATTTAAATCTTCAACAGCTACATTCTAAAACAAGGTGATTTCATATATGGAACGTTCTTTATTTCAACATAGACCCGCAGGAGCGGAAGGTCAAGTGCCTTCGGCTCCTCTTGCTTCAACTGAAACCAGCCGCAGGCTGGTCAGCGATGCCGAGCCTGATGCCTGGTACTTCCGCAGACTTGAACAAAGCGGCATCCTGCTGAACACGGCGCAGATTCGCGCGGTCCGCCACGGCGAAGGTCCCGCATTGACACTGGCCGGAGCCGGTTCGGGCAAAACGTCGGTACTGGTCTGCAGGACCGGCTATTTGATCGGCGTTCGGCGCGTCGCTCCTTCCGCCATTCTGCTCCTGACCTTCTCCAGCAAAGCCGCTTCGGAGATGCGCGAACGGATTGCCGGATTGCCCGGACTGTCCGCTCATCATATCAAGGCCTTGTCTGCCAGAACCTTTCACGCTTTCTTCCTTCGGTTTTTGTACAGCCGCGGAGCCGCTTCCGCTCTGCTGACGGATACAACCCGGCAGCATATTATGCTGAAGCAGATCATGCGCGAGCTGAACCTGCCTCAGGATGCCTACGAACCAGAGACGCTGCTGGCGCTGCTGTCCTCGGCCAAAATGAATCTGGTCCAGGTGAATGACCTGCCGGAGAACAGCGAAACGGACCGGGAGCTGAAGCAGATTTTCCTCCGGTATGAAGCCGCGAAAGCCCGGCAGCAGGTGATGGACTTCGATGACGTGCTGACCCGCTCCTATGACCTGCTCAAACAAGATCCGGGCAGTCTTCGCTGGCTGCGCGAGCGGTTCCGCTACATTATGGTGGACGAATTCCAGGATACGAACCTGCTGCAGTATGAACTGGTCCGCATGATGGCCGCACCTGCCAACAACCTGATGGCCGTCGGCGACGACGACCAGACGATCTATTCTTTCAACGGAGCGCGCAGCGAGTTCATCCTGCAATTCGACAAACAATATCCGCGGGCCGTGGTCATTACGCTCGACATTAATTACCGCTCCTGCCCGAATATTGTCGGTCTCGGCAATGACATCATCCGTCACAATGTGCAGCGGCGGGTCAAAACGCTGAAGGCCGCGCGGAAGAGCAAGGGGCTCAAACCGCTGTATTTAAGGCCATACACAACGGATAAAGAGGCCGAATTCCTGCTGAACCGGATCGAACACGAGGTGGTCACAGGGAAAAGAAGCTACGGCGATTATGCGATCCTATACCGGGCCGCCAGCAACAACCGGGCCATGCTGGAGCAGCTGGTGCTCCGCGGCATTCCGTATATCGATTATGGAGATGGGCAGCTGCTCTACCAGCAGCGTGTCGTGAGACCGGTGCTGGATTATCTCCGTCTTGCGCTGAACCGCCGGGATTTCCAGGCGATCGAGAGCATTTTGCCAACCCTCTATATTAACCGGAATCTCGGGATGGCTCACATTACCGAACAAGAGAAGCTCCGAGCCAAGAAAGGGCCGATGATCCATTTGCGCACCCTGCCCGGACTGAAGGAGTTCCAGATTGAAAAAATCAACGGCCGAATCGAGCTGATCCGCTCCCTTCGCCGCTTGACCCCTGTGGAAGCCATCCGGCAGATTCGCGCGGGCTTCTATAACAGCTATCTGGAAACCGACGAACGCCAGGAGGCGACCCAGCACCGTGAAATGCTGAAAGAGCTGCTGGACGAGCTCGAAACCTCGGCTGAACGCTTTAACGGGATTGGAGAGTTTCTGACTTTTGTGGATGAGGTAGTCGCTAAGAATGAGGAAGGACGAACGCGGAAGCTCGAAGACCAGGGAAACCGGGTCGCCCTGATGACCATTCACCGCTCCAAAGGGCTGGAGTTCCCCGTCGTTTATCTGATCGGGGCCTCCGAAGGCAGTCTGCCCCATGCCTCGGCGCTGGATGCCGATCGGATGAAGGATATTCATCCGAAGCTGACCGCCGGACAGAAAAGTGAAGCGGCGCTGGAAGAAGAGCGCCGCCTCGCTTACGTCGCCGTTACCCGGGCCAAGGAGGAGCTGGTTATCAGCTCCCCCGCGCGCTACCGGAGCAAGAAGGCGGACGTGTCGCGCTTTCTGCTCGCCGCGTTTGGCGCAGCCTCCGCGGCGGAGCAGGCCGGAACCGTGACCCGCAGCGGGGCACGGCCGGCCATTGGCCCTGGGGCCGGCACAGCCGCCCCGGGCCGGATCGCCCGCGCCAGCTCGCCTGCGGCTGGCGCACGGGCGGGCGCAGCGTTCCCGGGCTACCGCGGGAACGCTGCGCGTGAAATCGCCGCCGCGGGCAGCCCGGGCGGCGGCACGGCCGGCGCGCCGGGCACAAACGGCGCGCGCGGCATGTCCGCTGCCGGCGGTGCTGCGGCAGCGGCTTCAGCCACGCCGGCACGCGGACGCGTCGTGCCGGCGTGGCTGTGCACGGCCCAGGGCTGCGCAGCCTGGGTCCGGATCGTCAGCGAGCGCGAGGCGAAGCTGACGGAAAGAGTTTGCCCGCTGTGCGGTTCGCCGATGGCAAAAGGAACGCGGAATGTTCCGCGTTAACCTCCGGAAGCCATCTGCCGGGCGGACAAGCCGCGGCCAGCGGAGCCAGCGGGCCTTAATCGGCTAAGCCGCAGCACATAGCAGGGCGGCTGCAGCTTGGCTGAGCGTCCCTCTTTCTCCACTAAGCAAGTTTCTACGGGTCAAGTTTCTACTTGGTCGATTTATCATTATTCGAGTTAACATTAGTTGATTTACCATTAGCCGAGTTTCCATCGGTCGGATTTCCATTGATCAAGTTTCACCGGTCGAGCGGCATATGGAGAAGCCGATCCAGACATACTTCACCCCAAAGAAACTGGGCAGAAGCCGGGCTTCCTTTGGGGTAATTTTTTTATCCGCCTGTCCCCTCCACACTTTCTCTTAATTTCAATCTCCTTAATTCCAAAATTAATTCCACGCTTAATCCCAAACCCCATATTTTCGAACTCCTCAATTCCGCCCCAATAATTCCCGCCTACTTTGTCTTTCTCTTCCTCCCCTCATCGTTATTCCCCCCCTCCGCTCCCACTATATTTCACTAAAGCATTCCCGTTTTAACATTAGAACCCGGCACAGAACTGTGCTATTATAGAACTATGGTAGATTAACTTACATATATTGCGATTTGAGAGAGGGGACGTTTGTTTATGGCAAAAATGCTGACGCGTGCAGAGGTTCCGGTCGAAGCGACCTGGAATCTGGATGATCTGTTTGATTCGCAGCAAGGGTTCGAGGCGGCACTTAAAGAGGCTTTGGATAAAGCCGCGCATTTAACCCGTTTCAAGGGGCGCCTGCATGAAGGCCCAAGCGTGCTGCTGGACTGCCTGAAGGAACAGGATGCCCTGCAGCAGCTGGTGATGCGGGCAGCCAGTTATGCCCGGCTGCATCAGTCCGAAGACGGAACCAATCCGGCAAATCTGGCCAACTCCTCCAAATCGGGAGATGCCGTGTCCCAGATCCGGTCTTCGCTGACCTTTATCGACTCCGAGCTGCTGGAGCTGGAAGACGGCAAAATTGAGGCTTATCTGTCCGCAGAACCCGGCCTGGCTGTATATGAACGCAGCCTGAAGCTGCTCGTTGAAAGCAAGCCGTACCGCCTGAGTCCGGAAACGGAAAGCGTGCTTGCTTCCCTCAGCGAGGTGCTGGAATCCCCTTACCGCATTTACCTGCGCGGCAAATTGTCTGACATGACGTTTGACGATATCGGCGAAGGGGAAGACAAGCTGCCGAACTCTTTCCGCTTATATGAGAATAAATACGAAATGTCGCCGGATACCCGGCTGCGCCGCGAGGCTTACGCTTCCTTCTCCAAATCGCTTCACGGCTCGCGCCATACATTTGCGGAGGCTTATGCCACAGAAGTGAAGAAGCAGGTTACCCTCTCCCGCCTGCGCGGTTACAGCTCGGTCACGGAAATGCTGCTCCAACCCCAGCAGGTGATGCTGGACATGTACAACAATATCCACGATACGCTGCTGACGGAGCTGGCTCCGCACATGCGCCGCCTTGCCGCTCTTAAGAAGAAGGAGCTTGGTCTCGATAAAATGCTCTTCTGCGACCTGAAAGCTCCGCTTGATCCGGATTACAATCCTTCCGTGACCTACGAAGAAGCCTGTTCGATCATCCAGGAAGCTCTTGCTGTGCTTGGACCTGAATACGGGGAAATCGTCAAATCCGCCTTCACCGAGCGTTGGGTTGATTATGCCGATAACGTTGGCAAGTCAACCGGAGCCTTCTGCTCTTCCATTTACGGCGTTCATTCCTATATCCTGATCACCTGGGCCGACAATATGCGGGGCGCCTTTACGCTCGCCCATGAGGTCGGTCATGCCGGGCATTTAATGCTGGCAGCGAGAAACCAGGCTTTGGTGAACTACCGCCCATCCATGTACTTCATTGAAGCGCCGTCCACGATGAACGAGCTGCTGCTCGCCGATCATCTGATGGCCAAATCGCAAGACAAACGGATGCGCCGCTGGATCATCTCCCAGCTGCTAAATACGTATTATCACAACTATGTGACGCACCTGCTGGAAGCCGAGCTCCAGCGCCGCGTTTATCGTCATGCCGAAGCCGGTGAACCGATTACGGCTGATGTCCTTTCCCGGTTTAAGGAAGACATCCTCGCCGAGTTCTGGGGAGATGAGCTGGAGCTGGACGAAGGCGCCAAGCTGACCTGGATGCGTCAGCCGCATTATTATATGGGGCTTTACCCTTATACTTACGCGGCCGGACTTACGGCATCAACTGCTGCCGCGCAATTGGTCCGCGAAGAAGGGCAGCCAGCGGTAGATCGCTGGCTGGAGGTGCTCAAAGCCGGCGGCAGCCGGACACCGCTTGAACTGATGGCGATGGCCGGTGTCGACATGACCAGCAAAGAGCCGATCTCCAAAGCGGCCGCTTATGTCGGTTCGCTTGTAGCCGAGCTTGAGGCGCTGTACGAGACGCCTGTCGCCCAATAATCCATATTGAATTCATGTCCTTCCTATTTAAAAGACACGAATAAAAAAAGCTTGCCCGGACGGCTCTTACAGCCAGTCCGGGCAAGCTTTTTCCACTTATAATAACCTCTTGTCTCACCATTGGACTGCAGGCAGCAGATCGATCTATTCCTCGCCAACTTGGGCCTGCTCCTGTTCCCCGCTGGCTTCAAGCTCCGGCTCGTCTTCAACTACACGTTCACAAGGAATCGTAAAATAGAAGGTCGATCCTTCGCCTTGGACACTGTCCACGCCGATCGTCCCGCCCATCAGCTCGACCAGCTTTTTGCTGATCGCAAGTCCCAGTCCTGTTCCGCCGTACTTCCGGTTCAGGTTCGGATGCAGCTGTGAGAAGGACATAAAGAGCTGGTCCCGTCTTTCATAGGGAATGCCGATGCCCGTATCCTCAACCTTGAAAGTCAGAGCTGTCCGCTGGTCATCCGCAGCTAGCTCGGCTTCAAGCGTCAAAGTCACGCCGCCATAATCGGTAAATTTAACCGCGTTGCTGATCAGATTGACGAGCACCTGCCTGATCCGCATCGCATCGCCGATCACAATGGATGGAATCTGTTCAGGGTTCAGCAGCAGCCCCTTAAGCTCAATTCCCTTCTCCTTGGCCCTTGGCGTGAACAGCTCAATGACTCCGCCGAGCAGGGCCTGCAGATGGATAGGTTCACTGTTTAGCGTCATTTTTCCCGTTTCGATTTTGCTGAAATCCAGAATTTCATTCAGAATGTGCAGCAGGGCCTGACTGCTCTCCTTCAGAATCCCCGTGAACTCGTGTTGTTCTTCATCCAGCTCTGTCGTTTGAAGAAGATCTATCATCCCGATTATTCCATTCATCGGCGTCCGCAGCTCATGGCTCATCATGGCCAGAAACTCCGATTTAGCCTGATCGGCCCGTTCCGCCGACTCCTTCGCAAGGATAATCTCCTTCTCATCCGTAACGTCCCGAAAGACGACAACTGCACCTTTGCGTTCCCCTTTGTCCCAGATCGGCGTGACCTGATAATCGGCAAAGAAGCTGGTCTCATCCCGCTTCCAGAACACGGCATCCTTCTTGGAATAGTGCAGGCCGACCTTGACCGCCTTAAGAATCGGAGAATCCTTGGAGGTATGGTAACCGCCGTCCTGACGGGTTTCGCGGATCACCCGCGAACAAGGGATGCCGATCATCGAGAGCGGATCAAACCCAAGCAAGCCTGCTCCGGCCGGATTGGCGAATATCACTCTGCCCTCGTTATCGAGCCCGACAATCCCCTCCGACACGGTATTCAGCAGCAGCCTGTGCTCCCGGCTTAATCGTTCAATCTGCTCGATATACCGGGTTCGATCTGTAATATCGTTGGTGATCCCGTATACGCCGACGACTTCATCATCCACGAAGATCGGGACGTTGACCGTATGAATTTCGATGGGATGCCCGTTTTTATGAATAAGGGTTAAGTCATAGCTTTGAGGTTTGCCTTCCCGGGCCAGATTAAAATGATAAAGCGTCCGCTCCAGATCCTTCTCAGCGACAAGAGGTCCAAAATACATCCCTATCAGCTCTTCCTGCGAATATCCGGTCAATCTCTCCAGATTGGAGTTAGCGGTTATATAATCACCCTCGAGGTTCATGGAATAAACGGCAGCAGGATTATATTCAAACAAGGAACGGTACCGCTGCTCGTTTTCCTTCAGCTTAAATTCCATGATTTTGCGTTCTGTGATATCCCGCGCGGTGGAGATGATTTCAACGGGTTCGCCTCTGTCGTTCTGCAGGAATTTGCTGCTCGACTCAAACCAGACATGACGTCCGTTCTTATGGATGAAACGGTAGGTAAGCGGCGGCAGCAGACCGATGCCTTTTGTGTGGAGACATTCCTCTAAATAGCTGCGAACCATCTCTACATCTTCCGGATGCAGGTAGTCATACAGCGGGGTTCCTTGAAGCTCCTCTGGCATGTAACCGATCAAATTATAACAAGCCGGAGAGCAGTATAAATAAACTGCATCCTCTACCCTGCACTGCGAGATGAAATCGAGGGTATTCTCCGTAATGAGCCGGTATTTCCGTTCTTTCTCCAGCAGCTGCTGCTCCATCGCCACCCGTTCCGAAATATCCTGCACCATGCCGATGATCTCGCAGGGTCTTCCTTCGTCGGTGAAGGAGACCTCCCACCGGTCGCGGATGGTACGAATTTCGCCGCCAGGCAGCTTGATCCGGAAAGTAATCCCTTCGCTACTGCCTTGAGACGCGCGTGTCAAAGCCAGATTAAGCCTCTCCTTGTCTTCCTCCACAACAAGCCGCAGCAGCGAATCGTGATCTTTCTCCTTCGGAAACATCCGGTTGGCAAACATCTTCCGCATCTCTTCGCTGTAGGTAAGCTCCCCGCTGATTAAATCCCATCTCCAGGAGCCTACCTGGGCGATCTTCTGGGCTTTCGCCAGCGTCTCACCCGAATTTGCCCGGTCCGTTACATTTCGTCCGATGGCCAGAATTTTGCGAACTTGTCCGACAGGGTCTTTTATCACCTGAAAAGAGGTCTCAAACCAAAGATAATGCCCGTCTTTATGGCGGATTCTTCTTGTAAAAGCATTCTTCTCCGAATAGAGCTTGCCGGGCAGAGCCATCTCTTTGGCATCCTGGGGATGGTAGAAAGCGCTGCGCAGCTGTCCGACCATTTCCGAGGCCTCGTATCCGAGCAGTCTTTTCGCAGAAGGAGAAATATATTGAATAATGCCGTCAGGCGAACTGATGGAGATGAGGTCTTGTCCATTTTTGGTGATCAGCCTAAACAGCTCTTCGCTTTCTATATCTTTATCCGTAGCTTTGGGTAATTTCGTGACATCTTCCGCACAGCAGATCAACCGGACTCCCTGATCAGCAGAAGTTCCCTCCAGCAGCGACCAGCTCAGCCTGCGCAAAACTCTGATCCGCGATTTGAGCTTAAATTCGATCTGCTGTACAAATCCGGTCAGCGGGTTCTTCCGAACCTCTTCATAGACGTTCATCAAATTCAGAGAAGCCATGCCTTCAAGTTCACGGAACGATACTCCAGAAAGCTCATGGCTGCCGCAGCCGAAGAGCCTTCCAAACGCTTTGTTGCTCGTCAGCAGCACCCCTTCTGCGGGCAGCACAACTGCCATCCCAATCGGCGCATTTCTGAATAGTTGTTCCCACTGCCCGTTCTCTGGCCTCTTGTTCATCGCGATGCCCTCCTTGAAGCTGCTCTCCTGTTTTCTAGATCATATTCGTTTGGCGACAGAGCCGCAAGGCCCGATCCAGCCTGCAAAGCTCCTCTTACTACAGATTATAAAATCTGTTTCCATTTAGAAATAACCTTTAGGACTATTACTGGCCATTTTGGCAAAAAAACCGCCCTAAAAGGGCGGCAAGATAAAAAAGGATATGCGATTCGGGCTCAGTCTAATGGATTGAGGCTCCTTGAGGGGCTGCTGTTCAGGGCTTCGGCAGCTCGGTCAAAGCTTTGAAGGTATATCCCTGTTTGCGGGTATCATCAATGATCCGCGCAAGGGCCGCAGCATTGTCCTTGGAGACGGAGTGCAGGAGAAGCACCTCGCCCGGATGGAGCTGGGACATGACCTTTTGATAAGCGTATTCGGCGCCGTGCTGATCGTTGACGTCCCAGTCTTTATAAGCTGCCGACCAGAAAATGCTGCGATAACCGGCAGCGTTCGACGCCTTAAGCGCACGGTCACTGAAAATGCCGCGGGGCGGGCGGACGAACTCCATCTTCTCTACGCCCGTCAGCTCAGCGACAGCCTTCCGCACACGCTCCAGCTCCGTCTTGATCTGGCCGTCCGAAATAGCGGACATATCCGGATGGCTCCAGGAATGGTTGCCGATCAGATGGCCTTCAGCGACCATTCGCTTGACCAGCTCCGGCTGGTCTTTCACATAGTGGCCCGTCACAAAGAAGATCGCCGGAACCTGTTTGGCCTTGAGCGTATCCAGAATCGGCTTGGTATAGCCGTTCTCGTAGCCGTTATCGAAGGTCAGGTAAATTTCCTTCTGCCGGGTATCTCCCAGAAATACAGCATGATTCCGGTCAATAATATCTTTGAAGCCTTCTTCATTAATCGAAGGAAGCTGTCCGTTCTGACTGCGTTTAAATCCGAAGTTAAAGGACCGGTCCCACGACTGTGCCGCCGCATCCTTGACTTCCGTACCGATTAAACCGATGCTGACCAGCAGTGCGGTTACAGCAAGCGTCCAGCGTTTCATCATCGTATCCCCTTTCGCCATAGATAGTCAGATTATAATCTCTGCCTGACCGGACGAAATTATGCATCACATACTTGAATCTCCCTTCTCCTGCTGGAGTCCCCTACGGGCCAGACGAATCCATTCGCGGGCTGCAAACGACATATACCGGTCTTTCTTCCAGATGATACCCAGCTTCCAAGGAATGATCGGGTCAACAAGCGGCACAATAACGACCCGTTCCGGATCCATTTCCCTGCAGATTGTTTCGGGCAGCAGGGCGATGCCCAGTCCCGCTGCCACCATTTCACTGATTAAATCCCATTGCGAGCTTTCATAAATGATTTTCGGCTGGAAGCCTGCCCCCTGACAGGCTTTGATGATCCGGTCATGCAGCGCAAAGTCCTCCCGGAATATAATAAAGAACTCGTCCTGAAGCTCCTGGAGTCCCACTTCCCCGCTCTCCGCAAGCCGGTGCAAGGGGGGCACGATCAAATTCAGCTTCTCCTCCACAAACGGGAAGATTTCGAATATATCCTCTGACACAGTCGGGAGGACCACTACCCCCAGATCAAGCGAACCCTCCTGAACGTCTATCTCAACCTTCTTCGCCCCATCTTCAAACAGCCGGATGGTAATCTCCGGATACCGCTCGTGAAACTGGCCCATCACCTTAGGGAAAAAGCTGGAGCCTACCATCGGCGGCAGGCCGATCCGAATGTGCCCCCGCTTCAGATTGCGCAGGTCGTCCAGCTCGCCGGACAGATTCTGAAAGGAGTTCAGAATCTCCTGCGCCCGGTCGACAATGATCCGCCCCGCATCCGTCAGTTCGATGCTGCGTCCTTGTCTGGCAAACAGCACGATCCCCAGCTCCTCTTCCATCATCCGGATCGTCTTGCTGATTGTAGGCTGAGTAATAAACAAGGCCTCCGCTGCTTTAGTAAAGCTGTGGAGCCTGGCTACCTCGACCAGGTATTGAAGCTGCCTAATATCCACCTTACCGACCTCACTTCCATAACCAAAAGGAATGTTAAGTATTCTATATATGAATTTTACCTATGAAAGATACTGATGTAAAATTTCTGTAAATGAAACTAATCCATGACATCGAAATGAAAGGTGTAGAATCCGTTATGACCAAGACGAAGACCTTATTGATCGGGATTGTTCAGGTTGCCGTTTTGTTTCTGATCTCCATGGCGATGAACAAAGTGACGGAACTGCTCCATCTTAAAATACCTGGCAGTATTCTCGGCATTATCGTTGTATTTATCCTGCTTCAAACCAAAGTGATTAAGCTTGCGTGGATTGAACGCGGCGCGAACTGGCTGCTGGCCGAGCTGCTGCTCTTTTTTATCCCTTCCGCCGTCGGTATTATGCAGTATATCCCCATGCTGGAGAATGACGGACTGCAAATTCTGCTGGTCGTGATCTTCAGTACGGTCATTGTCATGCTCAGTTCAGGCATCGTCGCTTCCCGAATTACGAAACGAAAGGAGAACAAATCCGCATGATTATCGGACTGATTTGCTTGCTGTTTACGCTCACCGTTTACTGGGTATGTAAAAAGGTTTACAAAAGCAAACCGCGGGTTTATTTCTCTCCGCTGCTGGTCACTCCTATCATACTGGTAGGCGTCCTGCTTTTGTCGAAAATTCCATATCCCACCTACAATCAGGGCGGCAAGCTGCTGACAGACCTTCTTCAGCCGGCTACGATTGCCTTCGCGGTCCCTTTGTATAAATATTTCCATGTGCTCAAGAAGCATGCGGTCGAGATTGTAGTCAGTGTTCTTTGCGGCTCTATAGCGGCTGTTATCTCCTCGGCTTTTCTTGCAAAATGGATGCATTTGGACGCTTCGCTGATCCACAGCCTCGTGCCGCGCTCTGTGACTACACCTATCGCGATGAATGTTTCCCAGGTTATCGGCGGTGTTCCTAACATGACAGCTGTCTTTGTTATCATCACCGGTATTCTCGGCACGATGATTGGTCCGGTGATTCTAAAGCTGTTCAAGATCGAAAGCGAAGTGGCCAGAGGGGTTCTGCTAGGAACCAGCGCGCACGGTACAGGCACTTCCAAAGCTTTCGAGATCAGTTCGCTGACCGGCACAATTTCCAGCATCTCGATGATTCTGGCCGGATTGATTACTTTAGGCATTGCTCCGGTTTTCATCCTGCTTGTCCTTCATTAAAGGCGGATGAGCTACCTGAAGATCGGTTTTCCGTTATGTTTCTCATAACCACTTTTTCCGTTATGACCGCCTATGAACAGGCGGTTTTTTTTATTCGATTTGAAGAGTTGTCCTGTTTAAGATAAACTTCTAGGGAGGCTAATATAAGAAATTTTTAATAATTTTGTAAGGCATTAGTCAGGTATTCTATCGTATTTCTTCAGGTTTCTTGCTGAAAATGGAGTTGGCTCTTTGGTCTTCTCTTGGAACAGAACTCAGAAAGTGGGGTTTGATTGTGCTTTTCAACTCGTATGAATTTATTTTTGTTTTTATGCCGGTCACGGTGCTGGTCTATTTCCTGCTCAACCGGTTCAAGCTTATCTTCCTCAGTAAGCTGTGGCTCGCGCTGAGCTCCTTATTCTTCTACTGCTGGTGGGATGTCCGGTACCTGCCGCTGCTGCTCGGTTCCATTGCTTTCAACTATGTGATGGGACGAACGATCGGCAATCTGGGAGAGCCCGGTAATAAAACCCGGAAAACGGTATTATTTGGTGCGATTACAGTGAACGTCCTGCTTCTAGGTTACTATAAATATGCGGATTTCTTCCTGACGAATGCTAACGCGCTCCTGAATCAGAACATACCGCTCCTGCATATCGTCCTGCCTCTGGGTATCAGCTTCTTTACCTTTACCCAGATCGCTTATTTGGTTGACGCGTACCGCGGTACGGCTAAAGAATACAATATCGTCAGTTACGTCCTGTTCGTTACGTTCTACCCGCATTTGATCGCGGGTCCGATTCTGCATCACAAAGAGATGATGCCTCAGTTCGACCGTCTGAAAGGGAAAAAGTTTAATTACAGCAACGTGGCCAAAGGTCTGTTCCTGTTCTCAATTGGTTTGTTTAAAAAGGTCGTCATCGCCGACTCCTTCTCACCGATTGCTGCCAACGGGTTCGATACGCTGACCCAGCTGAACTTCGTCCAGGCCTGGACGACTTCGCTGGCTTATACCGTTCAGCTTTACTACGATTTCAGCGGTTATTCGGATATGGCTATCGGCATTGCGCTACTGTTCAACATCAAGCTGCCGGTTAACTTTAATTCACCTTATAAGTCCGTCAGTATCCAGGATTTCTGGCGCCGCTGGCATATGACCCTGAGCCGCTTCCTCCGAGATTACATCTACATTCCGCTTGGCGGCAGCCGTAAAGGGGTAACGCGTACCCATATCAACTCCATGCTGACCATGCTGATTGGCGGTTTGTGGCACGGGGCCGGCTGGACCTTCATCTTCTGGGGATTCCTGCACGGCTTGGCCCAATTCATCCACCGGATCTGGCAGAAGACGGGCATTCGGATGCCGAAATGGCTGGCGTGGTTCATTACGTTCCAGTTCATTAACTTCGCCTGGGTGTTCTTCCGCGCCACAAGCTGGGATGACGCCATCAAGGTGTTGAAAGGGATGATCGGTCTGAACGGGATCGGCCTTTCCACGGTCGACAAGACCACCGTCGTATGGCTCGCTGTATTCATTCTGGTTGCGCTGCTGTTCCGCAACTCGATGCAGCTGCTTGAGCGGTTTAAGCCGGGCTGGTTCAGCGCCGCTTTCGCCGCGGCTCTGTTCGTGTTCGCGGTCGTTTATTTCAATAAAATCAGCGAGTTTCTTTATTTCAGCTTCTAAACTCCGGTTTGATCCGGTATGTAAGGAGATTTCAAAGTGAGATACAAACAATCGAGACACAAACTATTTTTGATTCAATTACTGGGATTCGTCCTTTTATTTGCTCTCTTGGTAGGTTCCTTTGTAGTGATCGTGGATCCGCTGCAATTCTACCGGAAAGCCTCCTTCTACACCCCGACGTACTCCTGGCAGGAACGTTATCAGAATCCGGGGCTCGCCCGGAATTATAAATACGATACGATCGTGCTCGGCAGCTCGATGACGGAGAATTTCCTGCCCTCTGAAGTCGGCGAGAAGCTCGGTGGTTCCGTGCTCAAGCTGTCCATCGAAGGCTCTACCGCAAGAGAGCAGAATCTGACTGCCAAGATTGCATTTGATACCGGACAGGTTAAACAGGTGCTGTGGGGACTGGATTATTTTGCGTTCCGGGGCAACCACGTCAGCGACCAGGGGGATTTCCCTTATTATTTGTATGACAATAATCTGCTGAATGATTATAAGTATATTTTCAACGAATCCAATATTACGAGCTCCTACGAGGCGTTAAGGGACTCCAAAGCGCGTGCGGCTACGCACCCTTCGCTGGAGAAACTGAACAATTGGGACCGGACCGTGAAATACGGCCGTGACATTGTCATCAAGAACTGGGAGTTTGCCCGGTTTAACGAATCGTCTTACGGCAATAATGAAGATCCGCTGGAATCGGTAAAACAAAGCTTCAACGACAACGTGCTGCAGCTGGTCAAGGAGCATCCGGAGACGACCTTTTATTTCTATTACCCGCCTTACTCTATCTTAAGGCAGCAGGTCTGGTACACTACCAACCCGCAGCGTTATGAGAACCAGCTCGAAATGAAGCGTTATATGTACGAACAGCTCAGTCAATTTGACAACGTCAGCTTATATGAATTCCAGACGGATAAGGCGATTACGTACACACTCGACAATTACAAAGATATTTCCCACCACTCGGGCGCGATCAACTCTCTGATTGTTGACGAGATTGCGAAGGGCACCCATCAAGTGACCGCGGATAATCTGGAGCAGGAAATCCACAACCTGAAACGCCAGGCTGAAAATGTCGTGGTCAATAAGGATGACGGAACCGTCTACTCGCTGGATCTGAAGATTAACGGTGAGGAGCAGAGCTTCGGGTTTATCCCCCCTTCTTCAGGAGATACGCTGATGGCCCCTTTGAAAAAGTTCGCCGAACTGCTCGGTGCAAGCTTCGATTATGATCAGGCCAGCCAGACCCTGACGCTGAAGCAGGGCGAAGATACAGCCGTCCTCACTAAAGGATCGGACGAAGCCCAAGTGAACGGCCAAACGGTCAAGCTGGCCGCGCCTGTCGATCTGCTCGCCGGCACCATGGCCGCGCCGCTGGAGTCCGTTCCGGCATTGTTTGGCGGGAAGGCCGAAATCGGGGAGATAAACGATTATATGCGCAGCGTGGAAATCTCGATGCCCGAATAAGAAAATAAAGAAGATAAAGAGAGAAATCAAGTGTCAGCTCAAAAACCCGCAGAGAAACCCTCTGCGGGTTTGTTGTCTTTTGCACAGTCCGGCGCTTGACGCTTCCGGGTGCTCGGCCGGGTTCACAGCCAGATTAGTCTTTGCGGCGCATAGCCCGGAGGGCATCGCGGTAAGCTTCGTCCGCGCTTTTGCTTTTAGCCCCCTCAGCGCGGGCGCTTCCTGCGTCCTGGCTGCCGCTGCCTTCTTCGGCTGCAAATCTTCTCAGCGCATCGCGATACTGCGCGTCCAGGCTGCCCTGTCGGGCCGCCTTTAGATCCGCGGCTGCCGACGTTACAGGCGGATCATCGACCTCTATGGCTCCTACAGCGGCGGCATTATCCAGCGAAGCCGGATCAAAGGAGTCAGGGTTGACACCGGGTTCGGCCGGAACAACTGCCTCCGGTTCCAGGAGCGCCTCCTCAGCCGGGGAATCGGAGGCGTCTGCTCCGCCTGCGGTTTCATGTCTACTGCTGCTGAGATCTTCCTCCGCCCCCCCGCTGTTCCTTCTGGCGTTCCGTACATTAAAGAAAATGAGAAATAAAATGCCCAGGATAACCAGGATGATGAACCCGTAAATCATGTTCTATCTCCCTCCCTGCAGTCTACCCCGCAGCAAGGTCCCGGCCAGCTCAGCCACTCGAGCCCCCAGCGCCCGGCCCAGGCTTAAATCCTGCTCGCTTGGTTCGCTGGGCGGACCTTCGACATTCTCTTCCACCGGACAGGTAATACCGACTCCGTAATAGGAGCCATAGAGCGCATTTTCACGGATGGTCCCCGGCAGCCCTGTAATGATCATCCCCTGGTGTAGCATAGGCACAATCAGGTTCAGCAGCGTGGATTCCAGGCCGCCATGTACGGTAGCTGTCGTGCAGAACACCGCACCGACCTTGTCCACCAGTCCACCGGTGGCCCATAAGTAACCCAGTTTGTCGATCCATTCTTTTAACCCGTCGCTGATCGTGCCAAAGTGTCCGGGACATCCCCAAATAATGGCATCCTGATCGGCAAGATCATGGACGGAAGCTTCATTTACATGATGAAGCGCTACCGCTGCCCCCGCTTCCTTCGCACCTTGCGCAATGGATTTGGCGAGCATTTCGGTATGGCCGCTGTCGCTGTCATACACTACATATACGTTCATCAGTGTCTCCCCTTGTTCTCCAAGATAGTTTAGATAGTTTATCATCCTTCATGTTTTCATTATTGATGTCCAAACCGCCCGTAAATATTAATGCCATTTCAAGCGGATAACCGGAACTGATTTCGGAGAAACTCTCCACAACCACTCAAAAATTGATTTCAGTAAGGGAGATGAACCATTGCCATGAGCTCTAAGGCCATATTAATCAATGTAATTGTCATTATCGTTATATTGGTTGGTGCCGGTGCAGGAATTTATTATTATAACCAGTCTACAAGTTATGTGAAAACGAATAATGCCCAGGTATCGGGACAAGCCATCAACCTGGTCTCTCCTGCGGGCGGTCAATTGAAACAATGGACCGGCGATGTCGGCAAAGATTTAACCACAGGACAGAAAATCGGTTCCGTAACCGCCGGAGGGACTACGGTTGACATTACGATGCCTGCGGCTGGAACGATCGTGCAAAGCACCGCCTCGGAAGGTGCCTTGGTTGGAGCAGGGACCGTACTCGGCCGGGCTTATGATTTTAACAATCTTTGGATCACGGCCAATATCGAGGAGACCCGGATCAGCGACATCAAGGTCGGGCAAACCGTAGATGTCTATGTGGATGCTTTCCCCGGTACGACCTTAACCGGACGGATTGATTCCATTGGTTTGGCTACAGCAGGCACCTTCTCCCTGCTTCCAACCTCCAATAGCAATGCCAACTACACCAAAGTCACTCAGATTATTCCGGTCGTGATCACGATCCAGGGATACAAAGGGCTGGGAATCGTTCCGGGAATGAATGCCTCCGTCCGCGTGCACATTTAGGGGGCATTTATGGCACAAATCTCAATGGGCAAAACGCTGTCGGTTTTGATGCTTGGAGCTTTTATCTCCATCCTGAACCAGACGCTGCTGAACGTGGCGATCCCGCACCTGATGACCGACTTTAATGTCTCCGCGACAACGGTGCAGTGGCTGTCCACCGCCTATATGCTGGTTAACGGCGTGCTGATTCCGATTACGGCGTTCCTGATCGAATCCTTCGGGACGAGAATGCTGTTTATCTGCTCCATGCTGCTGTTCGGCATCGGCTCGATCATCTGCGCTGTCAGTCCAACCTTCAGCATCATCCTGATCGGCCGGATCATTCAGGCCAGCGGCGCCGGCATCATCATGCCGGTTGTTATGAACGTGTTCCTGACGGTATTCCCGCCTGAGAAAAGGGGCGCCGCTATGGGCACCATGGGTATTGCCATGATGTTTGCCCCTGCGATTGGGCCTACGCTTTCCGGCTGGATTGTGGAACACTATACGTGGCGCATCTTGTTTATCATGGTCATCCCGCTGACCGCTCTGGATATTCTGCTCGCTTTTGCTTGGCTGCGTAACGTATCCAAGCTGTCCTCCCCCAAATTCGACACGCTTGGCACCGTTTTCTCCACAATCGGGTTTGGTGCGCTGCTGTATGGCTTCAGCTCCGCCGGCAGCGATGGCTGGTCAAGCCCCACCGTCGTTCTGTCCTTGATTATAGGCGGACTGTTTATTTTGTTCTTTGTCCTTCGTGAGCTGGGTCTGGAGAAACCGATGCTGGAGTTCCGGGTGTTTAAATACGATATTTTTACGATCTCCACCCTGGTAGGCGCTACCGTTAACATGGTTATGTTCGGCGGCATGCTGCTGCTCCCGCTCTACCTGCAGAACATACGCAGCTTTACACCGCTGCAGTCTGGTTTGCTGCTGCTGCCTGGCGCTATCCTGATGGGGATCATGTCTCCGATTTCGGGGCGTATATTCGACCGGATCGGCGCCAGACCGCTGGCCATTATAGGTCTTCTGATCACAGCTGTCACAACTTACGAATTCAGCAAACTGACTTCGGAGACAACTTATGGATCGATTATGACTCTGTACACGATAAGAAGCTTCGGCATGTCTCTGCTGATGATGTCCGTCCAGACCGAAGGGCTCAATCAGCTGCCGCGGCATCTCGGCAGCCACGGAACCGCCATGTCCAATACGGTCCGGCAAATCGCCGGATCCATTGGCACGGCTTTGCTGGTTACGATCATGACGACCCGTTCCACCGTTCATATGGGCAATTTCAGCAATACCCTGACCACAAACAACCCATCAGCTGTTCAAAATGTAAATGAGCTCGGGCAAGTCTTGTCCACCATGGGCGGACTCCCTCCGGAAACCGCTCAGGCAACGGCTATCCAAACCGTCTACAGTCTGGCTTTGCGGGATTCCTCCATCGGAGGAATTAATGACGCCTTTATTGTAGCGACCTGGATCGCCATCGGCGGACTGTTCTTCTCGCTGTTCTTGCGGCGCAGTGTCAAATGGAGACCTCCTAAGGCAGCCGAAAAGCAGGTCCAACCGGTTCCCGCCCAGAATGCAGGCGAATAATGTTTTAATTTAAAGAGGCCTCTGCCGCACTAGCTTCCTGTGCCGAGCAGAGGTCTTTTTAAGACGGACATTCCTCTAAATTTTTAAACTGTGCTTGCAACTAACACAGATTACGGATATACTAACTTCGTACTGAAGCACGGGAGAGGAGACCAACAATGTTTGAAGCTGAACGATGCAAGTCCCCCAATTTCAAATGGTTTGGTTTGGCCCTCCAGTCGCTTGTCGTATTATCCCGGCTTGGTGAAGAACCTTGCCCCAGCCATGCCATCGCCAAAGCAACAGGATCTGAAGCCACACTGATCCGCAGAATTTTATCCCAGCTGGCGTTAGGCGGCATTTTGGAAACCCGCGAAGGCCGGGTTGGCGGTTATCTTCTGAAGAGGTCTCCGGCGCAGATTACTCTGGATGAGGTTTATCTGGCTTTGGAGAGGAAAGATCTCCATTGGAGCGCAATGCTGGAAACGGTAGGACCTTGCGAGTCCCAGAAGGATTTGAAGGGTTCTTTCACGGAGATTATCGGGAGAATCAACGGCAGTATGCTGGACATCTTGAAGGATTACACCATCGCGGATTTGATTCAAAGCTGTGCAAATAGAGAACAAAATTGATGGAGGATGAGACAATGAGCAACCAACTTCAGGCGACACAGAACCTGAGCACAATCTTGAAAGAAAGACGTTCTGTTCGTCATTATGATTCAAACGTGAAAATTCCCCGGGAAGAGCTTCAGGAGATGCTGCAGCTGGCCCTTACGGCTCCTTCGTCTTCCAACCTGCAGCCTTGGCGTTTTCTGATTATTGATGATCAGGAGCTGAAGGAAAAGCTGCTTCCTATCGCATACAACCAGAAGCAGGTCGTTGAGGCCTCCGCTGTTATTGCCGTGCTTGTAGACATGAGATCTTACGACAAGGCTTCGGAAATTTACCACCGCACTGCCGAATTCGGCATTATGAATGAAGAAATCCGCGACAAAATGATTGAAAACTCCGTCAAAATGTACGGCGGCATGCCGCAGGAAGTGCTCCGCCGGATCAACACCTTTGATGCCGGACTGATCTCGATGCAGCTGATGCTGATCGCCCGCTCCATGGGCTACGACACAGTGCCAATGGGCGGCTATAACGCTGAGCAGTTCAAGGAAGCCTTCGAGGTTCCGAATACTTATGAGCCTGCGCTCTTGATCGCAGTCGGCAAAGCTGCCGAAGCCGGACACCCAAGCTCCCGTCTTACCCTGGACGAAGTCGCTCACTGGAATTCATTTAAGTAATAGTATGTACTTATATTCGGAATAATGTTATACGTTATACCTTGGAACTGTCCCTGCCGCTGCGCGGGGACGGTTCTTTTATTTGGCTGCTCCATCCTCCGGTTTCCCCCTGCTTTGTCCTCCTTTAGGTATAGTTAGATTCTTACGGTTTTTATTGATCTTTCCAATAGCGGTGTGTATACTTGGAGCGATTATGGCATTTTCCAGGAGGGGTATGAATGAGTATGAATTACAACATGGCAAGGAAAAGCCAGCTCGACACCCGTGAGCTGCTGCTGCTCGATTCCGAGGTGAAAAGACGGGGGAAAAACATGATCGTAGCTTATATCCTCTGGTATTTCCTTGGGATAGTCGGCGGACATCGTTTCTACATGAAACGGATAGGCACAGCGATCCTTCAGCTGATCCTGTCGCTCACCGTCGTCGGTTTGATCATCACCGGAATCTGGTGGATCGTGGACGCCTTTCTGGTCCATCTTTGGGTCCGGGATCATAACACCGAAATCGAAGCCGATGTGATCAGCCAGATCGAACTCGAACGCGGCGGCCGCATGTCGTTTCATCCTTAAGTCATGGCTATGATCAAGCGAGAGTTGACGGCTCAAGAGCTGCTGGTGCTGAACTCGGAAATGGAGCGCCAGGAGAAGTCGCTCGCCTTGGCCTATCTCATGCTTCTCGGAGGCCACCTGGGCGTACACCGCTTTTATTTGAAGAAGACCGGAACGGCCGTCGTTCAACTTATCTTGTTTCTGGCCGCTTTGCTGCTTTATTTCCTGTTCGCCGTACTGCAGGGAATATATCCGGAAGACGAATTCTCCGGGCTGCTTCCGCTGCTGCTGTCCGTACTGTGCGGTATAATCCTGACAGTGTGGATTATCATTGACCTGTTTCTGATTCCCCGCATGATTCGCGAATGGAATGACCGAACCGAACAGGAGCTGATTCGCCAGCTCATGACGTTCCGTCGTCCGCCCCACACTCCGAATTGACGGGCAGCAGGAATGCAAGCCTTTTTGCCGAATGTGCAAAAAGGCCTTTTTTATTTTCCGGCAGAAGGTCCGATAAGCATACAAACCAGCCATAAAGGGTAAACATGAAATAGAATCAAGTTAATGAAAGGTCATTTCCACTTCATCTAATAACAGGGGGAGATCCGATATGAAAGTAATTATTACGCAAAGCGAAGCGATTGATAAAGGCATCTGGCCGCAGGTCATGCAGTGGTTCGGGATCGGCAACGAAGACGATACCTGGCCGACGGAAGAATTTATTCTTACCGAAGAACAAGCAAGGGAAGCAGGATTACTTAAATAAGTTTTATTTGAATTAGTTTTATTTGAATAAGTTTTATCAAAATAAGTTTGGCACCCGCCTCCATAGGCTCTGACGCCGCCTCTCCCAAATTTGAATTGACAACGATAGTGATAATCATTATCATTTAAGTCAATGAGACAACTATTTTGCTAACTATGGGGGATTAGAGAATGTTGAATATGTTTAAGAAAAAGACCGGCAAATCCAGCTTTGTACTGCTCAGCCTGTTGGTTCTGATGCTGGTTCTGTCGGCTTGCGGCAGCAACGCTGCAAACAACAGTGCAGGCAGCAGCAACGCGGGCAGCAATGCGGGCAATGCAGCAGCTTCGACGGAGCCAAGCGATTCCGCGGCGCCTAGCGAAGCGACGGAACGGACGATTAAAGATGCAATGGGCCATGACGTTAAAATTCCTGCTAACCCGCAAAGAGTGCTCGCTTCCTACCTGGAGGATCACCTCGTTGCCCTTGGGGTAAAACCTGTAGCCCAATGGTCGGTCGCGGACGGAAAAAGCGTTCAGGACTATCTCCAGTCCTCTTTAGCCGATGTACCGGCTATCGGATATGACCTGCCGCCTGAACAGGTAGCCAGCTTTACGCCAGACTTGATCATCATTGATTCCGAATCTGCTGTCGAAAAAGGATTGTATGAGCAGTATTCGGCCATCGCTCCAACCTTTGTGCTAGGCGATGCCGTTCGCAATGATTGGCGCAAATCGCTCACTACCATTGCCGATCTGCTCGGCAAGCAGGATGAAGCAGAGAAAGTACTTGCTGACTATGATCAGAAAGCGGCAGACACGAAATCCAAACTGGAAGCCGCAGGCGTAACCGGACAATCCGCAGCCGTGTTGTGGATTACGCAGAAAACCGTCTATATGGTTAAAGACAGCGTGGCCAGCGGTGAAGTGCTGTACAAAGATTTAGGCTTTGCAGAACCAAGTCTCGCAGCTGATATTTCCAAAACGGCTCAGGCCGACTGGAATCCGGTTCCTCTCGAGCAGCTGTCCAAGCTGGATGCTGACCATCTCTTTGTGATGAACAGTGACGGTCCTGAATCCGAGACGGTGAAAAGCCCTCTTTGGCAGGGACTGAAGGCTGTGAAGAATGGCAATGTGCATGAAGTCAGTCCTACTGGCGGCTGGATGTATAAAGGCGCCGTTGCCGGCGGACAAATTATGGATGATGTCCTAAGCAACCTTGTGAAATAAGCAAATAAAGCGTTGAAAGCTCATTGCTGTTCAATCTAAACCTAATCGAGTGGCTATAAGAAGAGGCTCTCCCTAGACCGCAACGCGGTCGGGAAAGCCTCTTTTGTTTCGTATGGCGGGAAAGTGCGGGGAAGTGCGGAAAAATGCAGAACCTCCCCTTCATTCCGGCCGGTCCAGCCGATATAAACGGCGATATCGTTCATGGTTTGCCATCAACTCATCGTGGGTGCCTCTCATTTCTATACCGCCCCGATTCATAAAAATAATTTCATCCATCTGGCGGGCAAAGGTGAGATGGTGCGTCACCCAGATCAGCGTTTTGCCTTTAGCCGCCTCCAGGACGGTCGCCATCAGCTCCCGTTCCGTCTTGGGATCAAGGCCAATGGTCGGCTCATCCAAAATGAGGACGGGCGTGTTCTGCAGCAGGACGCGGGCCAGCGCCACGCGCTGGCGTTCGCCGCCGGAGAAGCGCTGACCGGCTTCGTGCATCGGCGTATCGAGGCCGGCGGGCAGCGAAGCGATCAGCCCGCCCAGACGGGCCGAATTGGCGGCCGCGGCGATTTCCTCGTCGGTAGCCGAGAGTTTGCCGAGCCGGATGTTGTTGCCTACCGTCGTATCGAACAAATGCGGGCTTTGGTTAAGCACCGCCGCATATTCGGACATACGCGGAGCCAGCTCCGCCGCAGGTATGCCATTTAAGGTGACTTCGCCCGCACTTGGCGCGAGCGCTCCGAGGATCAGTTTAAGCAGCGTAGATTTGCCCGCGCCGCTGCGGCCGATTACGGCAATCCGTTTGCCCTGCGGCAGCTCCAGGTTCACATGGGAAACAGATGGACGTTCTCCTTCGCTATAAGCGAAAGAGACATCTCGGATCGAAATATGGACCTGACTGGGCTGTGGAACGGCCGGCGCGGAAGTTACCACAGCCGGCTCGCCGCCGGACCCTGTGATCCGGTTTAATCTTGCCACCGCATCCTGGTATTGCGGAATCCGCTCCACGGCTTCGGAGATTGGCAGAAAGGCATCCATCAGCGGAAAAATAACCAGCACAAACGCAGCGATCAACGTAACGTCAATGCGGCCGTTGGCGTATTCCTGCCCGGACCAATACAGCGTAATCACTACGGCCAGGCCGACTGCGAGCTGGCCGATCAACGTCCGCAGCCGGGCCCAGCTGCGCAAAGAACGTTCGATCCGGGTCACGCGGGTCTCGGCTTCTTCATAGCTGTCCGCAAAAGCGGCGGCACGTCCGCTGATGACCCAATCGCCGATGCCCATCACCGCGTCGGTCAGCTTCTGGTAAAGCCCGCTGCGCTGTTCCTTTAGCTGTTTGTGTTTCGCCCGGGTCAGCCGGTAGGAGATATAAGGCAGCACAGCGATCAGAACCAACAGATAAATCGCGGCCAGCGCTGCGAAGCCGAGACTGAAGCGGCCGGCAAAAACAACGGCCAAAACGTACATGACCACGGCAGCTGCCGCCGGAAAAATCGTCCGGATGTACACGTTCTGCAAATTTTCGATATCCTCCGCCAATACGCCAAGGATGTCCCCCGTTTTTTGACGAGAACGAATAAATAAAGCTTGAGGTTCTAGCAGCTTATACAGCTTGACCCGCATTTTCGACAAAATGCGCAGCACAGCGTCATGGCCGGTCAGCCGCTCGACGTAATGAATCACTGCCCGAGCAATCCCGAAGGTGCGGACGCCGACGATCGGAACATAAACGAGCAGGATGTTTTCCGGTCTGAGCGCGGACTTCGAAATCAGAAAGCCGGAGGTGAACATCAGCATGGCTGCCGACGCCAGCGTCAGGATGCCGAGCAGCACGATCAGCGCAAACCGCCAGAAATAGGCGCGAAAAAAAGGTTTAAACCACGTTTCCCCGTTCATGCCAATGCCTCCCTTTCCGCATTTACCAGTCCGTAATAAACGCCCTTGCGGGCCATCAGCTCTTCATGGGTACCCATTTCCGCCAGCCTGCCCTGCTCCAGCACCAGGATCTGGTCCATCTCCCGCATCCAATGCAGGCGATGGGTCGCCAGCAGCACCAGCTTGCCTGCAAACATGGGCAGCATCATTTCTTTCAGCTCATATTCAGTTTCGATATCGAGGTGAGCTGTCGGTTCGTCCAGCAGCATCACGGGACGGCTGCACAAAAAAGACCGCGCCAGCGCAACGCGCTGCTCCTGCCCTCCGCTCAGCGGACGCCCTCCTCCGCCGACCAGCGTTGCCAATCCTTGCGGCAGGCTATGAAGCAGCTCTTCCAGCCCGGCCGCTTGAACCGCCCCCCGGATGTCCGCTTCCGAAGCGTCCGGCGCGTAAAAAGCGATGTTCTCAGCGAGCGTTCCGCTGAACAGAAATGGCCGCTGCGGGATGTACGTTATCAGACTCCGCCAGTCGGGCACGGCCAAGTTGTCCAGCTCCATCCCGTCAAGCCTAAAAGTCCCGGCGTTTGGTTTCAGGAAACCGCCGATTACGTCGATCAAGGTGGACTTGCCTGCGCCGCTCTCCCCGATAATGCCGATTCGGCCCGTTCCCGGCAAGGTAGCGGTGATGCCGGCAAGGGAGTCCTTGTCGCCTTCCCCGTGGCTTACGGTGAGGCCGGACATTTTTAAAACGCTTGAGGGGGTCCAAAGAATCTGTCCCGGGGTTTGGTTCTTCATGTTCCGGTCGGGCATCGGTTCAACGGCATTTCCGGGCTGAGCTGCCAAAGGCGCGCCGGTTTGGCCAGCCTTCATAGTCCTATGCGAACCGGCGGTCTCGGGGTCGTCGGTTCCGGCAATAATCGCGCGGATCGTTTCACCCGCTTCTTTGCCGTCCATCGTCGCATGAAAATCTGCGCCGACCATACGCACCGGCAGAAAATATTCCGGCGCGAGGATCAGAACCGTCAGCGCTGGCAGCAGGGTAAGGCGCCCGTCAATCAGACGGAGCCCCAGGCTCACCGCCACCGACGCCACTGACAGCATCGTGAAGAAATCCAGGGCAAACGAGGACATAAAAGCTACCCGCAGCGTTCTCATCGTAGCTGAGCGGTAGGAGTCGCTGACTTTCTCGATGGAGCGGACATGGCCTTTGCTCCGGCCTAAATATTTCAGCGTCTCCAGCCCGCGCAGCGAATCCACAAAGTGGTTGGACAATACGCGGTACGTGCCGATCTGCCGCTCCGTCTGCCGGCGTGCTGCCAGCCCCACCAGAATCATAAAGACGATCAGAATCGGCATCGTAATAATCAAAATTAGGCCCGACATGACATCCTGTGTAAACACGAACAACAAAACCAGGACAGGTGTCATTCCCGTGGCCAGCATGCGCGGCAGGAACAGCTCCAGATAGGTTTTATATTTGGAAATGCCGTCCAGCACCAGGGTGACCAGCTTGCCTGTGCCCTCCCGGGCGGCAAAACGGGGACCCAGCGCAAACAGCTTGCCTACAAACGCCTTGCGCAGCGCGCTCCCGGTTCGTTCGGCAAAACGGTAGGCCAGCCGCTGCTGCAGCAGGTTCGTCAGCTGCCGGACCGTAAAACCAAGCAGGAACAATACGAGGCTGCCGTATTGTTCCTGCAGGGATTCGCCGTTAAACAGGCCGGTGACGGCATCCGCCAGCCACTTGGCCTGCACAATAACGGCAAGAGTATGAATGAACGTCAGCGCGGCCATGAACGCCATAACCGTCCGAATTCCTTTTAACTTCAGCAAGTTTTTGTCCATGTCCGTTCATTCCTGTCTCAATGATTAATATTCCAGATGCGATTTCTCGTGCACCCGTTTGTGGAAGACGAAATAACTCCAGATCTGATAACCGAGCACGAACGGCAGCAGCGACACGGCGACGATCGTCATGACCTTCAGCGAATAATGGCCCGAGGCCGCATTATGAATCGTCAGGTTGAAAGCCGTATCGATCGAGCTGATCATCACGTTCGGGAACAGCCCGGCAAATACGCCGACAATCGCCAAAGCAATGACCGCGCCGGTCATGCCGAAAGCCCAGCCGTCCCGTTTCCGGCTCAGGAAATAACCGGCCAGCAGGAAAGCGGCCAGTCCCAGCAAAGCCAACACGCTTAATACGGCGCCATGAGCTTCAAAGATATCCGTAGCCAAATAAGTGGCGATGCCGGTCAGGGCCAGCAGGGCCGCCAGCGGATACAGCATCTGTTTAGCCAGCTTGCGCGCTCTGTTCTGAATATCTCCCTCCGTGCGGAGTACCGTGAACAGAAGGCCGTGCACAAAACAAAGCACCGTAACGGTAATGCCGCCCACCAGCGTATACCAGTTCACCATGTCGAACAGTCCGGCTCTCATCTCCATTTGCCCGTCGATCGGCAGGCCTTTCATAAAGCCGGCGAAGACGACGCCCAGCAGGAATGGAGGCAGCAGGCTGCCGATGAAAATGCAGACGTCCCACGTTTTTTTCCAGCGGTCGTCCTGCACCTTGCCCCGGAATTCGAAAGCGACCCCTCTGGCGATCAGCGCCAGCAGAAGCACAACTAGAGGTGTATAGTAGCCGCTGAACATCGTGGCGTACCAGTTCGGGAAAGCGGCGAATATGGCGCCGCCCGCCGTCAGCAGCCACACTTCATTGCCGTCCCAGAACGGGCCGATCGCGTTGATTAACACGCGGCGTTCCGTATCGTTTTTGGCAAGAATGCCTGTAGCCATGCCAACCCCGAAATCAAAGCCCTCGAGGAAAAAGAAGCCGATGAACAGCACCGCCACCAAAATAAACCAAAGCTCATTAAGAGACAGCATGATACCCCTCCTTGCCGAACGGATCTGTGGAATGTTCGTCGTCGGAATGGTCTTTGGCGTATGGACCTTGTTTGATCACTTTCACCCAAAGGAACACCATCACGACGGCCAGCACGGTATAAATTGCGCAGAAGGCGATAATCGAGAACAGCAGCTGGCCTGCGGTCACGTTAGGCGACACGGAGTCGGCGGTGGTCATCAGCCCGAATACCGTCCAAGGCTGGCGGCCGAATTCCGTCATGATCCAGCCTGAAGTATTCGCGATATAAGGCAGCGAAATGCCAAACAGCATCAAACGCAGGTAACCTTTGTTCGGGCGGTCCATTTTTTTGCGCATCCACAGGTACAAGCCGTAAGCAGCAAACAAAATCATGAGCGAACCTGCTGCCACCATGATGCGGAAGCTCCAGAAGGTCGTGCGCACCGGCGGGATGTAATTGCCTTCGCCGTATTTTTGCGTATACTCGGCCTGCAGCTCGTTCATGCCTTTGACTTCCCCGTTCAGTTTGCTGTAGGAAAGGAAGCTGAGCAGGTAAGGAATTTTAATTTCGTATTTATTTTCTTTGGTCTTCGGATCAATCGCCGCAACGACCGTCCATGGAGCAGGGTCGCCGCTTTTGCCCCAGAGGCCTTCGGATGCGGCCATTTTCATCGGCTGGGTCTCTACCAGGTACTGAGCCTGCTGGTGACCGAAGATGGCGGTCAGGAAAGAAGACGATAAAGCTACGATGACCGCGATTTTAAAAGAGTTCTTAAAGAAAGCATAGTCTTTCTTCTTAAGCATTTTGTACGCGCTGATGCCGCAGATCAGGAAAGAGCCGGTGGCCAGCGCACCGAGGACGGTATGCGGAAATTCCACCCACAGCTGCCCATTGGCGATCAGGGCGAAAAAGTCGTTCATCTCCGCGCGACCGTTGTTGATTTCGAACCCTACCGGATGCTGCATAAACGAGTTCGCCGCCAGAATCCACAGCGCAGACAGCGTGGTACCGAAAGAAACCAGCCAAATACACAGCAGATGGACTTTCTTGGACAAACGCTCCCAACCGAAGATCCAGAGCCCCATAAAGGTTGACTCGAGGAAAAAGGCGGCGAGCGCTTCAATCGCAAGCGGCGCGCCAAAGACGTCTCCGACGAACCGGGAATAATCGGACCAGTTCATGCCGAACTGGAACTCCTGCAGGATGCCTGTAACGACCCCGACCGCAAAGTTGATGAGGAACAGCTTGCCCCAGAACTTTGCCATTGTTTTGTACACTTCTTTGCCTTTGACGACGTACATCGTCTCCATGACCGCGATCATAAATACCAACCCGATCGACATCGGCACGAAGAAGAAGTGGAAGATGGTCGTCGCAGCAAACTGGATGCGTGCAAGCACTAACGGATCCATGGATCATACTCTCCTTTGAACGATAAGAATGGGAGGCAAACTGCCTCTCTTGCTTGGAAAACTCACTGTTCTTATCATGGCAGTTCTTCAAAGGGGGTATTGTGATAAACATCACAATAGAAAACGGAAATTTATAAAATTTGTGACCATAATCACAACTTTCGTCGAAATTGCACACAAATCAGGCAAAACCATAGGCGATTTCGAAGTCTTTTTGCCTCAAAGCTCATTGACAGACTTGTTATGTGATCTGCCTCACAACGTTCAATTTTGAAGTCATTTTATAGCCCGAACGGGCTATGCGTCCTTTCCGGGATTCAGGTATCATAATACTCGTACAGATCAGGAAGAAGAAAAAGAAGGAGTGAAGATTCGACATGATGGTTCTTATGTCTGCGTTGGTGGCTGTCAGCTTTATAGTCATTGGCATTTTCTGCGCAAAGATTTTCAAAGAAGAAGATCAGCTCGAACAACAAACGCATTAAGTTCAAGTCTGGAACCTTACAATAACCATTTAGATTTAAGCTTTCCCTTTACCCATAACCTTGCACATCAATTTTAATTCCTTTCCTATTTAAAATAAAAATAACCGCCGCCTTTCCCCAGGGAAAGAACGGCGGTTTTGTTTTGCTGCTGAAGTCCGCACCAGCCAGCCCACTTACCTCATCAAAAGATAGTCTACAGCTCCACATCCGTAAGCTGGAATGTCGTCACATCCACCAGTCCGCGGTTGGAAATGCGCAGATCCGGGATGACCGGCAGCGCGATCAGAGAGAACGTCATGAATGGAGCATGGATCGTGCAGCCAAGCTCCTTCCAGCCCGCCTCGAGCCCGCGAACCTCTTCCACCACCTGGTCCAGCGGTTTGTCGGACATCAGCCCGGCTACCGGCATTTCGACCAGGCCCAGCACTTTGCCGTCCTTCACGGCAATCATGCCGCCGCCGCATTCCGCCAGCTTGGCTGCTGCGAAAGCCATATCTGCTTCATTAACGCCCATAACGAGCAGATTATGGCTGTCGTGCGCGACGGTGGAAGCCACCGCCCCGGCCTTTAACTGAAAGCCGCTTGCAAAAGCAAGTGAGATTTGCCCGCTTCCTTCATGGCGCTCTATACAGGCAAGCAGCACCACGTCCTGGTCCGGATTCGGCTGAATATATCCGTCTTTCACAGCCAGTTCGGCCGTCCGTCCAGCCGTGCGGGCGCTGTTCTCGATAACCTGAATGACATTTACCCGGGTCGTTCCATCAGCAGGCGTCCGTTTGCTGCGCAGCCGGAAATCCTCCGGTGTAAGCGCACGGGCCAGCTTCACCGACTGCCGGGCTTTCTCCGGATAAACGTAGGCCGGAAAAGGAACTACGATACGCCCCTGCTCCGCGACAACTTCTCCGTCTGCAATCACAGCTGCCGGAACCATCTGCCGCAAATCGCCGATAAGCAGGATGTCGGCACGTTTTCCCGGAGCGATAGCCCCTAAATCCCGTTCCATACCAAAGTATCTCGCCGTATTGATCGTAGCCATCTGAATCGCTGTAACCGGTTCTACACCTTCCTCAATCGCACGGCGCACCACGTGATTCATATGGCCTTTCTCCACCAAAGTCTGCGGATAGGCATCATCCGTCACCAGCGTTATATTGCCCGTTGGCGCGTGATCCTCGGTAACGACTTTAATGACTTCCTTCACATCCTGCCAGGCGGAGCCTTCGCGAATCATCAGATTCATGCCCAGTCGAATCCGGGCAAGCCCCTGCTCCCGGGTAACAGTTTCGTGATCGGACGTCACCCCCGAAGCGATATAGGCCTGCAGCATTTGCTGATCATCACTTGGAAAATGTCCGGTGACCGTTTTCCCGGCCCGGATGGTCGCTTCAATTTCGCCCTTCATCTTCGGATCATCATAAACGACACCAGGGAAATTCATGACCTCGCCCAGACCTGCAACGCCTTCCCAGGTTAAACCGCCTTCAATGTCCTTGACCTCCAAAGCGGCCCCGCCATCCTCCAGACCTTCCGCTGCCGGCACGCACGAAGGATACGTAGTAAATACCTTCAGCGGAACTCCCTGCCCCTCTTCATGCATCCAGGCCACACCTTCATCCCCGAAGACATTGGCGATCTCGTGAGGGTCCATAAATACGGCCGTTGTGCCTTTGACCAGCGCCGCCTTGGCGAATTCCGTCACCGTCATCATCGTGCTTTCCACATGCATATGACCGTCAATCAGACCCGGAACCAGAAAACGCCCTTCCGCGTCCATAACCTTGGTATTCGGTCCAATGGTATGATCGGCTTGGCCAACGAAGGCCACTCTTCCGTCAGCAATGGCAATATCGGTATGCTCCAGCAGTTCGCCGGAATAAACGTTGACCAGCGTGCCGTTTTGCACGACCAGATCCGCCTTGTCCCGGCCCATGGCCACCTTCGCAAGCCTGCCGCTGACCTCGTACAGCTCGCGTCTTCGTTTTGTTTCCATCGCTTATTCCCCGTTTCTGCTCGTTATTTCGACAAATTATATAGCAACCAGCCGGAATGTCAACTCTTTGCAAGAGCCCTTCCAGGCTTGAAAACGTTGTCCCCTTGTAAAAATCAGAACCACCCGTCCAACGGGTGGTTTGCACTAGGGGTATAACCCCCTGTTACCAAACTGCGCCTAAAGACGCTAGCCTGACCACAAAGCGTTCAGGCTCAGTGTTATTTGTCTCTTTCACTTACCAGTTAAACTGGTTTTACTTTTTCTTGCCCTTGTTGCTGCTGAATGGATCTTCATACTCTTTTACACTCAGCTTATCTACGGCTTGGTCATGTGCCTCTTGCTCTCGAATGTACTTGGCGACGGTGGCTTCATTTAGCCCCACTGTACTTACGTAGTAGCCTTCCGCCCAGAATTTCCGATTCCCATACTTATACTTCAAGTTGGCATGCTTCTCGAATATCATGAGTGCGCTTTTCCCTTTTAGATAGCCCATAAAGGAAGACACCGATATTTTCGGTGGGATCGCCACCAGCATGTGGACATGATCCGGCATCATATGCCCTTCTAATATCTCTACTCCCTTGTATTTACATAGACGCTTCATGATTTCAATTAGATCTCGTCTCACTTGATTGTAGATCTCTTTACGTCTATACTTCGGGGTGAACACAATGTGATACTTACACATCCACTTTGTGTGCGCTAAACTAAAATTTTTATTTTCCATATAAGACCATCCTTTCGAATTGAGCCTGAACATCTCAATTTTATCCGGATGGTCTTATTGGTGTAACCCTAGATCCCTCCACCCGCATAGCGGGTGGTTTTATATTTCGCACGTTTCACGTGCTCAACAGGCTAAAGCCTAAAAATAAAGAAGCTGCCGAAAACAATCGGCAGTTTCTTTAACCTTAGTCTAAATTTGGGCCGCTATTTCTATTCGGTCCAGCCAGATGGGAGCTCCATTTTACACTTGGCTCTCCAGATACTGATTAAACCATCCGGCAATCCGGTTCAGTCTCTCTACCCGCAGAATAGGGCGGCCAGTCCGCGACAAATCATGACTCGCCCCCGGGAAGCGGACGAGCTCCGCAGTTTTGCCAAGCCGCTTAAGCGCCGTGAAGAGCTGCTCGCCCTGTTCAATCGGACAGCGCAGATCCTCTTCACCATGCAGGATAAGCAGCGGAGTATCGACCTGCTGAACATAAGCCAGCGGGGAATGCTTCCAGAGCATTTCCGTATGCTCCCAAGGATTGCCGCCGCCAATCTCCATCTCCGTGAAGAAATAACCGATGTCGCTGACGCCGTAGAAGGAAATCCAGTTGGAAATCGAACGCTGCGTAACAGCGGCTTTGAAGCGGTTCGTGTGACCGACGATCCAGTTGGTCATAAATCCGCCGTAGCTTCCGCCCGTGACAACCCAGCGGTCCGCGTCGATAAAGGAATAATGGTCGGTCGCATAATCCGTCAGCTCCATCAGATCCTGATAGTCCCGGCCGCCATAATCGCCCCGGCAGGCATCCACAAACAGCTGACCATAGCCGTGGCTGCCCCTCGGATTACTGTACACAACTGCATAACCCTGGGAGGCGAGCAGCTGGAACTCATGCATAAAAGTGTGAGCGTACATGGCGTGCGGACCGCCATGGATTTCGAGCACAGCCGGATATTTGCCGCCCTCTGTGAAGCCGGCGGGCTTCATGATCCAGCCCTGAACCTGCTCGCCGTCGGAAGCCTCAAACCAGAAGCTTTCCGGCTCGCTCAATTCCAGTCCGGCCAGCAGCTCCTTATTCAGCTCCGTAAGACGTTTCTCTTCGCCTGTTACCGGGTCAAGCCGGAACAGATCTCCCGGCTGCAGAGGATCAGCCGCAGCAATCACAAAGCTTCCCGTAGACGGGTCTAACGCAAATCCGAACAGATCGCGTTCACCCTGCGTCAAAGCTTCCGGAGCGCGGCTTCCGTCCAGGGCAAAGCTGTACAGGTGGACGCTGCCTTTAATGGTGACAAGCGTGTAGACCTGTTTTCCGTCCGGACTAAATACAGGTTTATAGAATGTGCTGCCCCGCATATCGCTGACTGCCGCCGCTGAGATCATCAGATCAAGCCCTGCGGTTACGCAGGTGACTTCCCCGCCGGCTGCCGGCATCCGGTAGAGCTGAACCAGTGTGGCATTGCTGTAGGACAGATCGTCGCCCAAGAAGACAATCTCCCGGCCGTCCGGCGAATAAACCGCCAAATGTATGTCATATTGCGAAGAGGTTAACCGGCGCGGCGAACCTCCCTCGGCCGCCAGTTCGAACAGGTCGTTCGTCAGCTCCAGATCGGGATCCGTATGAGGATTCGTTGGAATCGTAGCCGTAAACACTAACTTGCTGCCATCCGGGGCACAGGCCATGCTTCCGACATCGAAGTTCCCCTCCGTCAGCTGCTGAACCGCTCCATCTTCCAGCCCGATGCGGTGCAGATGGCGGTAACGGCCGTCCCATTCGCCGCTGCCGTCGGATTTAGGCTTTGTGCGCTTGCTGACTACAACCCGATTAGCCTTGTCCTCGGCTTTGACTTCTTCCGGTCCTCCTACAGGCTGTTTGAATAACAGGGATCGGCTGTCAGGCGACCAAATGAAGCCTTCCACGCCATAAGGCGCCTCTGTTACTACGGCTGCTTCCCCGCCCTCATGAGGCAGAATCCAGATCTGAGGATGATCTTTATATTTTCTGATAAAAGCCAGCTTGGTTCCGTCCGGGGACCAGACAGGAGCACCGTCCGTTTCTCCGGAGGTATAAACCCGGTCATTGCCCTCCTTATCCAGCTTGCGGAAATGAGTGAGGTAACCCGTATGTTCATTATTGACCTTCTTGACTCCGTATACTACTTCCCCGGTCGCAGGATGTACGCTTAATCCCGAAACCCAAGTTAATTCGTACAAATCTTCTGAAGTAACCCTCCGCCTTGCCGCCATGCTGTTGTCGCCTCCTATGTAACCTTCAAGTTAGATTATGAAATAAGAATCCATCCCGGGTACCCGGTAAAGTTATAACTATCTTATTCCCCTGCATTCGAGGCGTCAACCTGAGAGGGCGGAAGGGGAAGAACGTTATGGAAGCCTGAAACCTCCAGTTTCTTATGGATCATTTTAAAAATAGTGAGATCCTCCCTTTCCCTAATAAAAAAACGTTCAGACCGATGGGGCGGCCTAAACGTTTTGGCTGTGCTATCTATTCAATTAACGCGTGAATTAACGCGGCATGTTGGAAGGCATAAATCCTCCGATGTCGACGCCCATCGCTTGAGCAATCCGCATACCATACTGCACGTCTGCGCGGAAGAAGTTGCAGATCGCCCGAAGCTGGATTTTCTCATTCGTCTGCTTCAAGTCGCCTACGATATTGCTGATCAGATGGTCTTTCTCGACATCTGTGTAGCTGCGGTACAACTCCCCTGCCTGGGTAAAATCGTCCGTTTTCTCGATTCTTTCGCGTCCGGCCTGCCCGCTGAGCGGCATTACGCTCTCCTTGTAAGCCGGATCTTCTTTCACGCTCTCTGTGTAACTGTTCGGCTCAAAGTTGATCGGCGAAGGATCCTGATTCACATTCATCTGTCCGTCACGCTGATGATTCCGCACCGGCGCATAAGGACAGTTGACCGGAATTTGCATATAGTTGGCGCCCAAACGATAGCGCTGCGTGTCCGGATAAGAGAACAGACGACCCTGCAGCAGCTTATCTTCGGATGGCTCGATTCCCGGTACAGTCGCGCTTGGGGAGAAGGCAGACTGTTCCACTTCGGCAAAGAAGTTCTGCGGGTTACGGTTCAGCGTCATCGTGCCTACCTTCAGCAGCGGATAGTGTTCCTCCGGCCACACTTTAGTCGGATCCAGCGGATCATAACTCCAAAGGTCCAGATCTTCCACCGGCATCAGCTGCACATGCAGCTCCCACTGAGGGAAGTCGCCTGCGGCGATATGCTCATGCAAATCACGTGTAGCATGGTTGAAATCTTTACCCTGCACTTCCACAACTTCTTCTGCAGATAAATTCCGAACCCCTTGCTTGGATTTCCATGTATATTTCACGTAAGTGACTTTGCCTTCGCCGTTCACCCATTTGAAGGCGTGAACGCCAAAGCCGTCCATCTCCCGGTAGTTCGCCGGTGTTCCATGATCCGAGAACAACCAGGTCAGCATATGCGTCGATTCCGGTGACAGCGTCATGAAATCCCAGTACCGGCCCGGCTCCTGTACATTGGTGGCAGGGGATGGTTTCAGGGAATGAACCATATCCGGGAACTTCAGCGCATCACGGATAAAGAACACGGGCAGATGGTTGCCGACAATATCGTAGTTGCCTTCCTCTGTATAGAATTTCACGGCAAAGCCGCGCGGGTCGCGGGCTGTTTCCGGCGATCCCGCCGAGTTGATGACCGTTGAGAAACGGACAAACACTGGTGTTTCGCGGCCAGCTTCCTGAAGGAAGTGGGCTCGTGTATAAGCCCCCATACCCGTTTCCGTTACAAAAACTCCATGTGCCCCCGCCCCGCGGGCATGCACTACACGTTCCGGAATACGCTCCCGGTCGAAATGCGCCAGCTTCTCCAGGAGATGATAATCTTCCAGCAGCGCCGGTCCCCGTCTGCCTGCTGTTCTTGAATTCTGGTTGTCTCCTACGGGAGCCCCCTGGTTTGTCGTCATTCTTTGATCCATATTATGAACACCTCATCGCGTGAATTTAGACTTGATCTAAATTTGATTCTAACATCATTGCTCTCATTAATCATGAAGGGCAAATGAAAGAAACATGAATGATCCTGAGACTAAAATGAAGAAAAATGAAGATCAATGAAGATCAATAAAGATCCATGATCAATGTGGATCTATGTGGATCAATGAAGACAAGATCAACGCGGATCAGGCCTCCTTAACCCAGAGAAGCTCGACTTTGTGACGCTCGTTCATGATTTTTCAGCTAAGAGGGCATAGTAAATGGGGGTTCTTATTCAGGGAAGGAGGGGCAGCCATGGACAGCACGCATGAGTTTGTGGAGAAAGTGCGGCAGCACCAGAAGAATCAGGAACGGAACAAAAAGAGGGGCCAAGGCACTCCTAATGCCGTACTGCCGACCAAACGGCACGGGACTAACAAATAGGAATTACAGATTATAACTTCAGAATCTAAGAATTTTAGACTTTCTGAGACATTAACAAAACCAGGAGAGCTTCTAGCCGTTCTCCTGGTTTTGTTTTGTATTACCTTCATTAAATCTTCTGCACCTTCACCAGATTGGTTGTGCCGGCCTGCATGATAGGCAGCCCTGCCGAAAGGACGATCGTATCTCCTTTATGAATATATCCGGTAGCCATCGCATTGCGGATCGCTGATTCAAACATGTCATCCGTAGTCGCCACTTTGTCGCCCAGAACCGGAATGACGCCGGAAAGAAGGCAAATTTGCGGCAGCACGTGCCGCTGAGGCGTAACGGCAATAATCGGCGCCTCCGGCCGGTATTTGGAGACCATCCGGGCCGTAAAGCCGCTCTCGGTCGACACAATAATCGCTTCAGCCTTCAGCTCAAGAGAGGCGTTAACAGCGCTTTGGCTGATGACCTCGGTGATATCGGAAGGATGCTGCATTCTTTTTCGATTGAATTGTTCCTGATAGTTCAGGACGCTCTCCGCTTTCTTGGCAACGGTCGCCATCGTCTGCACGGCCTTCACAGGATATTTGCCCGCCGCCGATTCGCCGGACAACATTACCACATCGGCACCCTGCATGACAGCGTTGAACACATCGCCGACTTCGGCCCGCGTCGGACGCGGATTTACCTGCATCGACTCCAGCATATGCGTAGCCACAATGACCGGCTTGCCGGCAAAATTGCATTTCTCAATCATTTCCTTCTGCAGCATCGGGACATCCTCTACCGGAACTTCAACACCCAAATCACCGCGGGCCACCATGATACCGTCTGAGGCCTCAATAATGTCATCGAGATTTTCGATGCCTTCTCCATTTTCAATTTTAGAGATGATCTGAATATGGCCTGCATCGTGCTCGAGCAGAATTTTACGAATTTCGCGGATATCATCTCCCCGGCGGACGAAGGAAGCCGCAATCATCTCAATGCCCTGCTCCAATCCAAAATGGATATGCCGAACATCTCGCTCGGTAACGCCTGGCAGTGTCGTTCTTACGCCTGGAAGGTTAACCCCTTTCGTTGGCTTCAGAGGTCCGCCGCTGATCACCTTGGCCAGCATTTCCGTTCCGTCTACCTTGACGATATGCAGCTCGATCAGTCCGTCATTAATAAGCACCCGGTCGCCTGGCTTTACAACCTTCGGCATATCCGGATAATTAACGGAAACCCGCTCGGCATCCCCTTGTATCTTTTCCGTGGTCAACGTAATCGAAGCCCCCGGCTCCAGCATGACCGAAGCCTCCTTCAGCTTGCCGATCCGGATTTCCGGGCCTTTAATATCCATCATCAGCGGGATAAACGTCTTTAGCTCCTCCGCTGCCCGGCGTACACCTGCAATTCTTCTGGCGTGATCCTCCAGTTCGCCATGCGCCATATTCAGACGCCCGACTGTCATGCCGGCCTGGATCATCTGCTTCAATACATCCGGTTCGTCGCAAGCGGGGCCAAGTGTACATATGATTTTCGTCTTCTGCACTTCAAACAGCCTCCTTCACCATAAAGTTGGAACTCGTCTTAACTATCCTTACCCCATTCTCCTATCTCCAAAAAAAAGCCCCCGCTGCCGGGGGCTGAAGCTGCCGATAAACTCCGGCAGCCGCCATATTTACTCTGTCCGGGGATCCAGATACTCGTCCAGAATACCGCTGCCATCCTGACTGTGGTTCTTGAACTGAGCTTTTCTTCCGGCTCTCCGTTCGCCGCGTCCACCGGCAGTATCGCTCTGGCCGTTGTTGCTGGCTATTTGACGTTCATGCTTCTGATGTTTGTCTTTAGTCATGATCTGCTCTCCTCCTAAATGACGGTATGACCCAAATTCCTTATCCAGCTGGACGAATCAAGTTCAGGCATAGTATGCCTTGTCCTCCGGCACGACATGCATCCGGGTAGTCCCTACTCGTGTCCCTCCGCGGACAATTCGGACTTGCATGATTCGCACCGTAACTTTCCCGGCTTCAGCTACTCCCTGGATTGGAGTTCTGGCGCTGTGAACCGCTGTTTTGCTGGTTCTCCCCATTTTCAGCCTGCTGCTGATCATTGGTTTGCCGCCCGCGGGCGGCCTGTTGCTGCTCGTTACTCGTTTGCTGCTGCTTAGGTTCAGGAGACTGCTGTTCATTTGCAGCTTGCTGCTGGCTTCCCGCCTGACTCCCGCCTTGCGGTTGCTGCTTATCCTGATCTTGCTGACTTACGGCTTGCTGATCATCATGATCAGCACCAACTGGGGCTTGGCTCTTACCGTCTCTCTTCTGTTGATCCTTATCTTGCTGATCCTTGTTCTGCCGACCATTGCCCTGCTGCTGATCTTTGTCCTGCTGCTGATCTTTGCCCTGCTGATCCGGCTGATCCTTATTCCCCTGCCCGTTACCTGACTGTGACTGTCCCTTGTCCGTCTGCTCGCCTGATTTCCCTGACCGGAACCGGATGGCCGATACTATCCAAAGCAGCAGCGGAATTACATATCCGTTAAGCGGCAGAAATAGAGCTATCCACAGCCGGTTTAGAATAACCTCATTCGAGAAGTTGCTCCTGATCAGAAAGAAACTAAGGACGAGAGTCGTCAAAAATGGAACCATGACAAAGTATTTCCACTTCTTCTCTTTCCCTACCCACTGAGCTGTTCCATAACCGGCAATAAACAAATAGACCGACATTTTCACAAAAATACTGACCAGCCAAACGGCCATAACAAAAATATCCATGTTCTGGATGAATTCCATCAGGTACACAAGTTTTACCATATCAAAAAAAGGATATTTAAGCTTGGAAGCAATATGCCAGCCAAAAGTCATCAGTACCCACAAAATCCCCATCATGATAAAGAAAGCCGACATAAGAAGACCTGACATAGCCGCGCGTTTGGTAGACTTATCCGGCTTATCTACAAAAGCAATCAGCATCATGATGTTCGCCGATTCCCCTAACAAAGAGGCTGGAACCAAAGAACCAGCCATGATCGAAGTGATCCCCGTCAAGCCGTAAACCGGAAACAAGGCTCTCCAGTCCAAATTGTTCAGGGTAAGGGCAAAGGTGAGGATCATGATCACAATCAGAATCGGAGCCCAAAGCTGCGTACAGCGCGCAATAACTTCAACTCCACCTTGCAAGACGGTATATAAAATTACCAGAAGCATGGAACCTATGACCATCCATGCCGGTGTCATGAACAAAACATTAGTGTGCACAAAATGATATTGATCGCGCATAATCAGCGGAATTACGAGGTACCACTGAGCTATATACGGAATAACGATCAGTTTCCCCAGCCATTTACCTAATATCACCGTGCTAAACTTGACCAATGTCTGATTGGGATGCCTCAAAGAAACCTTCGCCCCGAGATAAGCCGTACCGAGGCCGATCAGACCTGAGATCATGGAAGAAAGCCAGGCATCCTGATGACCGCTCCGAATGACAAGATTTATGGCAATCAGAAGATTAATCCCTACGTTCAGCATCAGGATCATCCAAAAGAGCTGTTGGTTGCTGATCTTCATTCAGTATCTCTGCTCCTTTTAGGAAGCACGGACTGCTCGTAAAGTCCCGTCCCCGTAATATCCAGCTGTAATTGCACGTCTACCGGTGCCTGTTTAAAGGTTTGCTCCCAGTCCGGCTCGAGTTTCTTCCACTTATAAGGATGGAACATCCGGATTGTATCCCCGAAATCAAACACATCTGTTCCGTATTGGGTTTGAACCTTTTTGATCACCTGAAGAACATCGGCCTCAAGCCGTTTCTGAAAGGTTTGCTCCAGCTTGAGAATGACCTGATCTTCCGCGACATTCATAGCCGTATTGTTCTCCACAATTTCTCCTCGGGCCGTAAGCCGGATCTTAAAGGAAACCGAACCATCCTGAAAGATAGGAGTAACTTTGGAGCGGAGATTGCTTAAACGCATACTGACCGTATTTTCTTTACCGTCAATCGTTTTGGTAATGTCTCTTTTCTTCAATTCATCGGCTACCCACAGCCTGACCCAGAAATCATCAGGTTCCAGATACCCCACCAGCTTGATGTTCTCATCCATAATCGCAATCCCGTCCATTTCCAACGTAGGCTGCGGCGGACTATCGTTTTCGGTTTTTTTGGGGACCTCCCGTTCCGGGTTCACGACCTCGATTGTGGGCATTACTCCGGATTTATTTTTGTTAATCTGGATAAAAAAATCCAACAGCGACCGGCTGATCGGCGCCCCAAGCTTCTCCTGGATCTTCTGTACGGCAATCGACGGATTCGTCTCTAGCCTGTAAAACAGAGCCATTGCCTCCTGGGCGGTACCGTTCTTAACAATAAATATATTGCTCCGGGGTCTAACGTTTGGACTTCTCGTATACTCGTCCATCAAATGCCCGATCCCATGTTTCGCCAGGTTCTCTCCAATAAAAATATTCCGGCGATGCCCGGAGAAGGTGACGCGCGACAGCTTCTTCTGCATATTTTGACCGGCGTCGGTAATATCCTTGCCGATGGCGCTCTCCGTGAGGAACCCGGGGCTTCCCCCGCTCCCTTCCTGAGCTTTGGCAGCCATAGGAAGGACAATGTTAGCCGTAGCCAAATAACGCCCGTCTTCAAGCAGGTCCATGCCCCATCCGAGGAGGATGGCTCGGTCATTCAACTCAAGACGGTCCCAGCATCCTGTGAGCGGGAGCATGCACATCAGGACAAGCGCTATTTTTCTCCACATGCTTTCATTCCCCCTTATTTAAACCTTTCAGATATTACTTCTGAGGCGAACGTCTCCTGTTCTGACCGGACAAAGTGCCCATTCGTTTGTTCATCTTCCACTTCGGCGCGCGGATCAGGATATCCCGTAAATTAGAGGACTCGAGCGGTGAAGCCGGAGCCATATACGGAATCCCAAACGGCTTAAGGGATACCAAATGTACCGTCATCAGAATGAGGAACAGCATAACGCCGTAAAATCCGATAAAACCGGAGATCAGCAGCAGCGGAAACCTCAGCATACGGAACGAGGCCCCGATGTTATACATCGGGAACGCAAACGAGGCAATCCCCGTCAGCGACACAATAATGACCATCGGACTGGAGACAATCCCTGCATCGACGACGGCTTGGCCGATTACGAGTGCTCCCGCGATACTCACGGCAGGTCCGACCTGCTGCGGCAGGCGGATGCCCGCTTCCCGAAGCCCCTCGAAAATAATCTCCATCAGCAGCGCTTCAATCATTGCCGGAAAAGGCACGCCTTCACGGGCAGAAGCGATACTGATTAGCAGCGGAGTAGGAATAACCTCCGGGTGAAAGGTCGTGAGTGCCACGTATAGCGAGGGGAGCAGCAAAGAAATATGAACAAATATATAACGCAGCCATCGCACTAATGAGGCATACATCGGCCTTTCGGTATAATCGTCCGCCGCCTGCAAACCCGCCCAATAAGTCATCGGGGCAATGAGTACAATCGGGGAATTGTCCACGATAATGACGACTTTGCCCTCAAGCAGACTCGCAGCGGCGACATCCGGCCTTTCCGTATTTTGTACTTGCGGAAAAGGAGAAAAGACACTGTCTTCAATGTATTCCTCAATATCCTGAGAATAAAGCAGCCCATCCACATCAATATCCTTGACACGGCCTTTAACTTCCTCGATGAGCGACTCCTTGGCAATGCCATCAATGTACATAATCGCTACGTTTGTACGGGTAAACGTGCCAATCGAAAGCGCCTCCGCTTTCAAACGGGAACTGACGATCCGCCGCCGGATTAATGAAGTATTGGTGCGCAGGGACTCGGTGAACCCGTCACGCGGCCCGCGGACCACCTTCTCCGAAGTAGGTTCGTTGATCGATCTTTGCTCCATTTTGATCAAATCAATGATCAGCACCTCTGATTCTCCGTCCATCAGAACAGCGGTTTCGCCTTTCATAATGTTCTGAAGAATTTGTTTGAACTTATTCTCACGTGAGGTATGCAGGGCCGTCACCAGATACTGCTCCGGCAGATCGGTTCTCTTCTGATCTCCGGACGGCTGATCTTCGGATGAACCGGGCGTATAATTCGATGAATGGGAGCGATTGGACGAATCCAATTGAGCCGACTGGTCGGACGGCCCAGAACGGCTGGATCGGCCAGTCCGTCCGTTTCCCCCGTCAGGCCCTTCCATAAGCGGTCTTAGTACGGCTTCCTCGACCTGCTGGGAATCACACATACCGTCCAGATAAATCAAAACGCCATCCTTACCGGAAGAATAAAGCTTAAAAGGACGGTAAATGATGTCCGAGCAGTTCTCCAGACTTTTCTTCAACCGAGTCAAATTAGTCTGAAGGTCGGACCCCAGTGGAGGTTCACCCTCCTGTTCACCGGACGAGCCGCTGTTCTTGCTCTTCTTCTTACTGGAACTGGAATCGCTGGAATCCGAGTTGGACCGGCCTGAACCTTCTCCGCTATCCGATTTGGAAGCCGAAGCGGAATACTGCTCGTCCTGATTGTCCTGGTTATTTTGGCTGTTTTGGTCAATCGGGTCATTCTGGCCATTTTTGTTGTTCGGGTCCTGGTCCTTCGGGCCGTTCTGACTGCCCTCACGGCTTTGATCTTCACCAGAAGTCTGATTCTCGTCTGGGTCCTTGTTTTGCTCTGAGTCTTTGTCTTGGTCGGGGGCCTCGCCCTGGTTCTCACCTTGGTTTCTGTTTTGATCCTCACCCTGGTTCTCTTCTTGGTCTTGGTTTCGATCCTCGCTCTGGCCCTCGCTCTCGCTTTCACTCTGGTTCTGTTTCTGCTCTTTCTCTTGCTGATCGTCCAATCCCTGGCTTTGGTCTTGGCCCCCGCTTTTCGCTTTGCCTCGACCCTTGTCTTCTCCCCTGCCTAGGCTTTTGTCGTCTTCTCCCTTCTGGTCCTCGCTTTCTCCCTGGCCTTCGTCTTCGTCATCCCCGCCGCCTATGCTTTGGCTTGGATCAATTCCTTCGCTTTGACTTGGATCAGCGCCTTCCGTTTGGCTTGGATCAGTGCTTTCCGTTTGGCTTGGATCAGTGCCTTCCGTTTGAGGTTGATTCGTGTGGTTGCCCGGATCTGAAACCTCCTCCTGCCCCCGGTTTTGTCCATCAAACTCCCGGCTCAGTTCTTCTTTATGGTCCTGAGACCGCCCCCACTTCCGGTTAAGGTCGTCTTCTCCCTTATCCGGCTGTTGATCCGTCCACTGTTCCTCCCGGTTCCTCAGCTGTTCCGGACGTTGGTCTTCGCCTTGAGCTTGGCCTTGGGCTTGAACTCTCACTTCACTTCGGCCTTGAACCCGATTCCCATCCAGATCCTGATCCAGATCAAAGATCTGTTCCTGCCCCAGACCTTGATCCTGCTCTTGAGCCAGCTCTTGAACCAATTCCTGAATCAATTCTTGTACCAGTTCATGATCCTGCTGCCGTTTTTGCTCTTGATCCCGATCAGGTTCATGCTTTCCGTCGTTATTCTTGTTCTTGAACCATGACACGCCCCTCACCTCTTGGTGTTGGTATTTGCCGCTTTTAGCAAAAATATGCATATTCCTGGCAGGAAATGAGGTGGATAGAACTACAGATCCATCCTGACTCGTATGATCAGGGAATAAAAAAGGACCCCGCAGGGTCCTCAGGCGTTTAATTACTCGGAATCACTTAACAAACCAAGCTGGGACTCAAGCACGGAATCCTCATCTTCGCCCTTCAGGAGGCTGAGGTGAGAGTCCATGATGGACTGATAGTCCTCCTCATCCTTCATTACACTTAGATTAGCGTTGAGAAGCGAATCGATTCCCTGATCATCATTTGGAGTGCTGGCTTCGAATTGCAGGCCGGTATTTTCATTTTCTTCCGGATTGCTGGTTTGAATAATCCAACAGCGGCCTAGCGCCGCGTTGTCCTCTTCCTTCTGGGTATCCAGAGTTATGCCCGATGCGGAAGTTTGATCCTCATTCTTCAGCGCATCAACTCCCAAATTCAGCAAAGCATCATCGTCCGCTCCATCTTTCAGTACATTCAGTTGAGTATTCAGCACTGCGTCATGGTCCGGTTCAGGCTTCAATACATCAATGCCGAGATCCAGTACCACATCGCCATTCTCGGTGTCATTTGAGACATTCGTGTCGGATTCCGTCACGGTTTGGCTCGGTTCTTCTGGCGTGCTCGTCTGTGCGCTGCTATCGTTTGATGCCATGTGATCTGCCGTCTTGTCGTCTGAAGTCATGCCGCTTGTCTCATCCTTCAGGCCGTTAGCATTAACGTCAGCATTAACATTTACATCAGCCGCAGAATTTTGATCTTCATCCTTTAGCACGTTGAGGTCAAGGTCCAACACAGAGTCGCCATTCTCGGTGTCAATAGAGACATTCGTGTCGTATTCCGCCACGGACTGGCTTGGTTCAACTGGCTTGCTTGTTTGCTCACTGCTATCGTTTGATGTCATGTGGTCAGCTGTTTTGTCATCTGTTGTCATGCCGCTTGCCCCATCTTTCAGGCCATAAGCATTAACGTCAGCATTAACGTTTACATTTACATCAGCTGCAGAATTTTGATCTTCATCCTTCAACACGTTGAGACCGAGGTCTAACACCGAATCGGTATCTTCACTATTTTTCAGTGCATTCAACTGAGTATCCAACACGGAATCATGATCCTCTTCGTCCTTCAGCACGTTCAGATTGGAATCCAATACCGAAACCTGGCTCTCTCCATCCTTCAAACCGGAGTCTCTCCAATCGGCCGCAGGGCTGCCGTTTTGACAATTGCTCTGCTGCGCTACTCCATACTGGCCGTTCAGCAACTGCAGCTTGCCATCCAACAGGCTGGTGCCGCTATCTTGTGATACATTCAGCTCAAGGCCTACGAGGCTGCTGACTCCTGTATTCTCTCGACTGGCCGAAGCGTGGACATCCTTCTGAGCTAAACCTGCAGCAAAAACAAAAGACGAAGCAAGCATCAATCCAATTAGTTTCTTATTCATTAATCAAGCACTCCTTTTCTTATGTGGGCTTTAGTAGTCAATCGGCCTCAAAGAAAAGAAATGGTTCCGGCGGCTGGAACGGAGGAGCGTTGGAATATTGATCCTTCATGAACAAGACTGTCCCTGTCTGGCCAAGTCCGTTCATATCAGTCTGGATATTCCCCTCGTTTAATACAGCAATCCAATAACTGCTTCCACTGAAGGAAGGGCTGCCGCCGCTTGATCCGCTTGATCCGCTTCCTCCACTTGTTCCGCCGTTCGGCTGCCCTGCCCTTGTAAGGGCAGGCCCCGTCCATGGCGATGGTGCTGGCGGCTGCTCATTCCCAGGATGATCCCGGATTGGCCCCGCCGTTCCTTCAACCCAGTGGGAAGAACTATCTGCCTGTCTGTTCCCGCCTTGTAATGCAATCTCCATGGCCAAAAGAGTTCTTTCTCTCCCTGCAGTAGGCTGCACCAGCTTATCGATAGCCAGGCCTGGAACTCTAGCCCCTATCACCAAAGGCCCGGTTCTATCCTGAACAGCATCCTGTTGGCACTGCTGGCTCTCCATGAAGTAAGGCGCATAGCCTGTATCCGCTGAGGCTTTCGCTTCCGGGTCTGCTGCTGAACCAGGAGGACTTTCAGCGGCATCAGTTCCGTTGTCGCTCATCCTTGACGAGCTTCCTGACTGAATGGATAGAACAGTCGCCTCCGGTTTCACAGACTGCCCCACATCCTCAGACTCCGCAGCCTTATCCGTTCCCGTCACCTTAATTTCGGCATCCGGAAGTTCCAGTTCATCTGGCAAAGCAGCTCCATCCGTCTGCACAGTAATCTGTACCTCCGGCAAATTTTCGGTCAGCGTGGAAACAGTGTCCTTCACGGCACCTATCATTGCACTTCCGCTGCCGGACGCTGCCTCAACCGTATTTCCAGCCGTTTCCAGAGCACTGTCTACCGTCTCCTCTACGGCACTCAGAAGTGGATCGAGCACAGGCGGCAGGGTTTCGACTGTCCGTGGAGCCGCTTTGCTTACTTTGTCTTGAACCGTTTGCGGAACGGCCTGTCCAATGGATACAATAGGGTTCACTGTATCCTGGATCACCACCTCTCGAGCAAAACCGGAAACGGCAGTACCTGCCTCTTGAACCGCCCCGTCTAAAGCTTCTGTTAGCGGTTTTAGTAAAGTCCCGGCAGAAATCTCTGCATGAACGGCCAGATCTTCGGATTGAGCTTGGGGCCTCTCTTGCGCTGTTCCTGTCTCCTCACCCGGTTCAGCCCCGGCAGCTTCAGCTTGTGGTTTATCCGCTGTTCTCTCCTCTTGAATATCTGACATCACGGCACGTGAATCTGAAGACAAGATGGCAGATACTCCAATTACGACCGAAGCGATCGGCCGGACTGCCGGCTGTGCATCAGGCGACTGCCCCTCCTTGGCGTGAGACTGGCTTCCCAACGCAAAAGAAACAGCCAGAACCGCTGCACTAACCACCCATCTGTATTTCCTCATCTGTTCACCTCCTTTCACGTACGAAATATCGGTAGCGTATAGTTACCCCTTACCCCTTTCCCGAAAAAGAAAACAAATCCAAGCCTAGGCACAAGCCGCATTTTTCAAAGGTTTAAACAACAACAAAAGGCACCCCATTCTTTCGTAATGGGATGCCTTAGAGAACTGCTTCTATATGCTTCTTATGCTTCTTTATAAATTGGACTAAACCTTAAATTTCTCTACCGTCTGACGCAGCTCCTGCGCCATTTCACTCATGGACTGCACCGAATGGGAAATCTCCTCCATAGAGGCCTGCTGTTCCTCGGCGGCTGCAGCCACATTTTGTGTAAAGTCGGAGGTTTGCTGGGAAATTTCCGCAAGCTCCATAATAGAAGCCGTGATTTCTTCCGAACCCGCCGATATCTGCTGGGAGGAAGCGGAAACCTCCATAATCTGCTTCGTAACATCCTCCACCGCATGAACGATATCTGCAAACGCCTCATGGACACTGCTCACAATACCTGACATTTGCTCAACTTCGGACGAACCCTTGTCCATCGTCTGCATCGCCAGATGAGTCTCCGTGCGAATGACCTGCACCAGGTCATAAATCTGGGCGCTGGAATCGCGGGACTGCTCAGCCAGCTTGCGGATCGAATCGGCTACGACCGAGAATCCGCGTCCATGCTCCCCGGCCCGAGCGGCTTCAATCGCCGCATTCAGCGCCAGCAGATTGGTCTGCTTGGCAATATCCGCAATCAGAGTCGTGATGCCGCCGATCTGGTCGGAAAGCTCCCCGAGCTTCCCGATCGTGTCTGATGCTTCGCCTACTGCCGATTGGATCGCCTTCATCTGCTCCAGATTATGCTCGACCTTCTCCCCGCCCTGCTCCGCAATCCGGAGCGCACTGCTTGAAGACTCCGCCGCTGCGGAGGCCGACTCGGCGATCCGCTGGATGCCAATCGACATTTCCTCCATACCACGTCCGCTCTCTTCCGTACTCCGTTTCTGGCGTTCAGAACCGGCCGCGACCTCGGAAATCGAATCGGATATCGATTGGGCGGCCTGGGCCGTATGTTCGGAACCCATTTTTAGAACATCAGCCGTTTGGGAGACTTCCTCAGAAGACAAAGTGATTTTGCCAATGATGTCCCGGATATTTACGATCATCGCACTGAAGTGCGCAGCAAGCGTGCCGATCTCATCCTTCCGTCTGATGGTAAGGGTCTCGGTCAGATCGCCTTCGGCTACCTTTCTTGTGAGGCGCGAAAGCTGACTAAGCGGGCGCAGCATCAGATAGATGACCGCTGCAAGGATCGCAATGCCGATCAGCCCGGCCCCGATGCCGATTGTGATGGCTGTCATCAAGCTTTTATTCAACTGCTTCAGGATACCGTCATAATCAAAATCAATGGCTAACACCGCGATTTCTTTACCGCTTTCGTTCTTGATCGGAGCCATGACACTAATCCATTTTCCAAGATCATCCGTATAAACCGAAGTCATGCCTTCTCCGGTCGATTCCGCCGTATGGATAGCTTTCTTATATTCATCTTGGAGAACATATGGCGTCATCGAGGTGATGCCTGACTTGTATAAGGCCTGATTGCCGAACAGCACTTTTCGGCTTGTTGTACCCTCGGACTGCTGCTCCTTTTCTTTCGGCTGAAGCAAATAGGTATTCACAATAATACCCGTACCGCTGAACATATCCATCATTTCCTGGGTTGACTTAAACCAGACCTGCGTCAGATCCGGATTCGTATTATCCCCGAGTCTCAGTATGGATTGTTCCAGCGTCGAAGCCTGATCCTCTAACGGTTTCTGGATAAGCGTTAAATTAGTTTTCAATTGGCTGTAGTACAAATTTTTCTGTTCATTATAGGATACCAGGACAATACCCGCGATAATGACAATAAAACAAACAGCAGCCAAACCAATTAAACGTGTGATCATACTTTGTTGGATTCTCTTTATCATGCTCATCACTCCGACCTCTCCTCTAGTTCCCTCTTTAGAGTTTTTCGTCAGAATAGGCCGGAATATTTAGATTTTTCGCGAAAAATCCACCATTTCTGCGGCTAATCGTCCAAATATTACGTCTTATGTAAGAGATTCTAGTTCTACCTGCGCCTGCCTCCCGCTTAGTTGAATTCCGGTACGGGGACGGCCGGCAGATTTCAAGTCCGTTTGCAGCCGCTGCAGCAGCGCTTTTGCCTGGTCGCCCTGCTTGCCGGAAAGCTTCACCGTCAGAAGCACCGTGCTGCCAGCAAGCAGCAGCTTCTCAGCCTGACGTTTCTTGGTATCATAATCATGGTCTTCGATTTCCGGCGTTAGGCGAATTTCCTTGCTTTTGGCCGGGCCGGCTTTTTTCTTCGCTTGATCTCGTTCTTCACGGGCTTTGCCTGCTCCAACGAGCCGGCAGGGCGGCGGACTGCTCATCAGGGAGTCGCACACCAAGTCGACTTTGTGTTTCTTGGCCAGAGCCAGCGCCTCCGAGGCCGGCATGATTCCTAATTCTTCGCCGTTCAAGCCGGTAAGCCGGACCTCCGACGCCTTGATTTTCTCGTTTTTAATCATTTGTAACCCTCCAGGCCTTTTCGATATAATAGGTTTACATTTTAGGGTTTCTAATTAGAAAGGATAACAATCTCTATGGATGAACAAATCGACGCAAAATTGAATGCAAAAGAACGGGAACAACGAATCATCGACAGCTACCGTCAGGATGAGCATATGATGATTCTGGTGTTCGCCCAGTGGTGTGTCAACCATGATCTGGACCCTGCTGAGGTTTACTGCAAGGCTTACCCGGATCAAGCTGACAACCCGATTCTCAAGCAAATGTCAGAGCTGACCGTACCCAAGGAAGAGGCCGGCGAAATTGCGGACGATACCCTGCTTGGCGTGCTTTCGATGTTCGATAATGAAGACTTGGCGTTTGTCGTCACCGAAGAGATCGCCAAACGCCGCAAATAATTTCAGCCACCTGCCACCTGCCACCTGTCACATGCAACCTGCAACCTGCCAAATGCCATATGCCTATTGGGCCTTTAACTCCCCTTCAATCCCCTTAAATCCCCTAGCCCTGCATAGCCTTGCGCACGCTTAGAATGTACTTGGACTGATCCAGCGGATTCACCCCTCTGCGCGGCCGCTCGGCGATGAAACCTTCAGGGCACGGCTCGTAACCGGCAAAAAAAGTCACCATGGCCCCGCGGCCTTTGGTTAAAGATCCAAGCTGGGCCCCGTAGTCCATGGACTCCGCCAAAGGCACCTTGCCGGTCAGTGTTATCCGCTCGCCCTGCAGTATAGGTGCTTCAAACATGCCCCGCATCTGGATCAGATCGTTCATGACCTTCCCCGCATTCTCCTCCGGCACGTTAATCCGGAAGTTCAAGATGGGCTCCAGCAGTTTGGTCCCGGTATTTACGAGCCCGTCCATAATTCCCATCGGCGTCGCCACGGCAAAATCCAGCGGATGCGTATGCCAAACGTGGTGCTGGCCTTCAATCAGCGTCACTTTCAGGTCCACAACCTCCCAGCCATAAAGCCCTTGGGATAAAGCCACGGGAACCCGGCGCCGCACCTCATTCTGATACTGCACCAGAAGGTCCTCTGCGCGTACCTTCGCGTCATATTGAAGCCCGCTTCCGGGCGGCCCCGGCTCGATAGCAAACCGGAGAATGGCCCAGCACGGCTTTGGCATCAAATAAGCGATGTAGCCCTCTCCCGCCTGAATCGGTGTTTCCTTGTAAATGACCGAAGGTTTGCCGAATTCAACCTGTAGCCCATATCGGCTCTGCAGAACACTCGTCAGCATTTCAAGCTGAATCTGACCCATGACCTTTACGTGCAGTTCCCGTTCATCCTGCATCCACTGCACATCCAGCAGCGGGTCCTCGTCCGAAAGCTCCTGCAGCGCCTGAACCGTTCTCGGATAGTCGGCTTCGCTCGCCCAATGTGCCTGAACAGTCAGCAAAGGCACCGCCAGTCTGGCTTCCTCCGGAATATTCGCCGGACTGCCAAGCACATCCCCGATACGGACAGAAGCCATCCCGCATACAGCGGCAATATCTCCGGCTTCCAGCACACCGAGGTCTTCCGATTTATTCCCGTCAACCTTGCGGATCTGCGTGACCTTCTCCTCCAGCTGCTGCGTATGATTGCGGACCAGATCACGATTGCGGATCACACCGGAATACAGCCGGACATAAGCCATCCGGCCCATCGTTTTGTCACGTTCAATCTTGAAGACAATGCCGGACAGCTCATTCCCTTTATCCCCGCCCGGTTCCGGCAAATAATCCACGATAGCATCCATCAGCGCCTCCACGCCAATGCCCTTGCCAGAGGCGCCGTATAAAACCGGGAACAGCCTGCCTGCACGGGTTAAGTCTACCGCTGCTTGCTTCCACTCAGCGTCCTCCACCGTTTCACCGGACAAATAACGCTGCAGCAGCGTTTCTTCCCGTTCCGCCAAGCTTTCCAGCAGCTCTACTCCTGCAGCCTCCAGCCCCTCAGCGGCCCCGGCATCCGGCCCTTGTCCTGCAGCCGAAATGCTTGCCGCGCCGGTCACAGCGGCCCACAAATCCTCCGCACCCGCGAAGGACTGCTCCCGGCCCATCGGCAGCTGGAAGGGAACGGCGTCCGGAGACAAATATTTACGAATATCGGCGAGCAGTGACTGTTCGTTGACCCCGGTACGATCCATTTTATTGACATAAATAAGCGTGGGGATATTCAGCTTCCTTAATGCGCCCCAAATCAGCTCTGTCTGCGCTTGAACCCCTTCAGCCGCTGATACGATCAGCACAGCGCCGTCCATGACCCTCAGGGAGCGCTCCACTTCGGACAGAAAATCGACGTGTCCCGGCGTATCTACCAGATTGATATGTACGTCCTTCCAAACGAAAGAGGTCGTTGCCGCACGAACCGAGATACCGCGCTCCTTCTCAATGTCGAGCCAATCCGTCACGGCCGTACCCGAATCTACGCTGCCCAGGGACCGCGTCCGCCCGCTTTCGAACAGAATATGTTCGGTAGTCGTGGTTTTTCCGGCATCGACATGTGCAAAAATCCCTACATTCCGGCGTGCCGAACCCGAACCGGATGCTCCACTGTCCGGACGGCTGCCATTTCTTACGCTTCCTTGCAAGGTTTGATCCATGGCTGTGTTCTCCTGTACCGTTTATGATCTCGTTCTAAAGAAGTATTAAAGTTAGTTTATTATAGCAGATGGCTGCTTCGTCAAGCGTACAACTCTGGATCCACGACAAAAAAACCGCCCCGAAGGGCGGTTCTTCATATGAAATCTATTTCGATTTGAAATCGATGCTGCCATTTGAGAACAATGCTGCAAATAGCAATAGCGATTAGTACGCCAAAGCAGACAAACCTTTGATGCGAGCCAGGTAACGGATGTTACTTGCTTCTTTCATCAAAGAAGCCGGCATACCTTTAAGCTTAGTGGAGCTTCCGCCCACCATCGCAATGCCGTCTTTGCGGCCCAAGCTGCCGAGTGTACCGGAGCTTACATAATGGAAGGATTCCATTGTGCCGCCTTTAAAGAATACGGACAGGTTGTAGCCGACAGTCTCACCCATATGCCAAGCGATTTGCGCTGTTGGCGGGTAAGGACGTTCAGCACCTGGAGCAAAGACTACCGCGCTGTCGCCAGCAAGGAAAATATCTTTGTGGGACGTAGATTGCAGCGATTCAGTTACCGTTGCGCGTCCACGATTGACTTCAATGCCGCTTTCAGCTACAAGGGAGTTGCCTTGTACACCGCCAGTCCAGATAACTGTGCTGGACTCGAAGGAATTGCCGTCTTTCAGGAATACTTTGTTGTCTTTCAGTTCCGTGATTGGAACGCCTGTTACGAATTTAACGCCGCGTGCTTCCAGGCTCTTCGTAGCGCGTTCAACCAGGTCAGCAGGGAAACCGGCAAGAATAGTAGGGCCAGCTTCTACGCAGTACAGGTTGATTTCATTGAAATCAATCCCTCTTTGACGGCAAAGCTCAGGAAGCTCATCCGCAAATTCTCCGACAAGCTCTACGCCTGTCAAACCGCCGCCGCCTACTACAAAAGTAGCGTCTGCTTTGTTTTTAGTCTTCTTGTAAGAATCCAGACGGGATTTAACCGTTTCGAAGATGCGATGTGCTTCATCTACGGATTTCAGGGTTAAGCTGTTCTCTTTGAGTCCTGGAATTCCGAAGTAAGCCGTTTCGCTTCCGAGCGCGATTACGAGCGCGTCATATTTGTATGTAGCGCCGCTCACCAGTTTCACTTGTTTCTCATCCGGAGAAATCTTCTCAACGGTGTCCACAACCAGCTTCACTTGTTTGCCGCTGAGCAGCTTCTCCAGTGGAAGAGCTACAGCCTTCTCATCCAGATTGCCGGCAGCCAGACGGTGCAGTTCCGTAATAATTTGGTGCGTAGGGTATTTGTTCACGACTGTGATGGTAGCTTCTTCAGCGCTCAGATATTCACGCGCAGTCAGCGCGCTCAGGAGTCCACCATATCCGCCGCCCAAAATCAAAATTTGCTTCGACATTTCCATCCTCCGTTCGTTATGCTATTTCCGAAAGTTTACCTATTTATTTCTTCTTCTCGTTCGTTACATCCAGATAAGCCTGCGCAAATTTGAGGGCTTTTTGGATATTAGGGTCCTTGAGCATTTTCAGCAGACCAAACACGCTAACCGTCGAGTTGTCTTTCTTCGCGCGGTCGTTAGCTTCGATTGCTGTTGCAGCGGCATTCTTGGCCATGCCTACTACCGGACCTACAACACCGGTAAAGCCGGCTTTAATGTCCTCAACAAATACTTTGTCTGTAGCCAGGCTCTGCATAACATCATAAGCTTGAGTCAGCGTATTCACCATTTCAGTCAGCTTTGGCAAATTGTCCACAAGGGTAGTTAAAGATTGCTGTACCTCAGGCTTGAGCAATTGATCCACAAGATCCTTTGTGCTTGCAGCCGCTGTTTCTTGCGTTCCTTGTGTTTCCGATTGATTCAAAGTTTGTGACATTTGGAACGTCCTCCTTTACGCTTAGTTGCAGTCCGTCATAATTCGGGCATACTGATGCCTTCAAAACGGATATGAACGGCCTTGCGCAAGGTAAAATCCCCGCAAAAGCCCCGTTTCGAATCTCATCAGCCAGTGCATGTTCCCGATCATCCACTCGTCATAATTTACCCATAAAAAAGAGCCCCTACTCCACGGGCCCTCCCTGAAAACCAATCCGCCTATCCGGGATCGCCTCCAGAAAGCTTCGACGAACAGATGAATAACAACACAGCCGAAACGAACTCTCTACCCCTATATTACACCTTTTAAATATCAAGATGAAATAAATTTTTGAATTTTTCTAAAATTTGCTTTCATTTTGTGTTATTTGCAGTTGCTTTATTCGATTAAATTCGACTTAAGCCGTCATTAATGGATATACTACCTTTAAAATAAAAAAGGGGATTTTCGGTTTTTTCGCAAAAATAGCCGAAAATTTGATTTCCAAGCTTTTATATATTGCAAAATATAATTTTGCAGTGTTATAATGAGGAAAACATTTCACAGACATGCTTTTGCATCCCTGTTTAACTTCATTTAATTATTTTAAGGAGGCTGCTGAGAATGAATAGAGTTGCAACAGAACAACAATATCACGATTTGATCAATAACGACGGATACACGGTCATTAAATATGACGCCACGTGGTGCCCTGACTGCAAAAACCTGGACCGTTTCATCGGCCCTATTATAGAAGAGAATCCGGATAAACAGTTTTATGCTCTGGATGTTGAACAGCTTGAGAATATCGCTCAAGAGAACGATGTGCGCGGGATCCCAAGTCTTCTGGTTTATAAGAACGGTGAAAAAATCGCCCACTTGCACAGCAAATTCGCCAAAACGCCGGATCAGATCCGCGATTATCTGAAAACGCTGGTTTCCCAAGTGTAAATTAGATCTGAATAAAGAAGAGCCTAACAAAGAAGATCTGGCCAAAGTAAATTGGACAAGATCGCTGCAGAAAGCCGGTTCCGAAAGGGGCCGGCTTTTTTGGATTTTGCAACAAGAGGCGGCATGATCTGCTGGGCCCATTTTGTCCGGAATGTATATTTTTAACAAATAAAGTGTTGTTTTAAGCGTCTTCCAGGATTACAATAAAACCACCTTTAGTTATATCGTTTCACCTGAAATAATGAAAGCGGATACATTTGGCGGCGTTTGGCATCAACCGAATCTCATTCGATGATTGAGGAGGAATTGTAATGATGATCCATCTGCTCGACGAAATCCCCTTGGACTACATTTCCCTGGACAAAGGCTCACTGGGCAAACTAGCCCCCTATGTAAAGAAAGCCGGCTATAAGCAGCCGATTATCGTGGCCGACCGGAACACCTATGAAGCCGCTGGCCGCGCGGTTGAAGCGGAGCTGGGCAGCCTTAGCTCCGCGGTAGAGCTCTGTATGCTTCAGCCAGATGCAACCGGTGACTGCCTGGCCGATGAGAAATCCATTGTCCAGCTGCTGCTCGCCATCACGCCGGGAGTAACCGACTGCCTGCTGGCCGTAGGCTCCGGCACGATCCACGACATCGTCCGGTTTGTCTCCAGCAGAACAGGCATCCCATTCCTGTCCGTGCCGACCGCCCCTTCGGTGGACGGCTTCACCTCCAAATGCGCGCCGCTCATGATCCGCGGCGTCAAACAAACCGTTACAGCCGCCTCGCCGAAGGCTATTTTCGCCGATCTGGACATCCTGACCCGCGCTCCACAGGAGCTGGTGGCGGCCGGATTCGGCAATATGCTGGCCAAATACACCTCCCTGTTCGACTGGAAATTCTCCAGTCTGACAGCCAATGAACCGTATGACCCGCGTGTGGCGCAGATTACGGAAGCGGCGCTGCTGGACTGCATCGCCCACGCCGACGCCATCGGCCGCCGCACCGAAGAAGGCATTCGCGTGCTCATGAATGCCTTGATCGAATCGGGCATAGCCATGCTGATGTTCGGCCAGTCCCACCCCGCTTCGGGGGCCGAGCACCATCTCTCCCATTATTGGGAGATGGCCCATCTGGAACGCGGCCGGAAAGCGATGCCGCACGGCGCCAAGGTCGGCGTCGCCTGTGCCGAGATTTCGCGGCTGTACCATGATGCCGTGACCCGGGCGCAGCATCCCGGCGAGCAGCCGGCACAGTTGCTTCAGCACGGCATACAGGTCCGCGAATGGCTCGAGGCTGTGCCTTCGGCGCCGGAAATCCGCCGGCTGCTGGAGCTGGCCGGCGGCCCGTCCACCCGCGATGAGCTCGGCATCGACGACGAGCTGTTTGCCGAAAGCCTGCGCGAGGCTCACAAGCTCCTCGGCCGCAGCACCCTGCTGCGGGCTTTAAACGGAGCTTAACCGCTCGTGGAGGCTGAGAACAAAACATCCCGTTAACAGCGTGTTATCACGCAGCGAAGGTTTGTAATTTTGTTAAATACTAACAAAGTCCCGCCGGCCGGCGGGACTTCTTTATTTCACATCATACAAAATGCGGGCCATCAAATCCTGACCGTAATTGCCGAAATGTTTACCATAAATCGTCATGCCGCGTTTGTTGGCCGATTCTTCAGTAACACCAAGCCGGAAAGTCAGCTCGCTTTTGTAATCCAGTCCTATCTGATCCAGCGTCACATCCGAAATTCGGCAGCCGTCTATAAAGCTGCCCTCCTGGTTAATGCGGATAAGCTTTAACATCCCATATTGGTTCAAGTGCGGCGGCCACCAATCCGGATTAAAGGTGCCGCGGGTATCGCCGAAATCGCCGGGGCTGGTCCAATACCCCAGCTCCACTCCATTCAAATAGAAATGGATGTCCGACGGATAGTTATTATCGTATCCCGGCGCCTCCGAGCCTAGTTCCAGACAGAACTGGATCTCTCGGAACGTTTGATTGGACTTCAAATAGTTGGGAATCCGATATTCCACAAAACCTTCGGTGAGCCATAAAATCTCTGCATCAATCCGCTGCGGATCGGCAAAATAGCGGGGGTCATCGAAATCCCCGATGATACTGTCTTTGGTCGCCAGTCCGCAGGTCGGCGTCACTTGGTAATTGCTGTAGTGGCCGATCTGAATGTCTACCTCGTACAGATTCTCCGTGTCTTTGCTGCGCAGATCCACCATGAGCTTGTCTTTGTGCAGATAACACATCTTCTGAATGCCGTGTTTGCCGACGGACGTATTAATCTCAATCAATCCGCTGTCCTCTAGCTTCTTGATGTGCATCGTAATTGCCCCATTGCTCAAATTAAGCCTGCTTGCGATTTCATTTAAGTTCAACGCCTGATTGGAAGCAAGAAGCTCCAGAATCTGAATTCGGATCTCGGAACTTAATGCTTTAAAAATATCAATGCCGCTCATTAAATCTTTAATATAAATCATCGCTGGACCTTCTTCCGCTGGTTGTTCATTTTATAAACGCAAGCGTGCAAGCTCCACAATCCAACCTCTGAACCCCGCTTTTGTTTTATGTAATTATAAACTAAATACCAAATAAAGCAATCGTGTTTCCCTTCCTATCAAGATTTCCATTAAAAAATAAATCTTGCCGCCCTCTATTCAAAAGCTAGAAGCTGGTAAATCCGTGGGTTTACTCTAAAATTCATGATCATATTCTTTCCTCCCCTTTTTGATTTAAATAAATATGAAAAGATTTAAACTTTATAGTTTACTTCCTAAATGCCCTGTGTTATTTTATATCTGTAAGCGGATTCAAACTAAAATATTCTAATTAATTCGAACTTATCTAAATCAAAGGGGAAGGTGTCAGCCATGGCCGAAAGTATTCAACATGCACGGATCGTCGTAGACAAAGCTTTCCGGATTGCCGAAGTCGACAAACGGATTTACGGTTCTTTCATTGAGCATCTGGGCAGAGCCGTATACGGCGGCATTTACGAGAAAGAGCATCCTACAGCGGACAGCCGCGGATTCCGCAGTGACGTCAAGCTGCTTATCCAGGAGCTGGGAGTGCCGATCATCCGTTATCCGGGAGGCAACTTCGTGTCGGGCTATAATTGGGAAGATGGGGTTGGTCCTGTAGAGCAAAGGCCGCGGAAGCTGGAGCTGGCCTGGAGAACGACCGAACCCAATTGGGTAGGCACCAACGAATTTGCTGCTTGGGCAAAGGAAATCGGTTCTGAGGTCATGATGGCCGTCAACCTGGGAACCCGTGGAGTAGACGAAGCCCGCAACCTGATCGAATACTGCAACCATCCGGGCGGCAGCCAGTGGAGCGACCTGCGCAGACAGCACGGCTTCGAACAGCCCCACCGCATCAAAACCTGGTGTCTCGGCAACGAGATGGACGGTTCTTGGCAGATCGGCCAGAAGACACCGGCAGAATATGGACGTCTGGCTTACGAGACAGCGAAGGCCATGCGCCTTGTCGATCCGGATATCGAGCTGGTATCCTGCGGCAGCTCCGGTTCATCCATGCCGACCTTTCCTGAGTGGGAAGCCATTACCCTGGACTATACGTATGAGGTGGCCGATTTCGTATCCCTGCATCAATACTACGGAAACCGGGATAACGACACGCCTAACTATCTCGCCCGCTCTATGGATATGGATCATTTCATCCGCACGGTCATTGCCACCTGCGATTACATCAAAGCCAAGAAACGCAGCAAGAAGACGATGTATCTCAGCTTCGATGAATGGAATGTCTGGTATCACTCGAATGATGCCGACAGCAGGATTGACCCATGGGGCATTGCCCCTCCGCAGCTTGAGGACATATACAACTTCGAAGATGCGCTGCTCGTCGGCAGTATGCTGATTACGTTCCTGAAACACGCCGACCGGGTCAAAATGGCCTGCCTGGCCCAGCTCGTCAACGTCATTGCTCCCATTATGACCGAAGAAGGCGGACGGGTATGGCGGCAGACCATCTACTATCCTTATCTCCACGCTTCCCGGTTCGGCCGCGGCGTGTCCCTGAATCCGATCATCGAATCGCCAGTCTATGATGCCAAAGACTATACCGATGTCCCTTACCTGGACAGTGCCGTCGTATATGACGAAGAGAGCGAAACGTTAACCCTATTTGCCGTGAACCGGCATCTGGAGGACAGCCTGGCCTTAACCTGTGATGTGCGAGGATTCGAGGGCTACGGCGTTACCGAACATATCGTGCTTCAGTCCGATGACCTGAAAGCCGTCAACTCCGCTGATCAGGAACGGGTTAAACCGCATTCCGGCGGTGACGCCTCTCTCCAGGACGGCTACGTGCAAGCCCTGATTCCCAAAGCTTCCTGGAACGTGGTTCGCCTGGCCAAAACCAAAGCTTGACCCCGCGGCTGCATGCGGCCGCCGGGGCAACAACGCACACAGAGCTAAAGTTTATCATCATTGAAATGCCAACCACCTTCATATCTCCGTTTCATCCATGAACAGCCGATTGTTTCCCAGCCTGTATATCCGCATTCCGGTTCCGCCCAGGACATCCCCATTGTCCTGGGTTCGTCCCGGAGCTTTCCAGCCACCATTTATTTCAGCCCATCTCAGCTCTCTATATAAACGCTTTTAGACCTTTAAATTGTCTGTGCAAATCGTCCGCGCAACTCGCTGCTACGGTTTGCTTCAAATTTTCCGAATTTCGGAATATTCCGACTGCCCGTATGAATTTTGTGGTTCACAATCGGAAGGAGGTCCAACCATGAAGGTTAACAAGTGGTTTATCCTGCTCGCTGCACTTTCGCTTGTGCTATTTATGAGCGGCTGTGGCAAATCCTCCGGCACCGCCGGCGGCGAACAATCCGTCCTGGATGGCGGCGCCGGAGACAATGCCACCGAGCTGTCCTATTGGACGTTCGTGGAGCTGCACGGCAAACATTTTGAGAAAATGCTGGGGAAATGGAACGCGGCGAACCCCGATCGCCAGATCAAACTGAACGTTACAGTGATGCCTTATGACGATATGCACAACAAGCTGTCCATCGCCCTGCAGACCGGTACCGGAGCTCCGGATATCGCGGATATCGAGCTGGGCAAATTCCCGGACTTCCTGAAAGGCACGCCTCAGCTTGAGCCGCTTAACGACGTGATTGATCCGTACAGGGATACGCTTGTTAAATCCCGCGTCGACTTATACAGCAAAGACGGCGTTAATTACGGCATTCCTACCCATGTCGGCGCCTCTGTCGCTTTTTACAATACAGAAATCCTGCAGGAAGCCGGTGTCGATTATACCCAAATTATCACCTGGGACGATTTCAAGAAAGCTGGTATCCAGGTTTATGAGAAGACCGGCAAATCCATGGGAACGGCCGACACAAGCGCCACCTGGCAGGAATCAATGCTGCTGGCCCAGCAGGGCGCCGACTTCACAGATGAACAAGGCAATCCGAAGGTGAATTCACCGGAAATGGCCAAAGCTTTAACGATTCTTAAGGATCTCCAGGACAATAACGTGATCGCCACAATCGCCGGCGGCCAGCCGGATACCGAAGAAGCCTACGGCGAGTTTAATTCGGGCAAATATGCGACCGCCTTCATGCCGCTCTGGATGATGTCACGTTACACCAACTACATGTCCGATCTGTCCGGCAAGATCGCCATCGCGCCGATTCCGGTCATTGAACCCGGCATGCCCAGATCGGTTGGCGGCGGCGGAACCGGTACAGTCGTAACCAAAACGGCCAAGGATATTCAGCTGGCCAAAGACTTTCTGGCTTTCGCCAAGCTGTCGGAGGATGCCAATATCGAAATCTGGAATACGCTTGGTTTCGATCCTGTCAACATGAACGTATGGAGCATGCAGGACGTGACCCACAACCCCGATAATGAATTCGTCAAATATTTCATCAACAATCCGTTTGATGTGCTGAATGAAATCAAAGACGAAATCAAGCTGATCAAATCCGTCCCCGCCTCCCCTACCATCAACAACGTGCTGAATACGGTGACGCTGAACGAAATTTTTGAGGACGGCAAAGACATTCAGCAGGCGCTGGACGACGCCCAGAAGCAGATCGAACAGGAATTGAAATAATCCATCAGGCCTCCATCCGCCTGGAAATTTGAGAGAGCTGCCCTCTGCGGGGCGGCTCTGTTTAAAAAGGAGTTGCTTGGCGATGATTAAACGATTTTTATATTCCCAAAAGGTTGCCCCTTACGTATTCGTCCTCCCTTTTGTGCTAGTGTTCGCCATCTTCTGGGTTTATCCGCTGCTCAGCTCCTTTCAAATGAGCTTTCAGCAAATCACGCTGGGGCAGGATTCGAGCTTCGTTGGCCTTGATAACTACAGCAAGCTGCTGACCGACACCGTGTTCCTGAAGGCTGTTGTGAACAGCGCCGTCTATATGGTGCTTACGCTGGTCATTCTGATTCCTTTTCCGATGCTGTTTGCGGTGCTGATCAACAACCGGCTGATGTGGGGACGCGAATTCTTCAAATCCTCGTTCTTTTTCCCGGCTTTAACATCCGTTGTTGTGGCAGGCACGATCTTCCGGCTGATGTTCGGGGAAATGGAGGGTTCGCTGATCAACAGCGTGCTTGGACTGTTCGGCTTGGAGCCTGTCAAATTTCTGAAAGGCCAAACGACTGGCTTTATAGCCTTGCTATCCCTTGCCACCTGGAGGTGGACCGGTGTGAACATGCTTTATTTTCTGTCCGGCCTCAAAAGCATTCCAGACGACTATTACGAAGCCGCCTCCATCGACGGAGCCTCCAGCTTCCAGAAGTTCACCCGGATTACGATGCCGCTGCTGAAGCCAGTCACCATCTACGTGCTGACAATCAGCATTTATGCCGGACTTGCCATGTTTATTGAAAGCATGATGCTCTGGAACGGCAACAACTCGCCGAAAAATATCGGCCTGACCATCGTCGGTTACCTGTACCGCCAAGGCATAGAGAAGAACAACCTCGGTTACGCCGCCGCGGTCGGCATCGTGCTGCTTCTGATCACCATGATCATCAATCTGACGCAGCTCGCGTTCACCGGCCTGTTCAAGAAGGAGGATTAGCCTATGAGCGTCACACGCAAAGAAAGGGTCGTCCGTATCTGCCTGGTTGTCCTGTTTACCATCCTCTGCTTTTTTGTCCTGGTGCCTTTCTATGCCGTCACCATCTCCGCCTTCAAGCCGGGCGAAGAGCTGATCCGGTATGGGCTTAATCTGCGATTCGATTTGAATGTTATGAGCTTGGACAACTTCGTTTATCTATTCACCGGAGACCATGCTTATTTCACGTGGTTCTTCAACTCGCTGCTGCTGACCGTCGTTCAGGTCGTGCTGACGCTGCTGATCAGCGCCACGGTTGCCTACGGCTTCTCGGCTTATGATTTCCGCGGCAAAAACTTCCTCTTCATCTGCGTGCTGCTGATCATGATGGTTCCGTTTGAAATCTTGCTGCTGCCCTTATACAAGCTCATCTTCAACATCGGCTTGATGAACAGCTATTCCGCAATCGTCTTGCCCGGCATTGCCAGCGCGGCGACGATCTTTTTCTTCCGGCAGTATTTAAGCGGGCTTCCAAAGGAGCTGATTGCCGCTGGCCGGGTGGACGGAGCAACCGAATACGGGATTTACGTCCGGCTGATCCTGCCGATCATGAAGCCGTCTTTTGCAGCCATGGCGATTCTCAACGGGATGAACAGCTGGAACAACTTTCTGTGGCCGTTTATGGTGCTCAGTAATGAGGGAAAATACACGCTGCCGATCGGTCTCAAGACCCTGCTGACGCCGTATGGCAACAATTACGACCTGCTGATTGTCGGTTCGTTTTTCTCCATTCTGCCGATCTTCCTTCTCTTTATCGCCTTTCAGAAATACTTCATCGACGGCATGACCGCCGGAGCGGTGAAGGGCTGATTTTTCCCAAAAAACATGTTTGTAATTTCCTCTAACGGGTAACTATAAACAAAGTAGACCACATCAAGTCTTAAGGAGGCGTTTCACCATGGGTCAACCTAATGAAGAGGAAATCCGCAACAAACCAAATAAAGAAGGCGATTCTCTGGCCGAACAGAAGAAAATGGAGAACGGTGTAGACATCGAGCCCGAAGCAGACGAATGGGTAGCCAAACCGGTTGGTTATACCGAATCCGATACCACTTCCAAAAAATAAACGCAGCATAAAAGCCGCTCCCTTAGAGGAACGGCTTTTTTACTGCGCTTGTTACGCGTACTAACGCTAATGTTAATGTTAACCTGTCTATCTGAATCCTTAAGGAATATACTGCTGAACGATTTTGATGACTTTACCGTCTTTAACAGTGATGTGATAAGGGAACATGGCTGGATCCAGCAGCCCGCCTTGGTTGAACACCTGAATAAATTTGCTCAGCGTAATCACTTCGTTTGGCTGAATATCCGCATTCTCCGGATGACCGTCACGGTCATAAAGCTGCATCAGCACCGCCGCATCAGGACTTACCGTATAAGCCACGTTATCCTCCGAATGGTTCACAATGTAGTAATCGTCCGGCGCTCCGCCCAGCTCGGCATAACCTTCCGGATCTTCCTGTTTGAAAACGGCGCTCGCCGCTTCCCCCTGATACCAGCCGATCGGATCCACTACCATACGGATGGCACCGTCAGGCTGTTTAAGCGTATGAATATAGGCGGTAAAAGTGGTCGGTTGGGAGCCTGCCTGCGTTTGTGCGGCTGCTGCAGCGACTGCGCCTGCGGCGTTTCCTTCACCAACAGCATCCTTAGGCATTAAAAACGACAATCCGGCAGCAATCAGCACAAGCAGCAGCAGCGACGATCCCAATCTTTTTAACATCTTCCACACCCCTCTTACGCGCCTTTCATAGACTCGGCACACTATTTATCCTTCAATAACCATCTGACAGAATTTCAAACGGCTATTTGGTCTCTTTTTCTTAATTTGATCATAGTCTTTCTCCCGAAAAAACGGGTCTCAAAAACGTTAAAAATGTTTACAATCTGTTTATTTGTTTCTTATATTGCATCTAATCTCCAGGAGGCGGCTGTTATGCCTGAAGCTGAATTAAAAAAGTTGTTCTTCGAGGATGACGGCATCATTCCGAATCATCCCCATCTTCCGGTTCTGCTCTACACCGGCGCCATGGAAAGCAATCCGCGGGGAGCCGAAGCGCTGTTTAACAAACATAACTGGCGGGGCAGCTGGACAAACGGCGTGTTTGATTATCATCATTACCACAGCAATACGCATGAGGTGCTTGGTGTAATCAGCGGGTCAGCCCTGCTGCAAATCGGCGGAGAACAAGGTGAGCAGCTGGAGCTCCACGCCGGGGACGTCATCGTTCTGCCTGCCGGAACCGGACACAAGAAAATCAGCGCCAGCCCCGACTTCAAGGTGACGGGGGCTTATCCGCACGGCGTGGAGTACAATACCCGCACTGGCAAACCCAATGACAGACCTTATGCTCTGGAAGAGATCAGCCGTGTACCAGTTCCCGACATAGATCCTGTATACGGCAAACACGGTCCTTTGACGCGGATTTGGTTGATGCATACTCAGGCAAATCAAGAGTGAAGCAAGGCAGTTCAGCAGGTAAACGATCTATTTCGACAAAATGTTCCACGTGGAATCCAGACTTGACAATTATTGTCGAAACAAACATGAAAAAGTCAAGCCGGACAAAGGGCTCATTTTACGGAAGGACAGAAGAACGCGCTGCAGAATACCCAAAGATACTTAAAACTTAAAGTACCTAAAGCGTTCTAACGGTTTTAAAGCGGCGTGCTAAAGGTTCTTGTACGTTCTTCAGTTCCGTAAAAGGTGAGCCCGCTTCCGGCTTGGCTTTATTTGTGCGGGGCAACTACCGAGGACATAAAGTCCTCCAAGTCCCGGTCGGCTTTACTCTGATTGCAGGCATTGCAGGCACATACGCAGTTCAGCGGCGTGGTATGCCCACCTTTGGCCCGAGGAAGCAGATGGTCGATCGTATCCCCATACCCGCCGCAGAAATGACAGGTGTAGTGATCTCTTTCGAGGATAAAATGTTTGAATTCCCGGTTCGTAAACAACCTGCGGATCGTATGACGGTTCACGATCACCGCGGCGTGCTCCTGTACCAGCAGTCTTGCCAGTTCCAGCTCAATCTCCTGCTGCCAGCGCCGTCCTTTGTCGCTTTTCCCCCGCATGCGCACCATTCCGGAACGCATCGGCTTTAACTGCTGAACATCCTCCTGTGCGGGTTGACCTGCCGGGAGTTGTTTATTTTTTGGCTTTGGCTTGGGGTTTGGCTTTGGATTGGATTGAGTTTTGGCTTGGTACACTGATTCCGCTGTTGATTTCGTTTGCTTTTGCGGCTTGGCAGGCTGATTCGGGCGGTTCGCTCCGGCTGCACGTCCGGCCCGTGTTAAAGACTGGGCGTTCCCAGCTTGATCTGGAACCCCGATTTGACTTCGTTCCTGCTGCCGGCCGGGCTGGAGCAGCGTGGAAGCTTCCTGAAGCTTCTGGCTGTCCGGCCCGCCGAGCTGCTTTCGCTCCTTCTCTTCTTTCCGCTGCAGCTCGCGGCAATCGCGGCAGGGGCCGCGGCGTGAGCCGGCACCGGCTCTCCGGCCTGTCCGTCTGCGGAAATCCTGGACAGGCTTGAGCTGCTTGCAAAACATGCACATTTTCATTTGAGGCTTCTCGGTCTCTGTCATCTGTTATCTAAACGGAATCTGCCAATCATCCGTTTCTTCTGTCACCTCGTATCCTGTTAAATAAAGGCATGAATGTCCATATTATAACTATATCTTTCGTTCGAAATTGTTCAACTGTCTGGTCAAAAAACCGTTCTTTAGCATCATGATTATAAGAGCGTTATAAGGGCCCGCTCGCAGGGTAACTTTGATATATGCAGATAAGGAGGCCGTCCATCATGAAACGAAATCATACGATTATGCAGTTCTTTGAGTGGCATTTACCCGCGGACGGGAAACATTGGGACAGACTGGCCAAGCTTGCTCCGCAGCTTAAGGAAAGCGGGATTGATTCGGTCTGGATTCCCCCGGTGACCAAAGCGCAGACGCCGGAGGATACCGGATATGCCGTTTACGATTTATACGATCTCGGGGAGTTTGACCAGAAAGGCCAGACCCGAACCAAATACGGGACTAAAGAGCAGCTGATTAACGCTATCAAGACCTGCAGAGAGAACAGAATCGAGGTTTATATCGATGTCGTCATGAACCATAAGGCCGGAGCCGATGAGACGGAAAAATTCAAGGTCGTCGAGGTCAACCCCGACAACCGGACGGAAGTCATCTCGGAGCCTTTTGAAATCGAAGGCTGGACCAGATTTACGTTCCCGGGCCGTAAAGGGAAGTATTCCCCTTTTACCTGGAATTTCGAGCATTTTAACGGGACCGATTTCGATCAGAGCAAGAAACGGCAAGGCATCTTCCGGATTCTGGGCGACAACAAGGACTGGAACCAGAACGTCGTGCACGAATTCGGCAATTACGATTACCTGATGTTCGCCAATATCGACTATAACCACCCGGTTGTCCGTGAGGAGATGATCAAGTGGGGCGAATGGCTGCTGGATACAACCGGCTGCGGCGGTCTGCGTCTGGATGCCATTAAACATATCAACCACAACTTCATCCGGGAGTTTGCCGCCGCCATGAAGGGGAAACGCGGAGAGACCTTCTACATGGTCGGTGAGTTCTGGAACCCGGATCTGAACAACTGCCGGCAGTTCCTGGACAATGTCGATTATCAGATCGACCTGTTTGACGTCTCCCTGCACTACAAGCTTCAAGCGGCCTCCGCAGCAGGAAAAAACTTCGACCTGCGGACGATCTTCGAGGATACGCTGGTAGCCTCCCATCCGCTAAATGCCGTAACCTTCGTAGACAATCATGATTCACAGCCGAGCGAGTCGCTGGAGTCGTGGGTGCAGGACTGGTTTAAGCCCAGTGCTTACTCGCTCATTCTGCTGCGCAAGGACGGGTATCCGGTCGTCTTCTACGGCGACTATTTCGGCATTGGCGGGGAGAATCCTCTTCCCGGCAAAAAACAAGCCCTCGATCCCCTGCTCTATGCCCGGGCTAACAAAGCTTATGGCGAGCAGCAGGACTATTTCGATCACCCAAGCACCATCGGCTGGGTCCGCCTGGGCGATCCTGAGCTGCCCGGCTCCGGCTGCGCCGTTCTGATAGCGAACGGTGCGGAAGGCAGCAAACGCATGTCCGTCGGAAAAAACCGGGCCGGAGAGGTCTGGACGGACCTGACCGGCAACCGCAAAGAGCAGATCGAAATCGGCGAAGACGGCTTTGCCGAGTTTAAGGTAAATGGCGGCAGCGTCTCTGTTTGGGCGTTGGCGGACGGAGAATAGACCCGTTTGCCCGTCCCTATACCCATCTCCTCTCTCCTGTTGTACACTAGTCATAGAGATTTTTTTGACTACGGACAAAGGCAGGTGCCTAAAGAACTTATGGAACATTTAATCAACGCTAACGTACGAGACATTCAAATCAGCGGCATCCGCCAGATCGCCAACAAGGTTGCGGAATATCCGGGTGCCTTGTCGCTGACCATCGGGCAGCCGGACTTTCCGACTCCCGCCCACATTATTGAGGCGGCCAAACAAGCTCTGGACGAGGGACGCACCGTCTATACGCCAAATGCCGGGCTTCCGGCGCTGCGCGAGGCGGCAGCCGACTTCCTCCGCCGCAAATACGGCTTATCCTACAACGGTGCGGATGAGGTGATCGTAACGAACGGGGCCAGCGAAGCGCTGGATATCGCGCTGCGTACGCTGCTGAGTCCGGGGGACGAGGTTATTCTTCAGGGGCCGATTTATCCGGGATACGAACCGCTCATCCGCTTGTCGGGCGGGGTTCCCGTATACGTCGATACACGAAGCACAGGCTTTAAAATGACGGCCGACCTGATCGCCGCCAAACTCACGCCGCGGACCAAAATCGTCGTGCTCGGCTATCCCTCCAACCCTACGGGCAGGGTTTTGGCCCGCGAGGAATTGCAGGAAATTGCGGCGCTGCTGGCCGAACAAGAAGTATTCGTCATCTCGGACGAGATCTACAGCGAGCTGATCTATGAAGGCGGACATCACTCCATTGCTGCCATGAACGGCATGCGCGGGAAAACCGTTGTTATTAACGGGTTATCCAAATCCCACTCCATGACGGGCTGGAGGATCGGCTTTACTTTTGCGCCTGCGGAAATTACGAAACATATGATTAAGGTGCACCAGTACAACGTCACCTGCGCAAGCTCGGTCAGCCAATACGCGGCGCTGGAGGCGCTGACGAACGGTTATGACGACGCACTGCCGATGCGGGAGGCTTACCGGGAACGGCGCGATTACGTCTACGACCGTCTGACCGCGATGGGACTTCCGCTTGTGAAGCCGGAAGGGGCCTTTTATCTTTTTGTATCGGTAGAAAAGTTTGGCTTGAAGTCCATGGACTTCGCTCTTAGGCTGCTTGATGAAGCCGGCGTGGCCGTGGTGCCGGGCAGCGCTTTTTCCGAATATGGGGAAGGCTATATCCGCATCTCTTATGCGTATGCCCAAGAAGCGCTGGAGCGGGCGCTGGACCGGTTGGAAGGTTTCGTAGGCAAGCTGGAGCAGGACTAGAATAAGAGCTCATTCCTTAGGGAATGGGCTTTTTCTAGTGCAATCTTTGGTCAAAGGAACTATTACAATGGAGGTGGCTGCTTTATCCATGAAAACGTTAATTATTTATGCGCATCCCAATCACGACAGCCTTTGCTATGCATTTCTGCAAAAGGTGCTTCAAGGCTGCGAGGAGAATCCAGATTCAACCGAGGTCCAGGTGCTGGATTTGTATGCCGAAGGGTTTAATCCGGTGCTTGTTTTTAACGAGGAACAGCGCAGAAGGGATATGCACCGCAACCCGGCCCTTGAAACATACAGGCAGCAGATTACGTGGGCGGACCGGCTCGTGTTTGTTTATCCGATCTGGTGGGGCCGCCCTCCGGCCATGCTGCTCGGTTATATTGATCAAATGTTTGCATCCAATTTCGCCTACAGGGATAAGAAAGGCCCTTTTCCGGAGGGACTGCTCAAGGGCAAAAGCGCCGTCTGCATTTCCACCATGAAAGGTCCGGCCGGTTATCCGTTGATTTACCTGAACAATGCCCCCAAGATCCTGATGAAAAGAGCTTTATTAAATTTCGTAGGCATCAAAAAGGTGAAAATGTTTGAATTCGGCAGCATGGAAAGCCCGAAAGGCCGGCAGGCGGAGAAGCTGGAGAAGGTGTACAGATATTTCTTAAATCGTTAATTTTTTAAGTCGGTGTTTTTCTAAGCCGTTGTTTTCCTAAGTCGTTGTTTCTTAAGTCGCTAATTTCTCTCCTAAGCAAAAAAATCCCCCTGAACAAACGTTTTCGCAAAAACGTTCTGTCCAGGGGGATCCGTGATGAAAGCTCCATTTCGATCTGTAAATCCTATTCATTTCGTCGCGGGCTAAACCAAACCCTCAAACCCAACCCTCAAACAAAATCCTCAAATCAGGCCTCCTGAAGCTCGGCAGCCGGTCCAAAAAACTCATAATGGATCCGGTCTTCCGGTATCCCCATTTGATTCAAGGCAGCGTAAACCGTGCGCATGAACGTAACCGGTCCGCAGAAATAAAAATCGGCGGCCGGATCGGCCATCTGCCGGAGCCAGGTTTCGTCGATATACCCGGTTTTATGGCAGCTGTCCCCTTCCAGCGGATTTTTATAACAAATATAAGAAGTCATTTGTTCGTGTTCCGCCTCAAGCTCTTCGACATGCGGCTTCATCGCATGATAACTTCCGTTCTCCGCAGTATGAATGTACGTAACTTTACGGTGCGGCTGCTCCTTCAGCAGCGTCTCCAGCATGCTCACCATCGGCGTCAAACCCACGCCTCCGCTGATCAGTACGACAGGAGTATTCCGCTGCTGGTCCAACGTAAAAACACCCGCTGGCGCACTCACGTCAACAACGTTTCCTTCCCGCACCTGATCGTGCAGGTAATTGGATACAACGCCCGCCGGTTTTCCTTCCCCAGCCTCCTCGCGCCGGACGGAGATCCGGTAGACCTTTCCGCCTGGAGCCGCAGACAAGCTGTAGTGCCGGATATGCGTATAAGCCGAGCCTTCCGGCTGCACGCGCAGGGTGATGTATTGGCCTGGGAGATAAGAAGCGATCTCGCCGCCGTCCTGCGGTTTTAGATAAAAAGAAGTAATGACTTCGCTCTCCTTCACTTTCCGCTCCACCACAAAAGCCCGGTAGCCGGACCATCCCCCTTTGGCTTCTTCAGCTTCCTTGTACATCTCGGCTTCAATGCCGATAAACGCGTCGGCAATCACGCCGTAAGCCTGGCTCCAAGCTTCCATAATCTCCGGCGTTGCCGCTTCTCCGAGCACCTCTTTAATCGCGGCAAGCAGATTCTCCCCGACGATCGGATAATGCTCCGGTTTGATCTGCAGCGCCCGGTGCTTCTGAGCGATCTGCTTCACAACCGGCAAAATATTCTCCAGCCGGTCGATGTTGGCGGCAGCCGCGTAAACGGCACCGGCCAGTGCGGTCGATTGTTTGCCCTGCCGCTGGTTGGCCTGGTTGAATATATGGAGCAGCTCCGGATGGGCTTCGAACATTCTTTTATAGAAAACGGAGGTAATCGTCTGGCCATGAACTTCCAAGACCGGAACGGTCGATTTTATAATTTCTATCGTTTGCTGACTTAACATGAGGGTTCCTTCCTTCCACGGGATTCGTTAAATACTTAAAATTTGTAATAACAAATCCATTGTAAGAAAAGACACCCTATGAAATTGTGATTATAGTCACACCTTTCAGACAGGCTGGCCTGACTTCCAGGTCAGATAATCGGCTACCGTCGAAACCGCCAAGCTAATCGCCTCTTCCTTTGGCTCCAGCTTGGCATGATGCAGCCCGTAAGGAGTATCTACGCCCAGCCAGAACATGAACCCGGGGATCTCCGCCAGAAAATAACCGAAATCCTCGCCCGTCATCGCTTCCGTGCATTCAAACAGCGTAACGTCCTCCCGCTGCTCAAGCCATCCCATGAACTCCCGCGTCAGCTCCGCTTCGTTATAGACCTGGCGGTAATTCGCGCCATAGTCGATTTCAGCCCGGCATTCAAAGCCGGTTTCGATGCCGGAGACCAGGTTCTCGATCCGCGATTTGATCTTCGTCATCGACTCCGCCGACAACGTGCGGATCGTACCCTCCAGCCGCGCCCGTTCGGCGATGATGTTCTGCTTCGTGCCGCCGTCGATCTTCCCGATTGTGATGACGGCCGAATCCAGCGGATCAATGTTGCGGGCGACGACCGTCTGCAGCTGGCCGACCAGCTGGCAGGCCGCAACCACCATGTCATTGGCTTTATGCGGATAAGCCGCATGCCCGCCGGTGCCGACCAGGTCGATGAACAGCTCCGACGTATTGGCGAACAAAATGCCCGGGCGCGTCGCAATCGTGCCGACCGGATATTCCGGCGCGACGTGCAGCGCCACGATCTGGTCCGGCAACCAGTCCGCCAGCTCCGCGCTCTCCAGCATCGGCTGCGCCCCGCCCGGCCCCTCTTCGGCAGGCTGGAAGATAACGATAAGATCATCGCTGATCGCATGCTCGCTTTGCGCAAAATAAGTGACGATGCCCAGGCCGATCGTCATGTGCAGATCATGTCCGCAGGCGTGCATATACCCTTTATGCGTCGAGCGGAATTCATAGCCCGTCTCCTCTTCGATCGGCAGCCCGTCCATATCGGCGCGGTAGCCGAATTTGCGGCGCGGTTCGGCACCCGTGCCAGTGATTTTCACCAGAATGCCGGTTCTCCACGTCCGGATCTCCATCCGTTCCTGCGGCAGCCCCGCCAGAACATTCAGCAGATACCGCTGGGTTTTAAATTCTTCAAACCCCGGCTCCGGAATTTGGTGCAGATCGCGGCGGATGCCGATCAAAATGTTCTCTCTGTCCTTCACCCATTGGTTCATCAACGTCTTCCCCCTGTCTTATGTAGACAGAAAGCCCGGCGGTGTACGCCGAGCTTTCTAAGCTTGTTTAATTATAAAGCATCTCCAAGTTTGGATTTAGCCGGTTTGCAGACGGGCTGGTTCAAATCTTGCCGTTCGCTTACAGCGTACGGAGCTCAGCCAAAATTTCCGTTTTGGATTTCGTTTTGTCATCCACTTGTTTGATCACGCGTGCAGGCGTACCGGCAACTACGGTGAACGGAGGAACATTTTCAGTCACGACGGCGCCAGCGGCTACGACAGCACCTTCGCCAATGCGTACACCTTCAAGCACAACGGCGTTAGCCCCGATCAATACGTCGTCTTCGACAACTACTGGTTGTGCGGACGGCGGCTCGATAACGCCTGCCAGCACTGTGCCAGCGCCGATGTGGCACATTTTGCCGACTTGTACGCGTCCGCCAAGGACAGCGCCCATGTCGATCATGGTGCCTTCGCCGATGGATACGCCGATGTTGATCACCGCGCCCATCATGATGACGGCGTTGTCGCCAATGTTGACCATTTCACGAATGTAAGCGCCCGGCTCGATGCGAGCGTTGATGTTTTTCAGGTCAAGCAGCGGGATCGCGGAGTTGCGGCGGTCATTTTCCACAACATAATCTTCGATATTAGCGCTGTTGGCTTCAAGCACGCCTTGAATATCGGCCCAATCGCCAAATACAACGCCGCTGCCGCCGGTAATAAACGTCTTCACGTTCTCCCCGAATGATACAGCATCCAGATTTCCTTTGAGATATACTTTAACCGGCGTTTTCTTCTTGCTGGTTTTGATCAGATTAATAACTTCCTGCGTGTTCATTTCAGTAGACATGGGATTGCAGCAGCTCCTTTACGGCCATTTTAGGGCCCTTGACGGACGAGCCGTCCGGGCACAAACTATCTCTTTTATAGCATACAAAGGGGGTTGTCCGCAATTGAAGGTCGTTTCCCTTTTGATAAACAAACTAAGCGGGACTTCACATTTTTCTGTGTTAACTTATTATCAGGGATCTTATCCTCATAAGTCCTCCTGCCTGTTTCGAATTTATTGTGTTCCTGACAAAGGAGAATGAAGATGCGCGGCAACCCATTCAGAAAGAGAAAGTTCAGGTATGTACTAATTGCTATACTTGTGCTTTTCCTGCTTGAGCAAATTCCTGTTGTTCAAAAGATCACTGCCCTCTCATCCACCCGTATCTCTGTCTTTGCTAAGTATGGCAATGATAACTTATCTTTCAAGGACATCGAATATGTGCCCCAGTTCGGAGAATATTTCGGATCTTATCAGAGACAGGACGGGGAGCCCCTTTCCTTTACCGTCTCGCCTAGATTTTTCCCTGTATTTATTATCTATGATCCCGTTAAAAAAGAAGCATTCTTGCCTGAGAACAGGAAGAATGCCCCTTTTTACTCGCCTAGAAGCCGCTCCTTATCCTTCAGGAATTTCCCCACGGCTGCTTCAAAGTCCAAATCCATCCGATCGGCCAGCACGATCAGCCACCACAGGCATTCAGCCAGCTTCTGCTCCAATCCCGGCTCGGGATCAGCTCCTGCAGGCCAACGCTCCTGCTGAGCCATCGTCAGGCGCCCCACTAGTCCGGCGTCCGTCAGAAAGGCTAGGGCATCTTCCTCGATGCTCCATTTGTTCCCGTGATGCCGAATCTCCAGCTCATGATAAAGGTTTCGGATCTGAACGGAACGTTTAACAGCTTCAGTTATATCCATGTTATAGACCTCCTTTCCTTCTCCCTTACTCTCCCGTTCGGCCTACTTAAATATACAGACTTAAACCTGACAGCTGTCTGTCCTATTTAAATCTCAGTTAGGAAAACTCCCTGGCACCGTTATCAGCGATTCTCAAGCCGGAGCCTGTGGCTCAAGAAGACTGCCATGAATGGCAAAAACCAAAGAGCTAAGCGAGAACAGACCGCTTAGCTCCTTAATTTTTCATAACTATCATTCTAATTGCAGGTGAAACCGGCATTTCGTATTAAGATTCGATCAAGCCCTTCTCGACAAGGAAATCATGGGCCACTTGATCTTCCTTTAATCCCTCGATGTCCACTTTCCCGTTCAGATCCTGCATATCTTCTTCCGTAATGGAATCATTCATCGTTTTTAACACATCAGCAATCTCCGGATACTGATCCAGCGTGTCCTGGCGTATGATGGGGGCTGCATAATACGGCGGGAAAAATTGTTTATCATCCTCCAAAATGACCAGATCATTGGCTTTAATTTGGGCATCCGTAGAATAAGCATTCGTTACGTCGGTTTCTCCGCCTTTGATCGCTTGATACATGATGCCGTGGTCCATACCTTTTGCTGTTTTGAAGTTCATATTATACAGCTTTTGTACACCCGGGTAACCGTCGTCCCGATCCAGGAATTCAAATTCTACGCCCAGAACCAAATCAGGGGATACTTTGGCAAGATCGGAGTAGGTCTTCAGATTATACTTCTCGGCCGTACTTTTGGTTACAGCCAGAGTATACGTATTGTTAAAGCCAAGCGGGTCAAGGAAGACCAATTTATCCTGTTTAACCAGTTCTTTTGCACGCTCCAGCGTTTCCTCCGCCGTCCCTGTTTTCTCCTGGTAGTAGTTAGCCACAACTGTTCCTGTGTAATCGGGATAGAGCTGAATTTCATTATTCTTCAGAGCCGTCCAGACAACGTTGGAACCTCCCAGATTCAGCTTCCGGTTCACCTTGATGTCTGTCTTGGCTTCGATCAGCTGAGCCATCATCTCGGCCACCAGTATGTTTTCGGTGAAGTTCTTGGAACCCATCGTAATTTCTTTGCCGCTGTTCGCACCGGCTGTATCTTTAGAGCTTCCACAAGCAGCCAGAATAAGGATTAAAGACATCAGAATGACTGAAGAACTAAATAGCTTTTTATTAATACGGTTCATTGTGATTCCTCCAAACGATTTCAGATAGATAAGACTATCAAGGATGATTAGAGTCAAGGATTACTAGACTTTCAGTCCTTTTGGTGTCGTTAATTTCTCAAGCAGGCCCAATAAATAATCAATAATGATAGCCAGCAAGGCAGCCGGGACTGCGCCCAGCAGCGTCAGCGCTTCGATATTTCTCTGTATGCCGAGGAAAATAAACTCCCCAAGCCCTCCGGCCCCAATAAATGCAGCCAGTGTGGCTGTACCGATATTAATGACCGTAGCCGTTCGAACCCCTGCCATAATGACACTCATAGCAAGCGGCAGCTGAACACGGAACAGGATCTGCCTGCTCGTCATCCCCATCCCCCGTGCTGCCTCAACAACAGCCTTATCCACATCGGTGATTCCGGTATACGTATTTCGGATGATCGGAAGCAAAGAGTAAAGGAATAGAGCGGCAACTGCGGTGTTCATGCCAATCCCGAAGAGTGGAATCATAAAACCCAACAGCGCAAGACTTGGAATCGTCTGCAAAATTCCGGCTGTCCCCAGCGTAATGCCCTTCAGGCGGGGAACGCGCGTAATACAGATGCCTAAAGAGATGCCTACAAGAATCGCAAAAATCATGGAAAGAAATACGAGTTCGATATGGATCAACAGCGCGGATATTAAATCCTGCCATCTGCTGTCCAGCTGCTGAATGATTTGCTGCATAAGCGACTTCTGATTCATGCCCCAACCTCCTTCTGCCCGTCAGACCATTGTGCAGTGAAGGCGGTAAGCAGGCTGCTCCGGGTAACAACTCCCTTGATGATGCCTTCATGATCGACAACGGGAATGATGCCGTAAGGGGCTTCGCCGATTAACAGCAGCGCTTCTTTGGCGGTTGCTGTTTCTTCCAAGACGATCGCCGGCGGATGTGTAACTTCGCTGATAGTTTCATGGTGATCCAGCCCAGCTACTACATCGTAAGCCGAAGCAATGCCAATCAGTTTATTGCTGGAATCGCAGACAAGAAGAGTATCGATCTTTCTCTGCCTCATGTAGGTAAGCGCTTTGCCCAGATTTCGGTCCGGCAAGGTAAAGGAAGGATTATCACGCATGACGGAATGCACAGGGATAAATTCGGGGTTTTGGAAAATTCTATTCTTCCCAATAAAATCTTCAACAAACGCATTGGCTGGCTGACTTAAAATTTGCTCAGGAGCATCTAATTGCACCAGCTCCCCGTCTTTCATAATAGCAATCTTATCGCCAAGCTTCAGGGCTTCATCCATATCATGGGTAACGAAAACAATGGTTTTCTTGACTTCTTTCTGAAGTCTAAGCAGCTCATCCTGCAGTTGTTCCCGAGTGATCGGATCAAGGGCTCCGAAGGGTTCATCCATTAAAATAATGTCAGGTTCACCGGCTAACGCTCTTGCAACGCCTACACGCTGCTGCTGACCGCCGGACAACTGTTTGGGGTATCTTGAGGCATAAATTTCGGGGGCAAGTCCTACGAGGCGAAGCATTTCTTGAACTTTCTGATGCTTCCGCTTCTTATCCCAGCCTTTCAGCTGAGGAATCAGTCCAATATTCTCTTCGATGGTGTAATGAGGAAACAGTCCTACTTGTTGAATGACATACCCGACATCTCTGCGGAGCTTATCCGGGTTCTGAAGATTGACATCTTTATCGTGAATGAAGATGTTCCCGGATGTATGCTCAATCAAGCGATTAATCATTTTCATCGTTGTTGTTTTGCCACAGCCGCTTGGGCCGATCAGAACCAGAATTTCACCCGCAGCGATTTCAAAATTCAAGTCTTTAACCGCAATATGTCCGTTTGGATACCGTTTTGTAACATGTTCAAATTTAAGCATGGCACTCTCCCTTCTACACTCGCATTCAGAGTTGGTGGTCTTTCCTAAGTGTATGTCTATTAATATAACAGACCCCCTTCTAACTGACAACCTTATTTGATAGTATAAATTGTATGTAAATAAGTGGTAATGTTTGCACATAAAATAACCAGATCCCTTTGGATCTGGTTCTTCGCGCTTTACTCGCGCTTTACTCGCGCTTTACTCGTGCTTTAGTGGTTTGGCTCTTTTTTATTGATAAAAAGTTCCGTTCTCTCGTTCATTTTGTCATCCCCGACGGCTATGATGATGTCATTTTCTCTGAGCACCACATGCGGTCCTGGGGATATCGTAATTTCGGTGCCTCTGCGCAAGGCAATGATGGTTGCCCCTGTGTTTTGCCAAAATTGCAGGTTGCCAATCGTCTTCCCTACGACATGAGAATGCTCTTGAATTTTGATTTCAACGGGTTGGTAAGGCTTCAAATTCTGGAGCCTGTCTGACGCCTCCATAATTTGGTGCACTAGCTCCTCAAACTTCCGGTCCATTTGTTGCTTCTCTTCAAGCAGCTGCTGCAGATCCCTCTTTAACGAATGGGCAGTCTTTAATTGGTTATTGCGAATCGTGTATTCAAGAGCTTTCTGGTCCGAAAGGACAATGATCTCCTTGCCCTGGGAGACGGACACGATGTTCTCATCTTTAAGCAAAGCGACGGCCTTACGGATAGTTTCAGGAGATACATGATAGTGGCTGGCTAGTAAGGAGCGGCCTGAAATCTTGCTATTCAAAGGGAATTCCCCTCTGACAATTCTTCCAGCAATATCAAGTGCAATTGTTTTATATCCCGCTTTTTCTTGCAAAATCCATTCTCTCCTTAGTCGAGGTTCTGCCTGAATCCGTCAGGCAACCCAAATTCCTAATAAATTATATCCGTTTTACTTTACGTGAAACAAGCCGCACCAAATCGAGCGTCAGCACCGACAAATATGCGGACGCAGGGTAAGCGAGATACCGCGGTTCCCATTGTGGATTAAACTTCTCCTTGTATTTCCGAAGGCCCTTAAAGCCATACCAGTGGCCACCGTGCTGGAACACAAGACGGGCCAGCCGCTCCTCGCGCAGTGCCCTATCCTTCTGTCCTACGCTGGACAGGGGTGCATTTCCCAGATTAAATACCTTGTAGTCATTCTCCTTAGACCATTCCAGCAGCCGTACGAACAGGTTGTCCATCGTGCCGTTCGGTACGCCTGGGCTGTGCCGCATCAGGTCAATCGATACCGTCTCTCTCCCATCATAGGAAGGGGCAATCGAAGCGAAGGCAATGACAGAGCCTTCCGGATTCTTCAGCAGCGCCAGCGGCGCTTCCTGGAGGTAAGCCGGTTCAAACCAGCCCAGCGAGAAACCTTTCTCCTGGCGGCCTTTCAACCAGGCATCGGAGATCCCTTTCAGCTCCTCCAGGAGTTTGTCCCCATACGGAGGATTTGCAACCTCAAAAGTATAGCCTTCCCGTTCAAAGCGATTTCGGACGCTGCGCAAATCTGCGTTCCTCCGGCCGGCTAGCGAGAAATCATCTACATGAATCAGCGCTTCTTCCCCCAGCTTGAAGAACCGGCAGCCATTGTCATGGTAAAGGGGCAGATAGGCCGGCGTAACCTGGTAAAATACGGCCGACAAGCCGTAAAGATCGGCATAATGCTGGAATTCCGCAATGGCGGCGGATACCAGCTCTAATTTTCCAAGCGGATCACCCAGCACCACCAGTTTATCCCGCACTTTGGAATAAGGAAGCAGTACCCGGCCATCTTGCGCCCAATAAAAGCTTTTATCGCCCAGAAACAGCATGTGGGTCAAGGCATTCCCCTTGTTGTCCAACAGAAATTCACGAAGCCGGTCCAAATCCTCCGAAGTCGCCCCCTTAACCCGTAGGCTGTTTGGACGCAGCGAGAACATGAGGATCAGCAAAATCCAGGCGCCGACGAGTCCGATCAGCGTATTCACCGCATAAGCCCGGGACGGCATCCGGCCGATCAACGGCTCCTTCAAATGCAGATGCTTAAAGAAGCTGTAATGAATATGGCTGCCAAGCCAGTAATAAATAAAGGCAATGACCACGGAGATCACCAGCCATAACACCACGGACCGGCGGATGATTGGCGCTCCGCTGCGGTAGAAACGTCCCCGGGAGATCCAGAGCATCAGCGCAACCAGCAGCAGAAAGACGGCTTCCTCGTAATCAAAAGCTTTCGTAAACGTAAACACCGCGCCGGCCAGCAGCATGATGCTGGTCCAGACGTAAGCCTGCCGCACCCGGAGCGAAATGCCGCGGGAAAGCACCACCAGTACAAAACCGACAATAACGGAAAGCTGGTGCGACAGGTGCATAACCGGCATAGACAAGATTTCCTGCGACATCCGAATACGGTACAGCAGCCCCGGCGTCGCTGCGGACAACAGCAGGATCAGGCCGCTGAGCAGCACCAGTTTGCCAAGCGCCCATACGCCCAGATCGCTCAGAAACCGAAACTGTCCCGGCCAGCCCCACAGCTTCTGCCAATAGGTAAGCGGAACCTCAAGCAGCTGCCGTTCCTCCTCCTCGGGACTGGATTTCCGTCCCCGAAAGCCCAGCTCGAAGATCGAAAGAATCAGACCGATGCACCAAGGGATGATGTAATAGAAAAATCGGAACAGCACGATGACCGTCAAGGCCCTTTCAGCCGGAAAACCCATCAGTTTCGTGCCAAGCAGCACGGTCAGGTCGAAAGCCCCGACGCCTCCCGGCGCCATGCTCAAAATGCCCCCGACCGCGGCGACCGTGTACAAACCAAGCATTTCCCGCCACGTAACGCCCCCCAGCACATAATGTGCGATCAGGGAGAACGTCAACCCGGCAAACAGCCATTCCACAAAAGAAGCCCCGATGGCTTCCAGAATTGTCCGCCAGGGAAACAAATCCTTGCCCTGTTTATGGAACCACTTCGCAAACAGCTTCGTCCGCTGCAGAGCAACAAACAAGGGCAGGTAAAGCGCGATGACCCATACGGCCAGGTTGATCCATTTATGCTCGTGCAGCAGCGCTTTGGCTTCAAATAGGCCGAAGATTTCGAGCCAAGCCATGACGGAAAGTCCGTTTAGCACAACCGGTGATAAAAATACCACTCCGGCCGTGATCGACGCCATCGGCACGCCGCTCTTCTTATACAGCAGCGTCCTGACACCCGCCCCGGTCAAGCCGGCGAAACCAAGCAGGTTGTTGAAGGTGTTCGAGATCCAGGAATACCGGAAAGTTCTTCCGGCGCTTACCTGAAAGCGGAACTGACGCCGGATCACAAAGTCGTAACACGACATCACCGCCACGGAAACAAGCGCGAGGATAAAAATTTCAGCCAGCGCTCCGGGCGATATTCGTCTCAGCTCGGCCACCATGACGCCAAGACGGACTTTCTTTAATTCATGCTGCCCGGCCCAGACCACTAAACCAAAGATCAAGACAGGGATCAAGATCCGGACGGTTTTGGTCTGAAAGGCAGCCATCAGGAACCGGACGATGCGGAGACGGGCCAGCTTGTCTTTCACCCTATCCTTCCTTTCTGGGAATATAAATGGAATATAAAACGATGCACTTTGAAAGAAATTTTAAATTCCATTTATACCCCTTTATCCTTTATGCATTTTAAACTCCAGGAACAGCTCGTTATAATGGCCAAGCATGCGTTTGCCCAGGTTCTTGTAAACCTCCAAGTGGCTTGTCACCTCGGAAGGAGGATAGAACCGGATGTCCCCGGAAATGTCCTCGGGGAGAAGCTTCAGCGCGTCCTGGTTCGGCGTTGCGTAGCCCACGTATTCGGCGTTCTGCGCCGCTACGTCCGGCTCCAGCATGAAGTTGATGAACTTGTGCGCGCCATCAAGATTTTTGGCTGTCTTCGGAATGACCATATTGTCGAACCAAAGGTTGGAGCCTTCCTCCGGAACCACGTAATCCAGCGTGTCGTTCTCGTCCATGATTTCCGCAGCATCGCCGGAGAAGACGACGCCCGCCCCGGCTTCGCCGTTCGCGAGCAGCATTTTGATCTCGTCGCCGACGATCGCTTTGACGTTCGGCGAAAGCTTTTCCAGCTTGCGCAGCGCTTCCTGGAGATGGTCCTCGTTCGTATCGTTCAGAGAATAACCCAGGCTGTTCAGGGACATGCCCATGATTTCACGCGCCCCGTCGGTCAGCAGCACGTTGTTCTTGAGCTCCGGATTCCAAAGATCGTTCCAGCTGGTGAACTCGATGCCCTTGGTCAGCTCCGGGTTGTAGACAATACCGACCGTGCCCCAGAAATAAGGCACCGAATATTGATTGTCCGGATCAAAATCGAGGTTCAAGAATCGCGGATCGATTTTGGACAAATTCGGGATTTTATTGTGGTCGATCGGGAGAAGGAGGTTTTCCTCCTTCATTTTGTCGATGGCATAATCGGACGGCACCGCGATATCAAATGTCGTTCCGCCCTGCTCGATTTTGGTCAGCATGGCCTCGTTGGAGTCGAACGTTTGATAGATAACGGTGATTCCGGTTTCTTGTTCAAACCTCGTAATCAGGTCAGGGTCGATGTAATCACCCCAGTTATAAATCGTAAGCGTGTTGGAGCCGGAGTACCCTTGACTGGAGTTGAGCTTGGCGGCAAGCGCCATCAAGCCGAATGCCACGATTAACACGACTGCAAAAATACGGGTCAGCTGTTTCATTCAGGCACCCCCAATTCAGCGGCAGGTTCTTTGCTGCGGTTGCGCATGCTGCTCCTGGACACCCAATAGTAGCCGACAACAAGGATTACGGTCAGCAGGAAGATCAGTGTGGAGAGCGCGTTGATCGACAAAGACACGCCCGCCCGGGCCCGCGAATAAATTTCCACAGAGAGGGTCGAGTACCCGCTGCCGGTCACGAAGAACGTCACCGCAAAATCGTCCAGGGAATACGTAAGCGCCATAAAAAATCCGGACAAAATCGCCGGGCTGATAAACGGCAAAATGACCTTCATCAGCACGTCCCGGCTGCTTGCGCCGAGGTCGCGCGCAGCATCCACCAGCGTCGGGCTCATCTCCTGCAGACGCGGCAGGATCATCAGCACGGCAATCGGCACGCTGAACGCGATATGCGACAGCAGCACCGAGGTAAAGCCCAGCTTGATCCCGGCGATCGTAAACAGAATCAGGAACGAGGCGCCAATGATGACGTCAGGACTGACGATCAGCACGTTGTTGAGCGACAGGATTGTATTTTTCACCCGTTTCCGGCGAATCCGGTCAATGGCCAAAGCACCCACAATCCCGATGATCGTAGCGATCGCAGAGGACAGCAGCGCAATGACCAGCGTATTGATCACGATGATGATAAGGCGGGTGTCATGAAAGACCTCGCTGTACCATTCGAGCGTAAACCCTTCAAAGCCGTGCATATTGCCGCCGCTGTTGAAGGAGTAATACATCAGATAGAAGATCGGCGCATACAGCACCACAAACACGATAAACAGATAAACCTTGCCGAGCTTGTTTTTCTCAGTCATTTCCGCACCTCTCTTCCGCCGCCAAGCACCGGCATTAGCACCGCCATAATCAGAATCAGGAAGACGGCTACCGTCGAGCCCATGCCCCAATCCTGCGTCACAAGGAAATGCTGTTCAATAGCCGTGCCCAGCGTGATCACCTTGTTGCCTGCAATAAGCCGGGTCAGCATAAAGAGGGACAAAGCCGGAATAAAGACGGCCATACAGCCGGAACGGACGCCGGACAACGTCAGCGGAAAAATCACCCGCCGCAGCGTGACAAAGCTCGACGCCCCCAGATCGCGGGAAGCCGCGATCAGCGTCGGGTTAATGTCCTCCAGGGCGTTAAAAATCGGCATGATCATAAACGGAATAAAAATATAAACGGACACAAACACAAAACTAAAATCATTAAACAAAATTTGATGTTCGCCGAGACCTATGGCTTTAAACAGCGAATTCACCGGCCCGTAAGTGCCAAAGATGCCGATGAAGGCATAAGCCTTCAGCAGCAGGTTGATCCAGGTCGGCAAAATGATCAGCAGCAGCCACAGCTGCTTATGTTTGGTCCGCGTAAGCGCATAAGCGGCCGGATATGCGACCAGCAGCGAGAAAAACGTAATCAGCAGCGCATACCAGAACGAGCTTAGCGTCATCCGCAAATAAACGGGCGTAAAAAAGCTCGCATAGTTGGACAAGGTGAAATGCCCTTCAATGTCAAACAGCGAATAATACGCGACCAGAACCACGGGCAGGGCGACAAACAGCACCATCCACAAATAATAAGGGATGAGGTACAATCCGCGGGAGCTACGTGACATGGCCGGATACCTCATAGGATTCCAGGCGTTTGTCGAACTCTTCTTCGGTTTCTCCGAATCTCATGACATGGATCGCTTCCGGTTCGAACTGGAGGCCGATCATACTGCCCGGCTCCGCCCGTTTGGTGGAATGCACCAGCCATTCCTGGCCGGATTCATCGTAACAGCTGATCTCGTAATGAACTCCGCGGAACAGCTGGGTGTCCACCTTGACGCGCAGCTTGCCCTGCTCCAGCGCAGTAATTTCAAGGTCCTCCGGACGGATCACGATCTCCACGTTCTCGTTCGGGCGCAGCCCCTGATCCACGCATTCAAACCGCCGGCCGTTGAATTCCACCAGATTATCTTCGATCATCACCGCAGGCACGATATTGGATTCACCCACGAAATCCGCGACAAACCGGTTGATCGGCTCATCGTAAATATCGTTTGGCGTCCCACTCTGCTGGATCACGCCCTGGTTCATGACAAAAATTTCGTCCGACATCGCCAGCGCTTCCTCCTGGTCATGCGTAACGAAAATAAACGTGATGCCCAGCCGCTGCTGCAGCTCGCGCAGCACGTACTGCATCTCGGTTCTAAGCTTCAGGTCAAGCGCCGACAATGGCTCGTCCAACAGCAAGACCTCGGGCTCATTCACGATCGCCCGGGCAATGGCGACGCGCTGTCTTTGTCCGCCGGACATTTCCGTGATCTGGCGCTTCTCGTAGCCCTCCAGGTTCACCAGGCGCAGCGCTTCGCTGACCTTCTCCGAAATCACGTCGTTCTTCATCTTCTTGATGCGCAGCCCGAAAGCCACGTTCTCATAAACATTCAAATGGGGAAACAAAGCATAGTCCTGAAAAACCGTGTTGACCTGCCGCTCGTTCGGCGGAACTTTGTTGATTTTAACACCGTTCAAATAAATCGATCCCTGTGAGGGTTCAATAAAACCTGCGATCAGACGCAGGATCGTCGTTTTGCCGCAGCCGGACGGCCCAAGCAGCGTATAAAATTTACCGCGTTCTATCTCGAAGCTGACTTCCTTCAGCACAGGCTCGTCCTGATCGTACTGCTTGGTCACCTGATCGAAGCGGATAATGGCGTTCTCTCCCATAACAGCCTCCCTTGTCTCTTTAATCATTTCTATATTTTACCCAACATTCGTCAGGAATGATACTGAATTATACACCATTCGACGCGTGGTTTCCGCACGGTTTGGCCAGTATGTGCCTGGTCTTTCCACTGCTTTGATTTTGCCAATTGTTTCAATAAGCGCAATAATAGGAGTATCGAAGTTTCGAAGGAGCTGACTTACTTGAGAGAAGAAATGGTGAAACGTTTTATTTCCTATGTGAAAGTAGACACGCAATCCAATGAGGAAAGCGAAACCTGCCCCTCCACGCCCGGGCAGCTGACGCTGGCCCGCCAGCTGGTGGACGAGCTGAAAGCGATCGGCATGGCCGAAGTGACGATGGACGACAACGGCTACGTCATGGCCACCCTGCCGGCCAACACGGACAAGGAAGTCCCGGTCATCGGTTTCCTCGCACATGTGGATACGGCAACTGATTTTACGGGAGCAGGCGTTAATCCGCAGATTATCGAGAATTACGACGGGAACGATATTGTCCTGAACCAAGAGCTGAATGTTGTTTTGTCCGCCAAGGATTTCCCGGAGCTGCCAAGCTATAAAGGCCACACGCTGATTACCACGGACGGCACTACGCTGCTCGGCGCGGACAATAAAGCCGGCGTGGCCGAAATCATGACGGCGATGGATTACCTGATCCAGCACCCGGAGATCAAACACGGCAAAATCCGCGTAGCCTTCACTCCGGACGAGGAAATCGGCCGCGGGCCGCACAAATTCGACGTAGCCGCTTTTGGCGCGAAATACGCCTACACAATGGATGGCGGCCCGCTCGGCGAGCTGGAATATGAAAGCTTTAACGCTGCCGGCGCCAAAATTACCATTAAAGGCACCAACGTACACCCGGGTACGGCGAAAAATAAAATGGTCAACTCCATCAAAATCGCCATGGAGCTCCAGCAAAAGCTTCCGGCTGAACAGGCTCCTGAGTTCACCGAAGGCTACGAAGGCTTCTATCACCTGCTGGGCATCACGGGCGATACGGAGCAGACGAAGGTCCAATACATCATCCGCGATTTTGACCGCCAGGAATTCGAGAACAAAAAAGCTTATTTGACCAAGGTTGTAGACGAGCTTAAAGCCAAATACGGCTCCGAGCGTATCACGCTTGACCTGCATGACCAGTATTACAACATGAAGGATAAAATCGAGCCTGTAAAAGGCATCGTCGACATCGCTTACCAGGCAATGGAGTCGCTGGGCATCAAGCCGATCGTCAAGCCGATCCGCGGCGGCACCGACGGCTCCCAGCTGTCCTATATGGGACTGCCTACCCCGAATGTGTTCACCGGCGGCGAGAACTACCACGGCAAATTTGAATACATTTCGGTAGACAATATGGAAAAAGCCGTTCAAGTCATGCTGGAAATCATCCAGCGTTTTGAACAAAATCCTGAGGTATAGAAGCTGCTCAAAAAGATACGAACAAAGGACACCCTCACGGGTGTCCTTTGTTTTGCTATGCTTGGATAAGTTTTATATTTCTTGGATGTGCTTGAGGATGTGCCTTCCCGTGACTTCGATTACCAGTTATTCCCGGATACCCGGTTGACGGTGAAGTTCGGGGATTTGTTTTCGCCGTAAATGGCTGCAATGCCCGGGTTGTTGACTTTGACATTGGTGAAGCTGGCTCCGCCTACCACCGGTCCCTGCCCGTCTTCGGCTTTGGCAACCAGCTTGATGCCGTACCGGGTCGGGTTATTGATCGTGATGTTCTCCAGACGGATATTCTGCATCGGCAGATTCTCCGGCGATTTGGATTGGAACATCAAACCGAAGTAAACCGGGTTGTTGATGTCGACGTTTTTCACCAGGATGTTCTTGAAGTCCCTGTCGCCGCCGTAGAGCCAAATGGCCCCGAAGTTCTGATAATCGTTGATCTTATCGTCGGCTCCAACACTGGTCCAGAAGTCGCCGCCGGTACGATCCAGCGTAACCCCGTCGATGACGGTGTCGATAGAGCCGAATCCCAGCGTGTTGTACCCGAAGCTGAGGCTGCTGACGGTGAGGCCCGGATAAGTGAGCGTATCCGCGCCGTACAGGTTCTGGAACAGGTTATCTTGGCCGCCGTAAACGGCAAAAGCTGCGGCGCGTCTTACGTTGGTGGCAGTCAGGTTGGTGTACTTGTTGCCTACGTTGTAGGAACCTCCCGCATCAATGGCGCTGAACAGGGCGAAAGAGTCATCGCCGGTAGCGCGGGCATAGTTGTTGTCGATGATGTTGTAGGACGAGCCGTTGGTCATGTTGATGCCGTCCGCAAACATATTCTTGATCCGGTTGTTCTTGAATGTATTGTGGGAGGAGTTCACGCCCCAATACAGACAGACGAAATGCTCGGCCCAGATATTCTCGATTGTCACGTTCTGCATGCCATTGCCGTCAATGAACTTGCCCGGTCCGTCCTGCCGGTAGATATAGTTGCCCCATGCGGACAAATCCCTGATCGTAGAGCCGTTCGCGGCGGAGCTTATATTAAACCCGACGTCCGTATTCGTCTGATCCTGCGGGGCCATCAGTTTGGTGTACCACGGGCCTGCGCCGATAATTTCAGTAGCACGGCCGTACAAGAAAATTTTGGACGAGATCGTCCATTCCCCGGCAGGAATAAAGATACCTTTCTTTGACGTGTCCTGGCGGAACTCGTTCAGCGCCTGCTCGATGGATTTGGAAGCCGAAACCTGAACATATTTGCTCGGATCCGGGTTGGAGGCAGGCGGGGCAACGTTCTCCGTCTCGATCATGTCCACATAAATCCATGGAACGTCCCCGGCGTCCTTTTGAATCTTGATTTTTGTGCCGGCCGGATACACCTGATCCAGCATCAGCTGTGAATCTTCGTACAGCCAGTAGGCCTTGGAGCCGGAGTTGTCATACCCCAGGCGTCCAAGCGTCGAAGGCGTTGCGTACAGGTAAGAGAACTTGGAGGTCACCTTAAAGTTGCCTTTATCCACCCCGTTAGCATAAATGCTTACCGTACCGGTGGTATTTTCGGCAACGGCATTACGCAGCACAAACGCATTAGCCGGCGAAGTCAGCGTAAATTCCACGTATTCACCGGTGGCATCGAGATAGACGGCTGAACGGCCGGAAGCTTCACCGGCAAAATCGCCCGGCGTAAAGTTTGGAGCCAGCTTCGTTCCGTTGGTATTGTTCGAGGAGGACTCCGCTTCCAGGATGGTGAACGGCATATTTGCGCCCCGGCCGGAATACAGGCTGGAGGTGCTGGTGTTATTCGCCTGTTTGACCGCAGCTTCGTTGGCATCCGGCGCAATTGTTGTCGTAACGGTGTAGCTGCCGTTAACCGCCGTCCAGGTTCCTATCGTTACGTTTGCTGACGCACCTGCAGCCAAACTTCCGTTATAAGTGCCGTTAAAGGTTTGCAAGGTGGCTCCTGCGGCGTTCTTCAACACTACTGTAATAGCGTGGGCGCCGCTTGCGGAGGCGATATTCCCTTGGTTTTTGAGATTCACGGTGAAGGTAACAGTATTTCCCGCGCTTGGATTGTCGGGCGTCCAGGACGTCGTCCCGATCAGGTCAGCACTTTGCACCTGGCCTACGACAAGCTGCGAAGGATTCGTATAGCTGTTGTTCGAATCATTCGTTTCAATGACAGTATTGCTCTCGTCGACCTTGGCAGTCACCGCATAGGAGCCGGCATCTTTCGCGCCGATATTCGCAGAGACATTGGCGGAAGCTCCAGGTGCAAGCGCACCGACGGAAGCCGTGCCGGCCAGAGTGGTCCCGAGATAGAAGTTTACATTCGTTGCGGCAGAGGAGGCGCTGCCGATATTCCGGACGACAGCGTTAAGCGTAATGGCGTTCGTTTCAATTGGTGAAGCCGGAGACCAGGAAGCGCCGGTTACCGTCAAGTCCGGGTTAGGGGCCGGTGTGCCAAAGATCTGGAATTCGGCAACTTGCCCGCCCGGTGCTCCCGAGTTGGCTGTGAACCGAAGCTGCAGGCTGCTTGCCGTTGCATTTACGGGAATCGTTACCGTATTTTGCGAAGCAGGATTAAACGTATAGGAGGCGGCGGAGACCAAATTGGTGAAGGCAGCCGAGTTTTGATCATGCCCAAGCACCTGAATCGTTTGTGTGCGCGTGGCCCATGCGCTGGCCGGATTCAGCTTGAGCACAACCGAGGTGATATTGGCGTTGGCGCCCAGATCTACCGTAAGTGTGCTTGGCTGACCACTGCCTTCCCAATAGGTATTCACATCGTTATCGTTGGCATTAGCCGCCACAAAAGTAAACGTGGAAGAAGAAGCCGAAATGGTTTTGCCGATTGCAAGGTTCGATCCGCTTTCCCCGCCTGAACCGTTCCGTGTCACGGAGTTGCTCGGCGCAGAAGCATTGCCTGCGGCATCCTTGGCGATTACATAATAGGTTACCGTCAAGCTGGCTGGCTGCGTATCGGAAAAAGTGACAGTCGAACCGTTTACACTGCCGCGAAGCTGATTGTTCGCGTAGATATCGTATCCGGTGACGCCTACATTATCGGTGGACGCATTCCAGGTGAGGCTGATTGTGCCTGGCGCGGGCTGCGTGAAGGCCAGGTTGGACGGAGCCGTAGGGGCCTGGTTATCCGCCGCGCTGCCAGGAGCAAAGTTGATCCAATTGATATTGAAATCAAATCCGCTGGCATAGACGCGAAGCGTTTGTGGTCCCGCGTTAAGCGTTACGTTAGCGGTAACGGTCTGCCAGTTCTGCCAGCCGCCGGTGTTTGGCACCGCGGTAGTGGCCAATGTCGTCCCGCCGGACTGGAGCTGAATTTCACCGCTGCCCGAATTGCTGGCTACCCGGTATTCTACGGTATAAGCGCCCGCGCTTTGCACGTTCACGCTATAGTCCATCCAGTCGCCGGCATTGATCCAGCCCACATTAAGGCCGCCGCCGGTATCGGACGTCGGTTCGGTTTGGATGCCGTTCATCGCGTTATAATTTTCCGCTTCGATCTTGCCCGGAATAACCGAAGGTGCAGACGGAGAAGAGGTGCCGTACACTTCCAGCTCGGCGATTTGCCCGGCCGGCCAGCCTGTATTGGCGATCACGAGAATCCGCACGTAACGGGCACTGGCTGCAGGGAAATCAATGGTTACAGTATTTCCGGTATTCGGGTCAAACGTATAACCCGCTGATGCCTTTAGATTCGAGAAGCTGGTTCCATTTGTGCTTCCTTGTACGGACAAGGTTTGCGTGCGGCTTTCCCATCCGGATGGCAGCTTCAGCACAACCTGGTCAACCGTTGCTGCGCTGCCGAGGTCCACCTGGGCCCATTGCGGAAAGGCATTATTGGAGCTTTCCCAATAAGTCCCTGCGTTCCCGTCCGTGATGTTGGACGCCGCATACACATCGGCATGCCCGGATTCCGAGACGGGTTTGCCCGCCGCTAAATTGGGTCCGCCCGCCGCATGTACGGGTTGAGTCCCTCCAAAGGAGGTGAAGAACGTTCCTGCGAGCATCGTTACGAGGCATATCCAAGCGAAGAAACGTCTCTGGCTTTTCACGAATGACATTCTCCCTTCATCAAGAAAGATTAGAATGAATACTTGACATCCCTGTTGTGATTACCTCTTGTTTCCAGACGTTTTGTTCCTTTCTGTCTCTTGTGTAAGCGATATCACAGAACCACGTACGCTTCCCTCCCCCCTTTTGGATGAATTAGTGCTGCATGGAGATCATAATTCGGAAACACTTCCATAAATAGGGGTGATTCTATGGGGAATATGTGCGGAATTACCCACTTTAGCCGATTACATTCCGATCCCAAAGGACACTGAATTCCCTAAAATATTCTTCTGTTGTAAGATAGGGGTGATACGCTCCAGTCCCCATAAGGATGAAGATGAGCAGAATGAGTTTCTTCAGGAATTAAAGGAGCGAATAGTCCATGAACACTTCCAAACCCGAACATGATTTCCTCCAGCATACTTTGATCGAAATTAAAGAAGTCCGCTCCAGCAACGATATACCGCCCTGGGCGGCTTCGTCCGAGCCGCTGGCTCATCATACAATTCTATACGTCTCCTCCCCGGGGCAGGCCTGTTTAACTGTGGACGGCGAGCAGTTCCCCCTCGAGGATGAAACTTTATATGTATTTGCTCCCGGCAGCAGGATTGCCCTGGCCTCCTATTCGGCGGCAGATCAGAAAGCAGAATATAATTGGACGGCCTTCGATCTTTACCGGCTGGCCGAAAGCTCGCTGTCTTACCGTTCCTATGAACGGGTGCTGGATTTCCCCGGTGTACGCCAGCATGCTATAGGCAAGAAACGCTTTAAAAGGCTGTTTAGTGCCATGAGGTCCGGCAAAGATATGCCCGCCGCCGGTCCGGCTGGACGGAGCCGCCTTCTGGCCCAGCAGCAGCTGTACAGCCTGCTTGATTTTCTGCTGTCTGCGGAGAATGAAGCCGAAGCGGACATGGAGGATACGCTGGCCAAACTGAAGTCCTCCATTCTCTTCATGCAGCAGCATTATGCCCAGGATATCCGGGTGGACAAGCTCGCCGAGCTGGTGCAGCTTCACCCGTCTTATTACACGCAGCTGTTCAAGCAGACGATGGAATTAACCCCGGTCGAATACCTGACCCGCCTGCGGATGAACAAGGCTAAAGAGCTGCTGCTGCAGACGGATAAATCCGTACGTGAAGTCGCTTACGAAATCGGATATGAGGACGAGTTCTATTTCAGCCGCAGATTCAAGAGGACGACCGGACTTGCACCGACCCTTTATTTGAAAAAGAAGGATTTCCGCATCGTGTCCCTCTCCGCTCCTTACACCGATCATTTGTATACGCTGGGGCTGAACCCGGTCGCTGCGCAAACCTATCCGGGACTCCCGATGGAGGCGCCGGAGCTCGATTTGCCGGAGCATGCTGCCGATCCGTGGGAGGTGCGCCGCAGGATTTTTAAGGAGCTGAAGCCGGACCTCATTTTGTGCAAAGACAATGTGCGCGCTCAAGCGATGGAGCATGTCAATGATCTTGCGCCCGTCATTTCCATCCCTTGGGCCACCCAGGACCTGTATACTCATTTGTCTGTCATTGCCGGGCTTACCGGACGCGAAGACGAGGCCAGTCAGTGGATCGAACGTCATGAGCAGAGGTCCGAGGAGCTTCGGAAGGCGCTGAAACGCCGCATCGGACAGGCTTCGGTTGCCATCTGCGTCGTTCGGACAACCGGACTCCGTATGTACGGCATGCGGAATATCGGCCATGTCTTCTACCGCTCGCTTCAGCTTACTCCGCCGGAGCGAATTGCCCGGCAGACGGAACCTTATCCGCCAGGGACCCATTTCAACTGGACTGCCCTGCCTGAGCACGAAATCGGCTTTTATGAAGCAGATTACCTGCTGATTGCTGTCTCAAACACCGAAGAACAAGCCCGCATGGAACGGCTGAACCGGGAACATGCTGCCTGGGCGGCCCATCCCGCCGTACGGGCAGGCCGGGTCCGCTTTATTTCCTGGCCGAAATGGAAGCCTTATGCCCCTTACGCCGTTACTTGGCAGCTGGAGCAGGCTTATCGACTGCTTGTTTCAGATGGAGTCGTAAACTGACTCTCAAAAGTGACTTCGGCAAAGTTAGTCGTGATATGAGAATCCTCAAAACGATAATTAAATGCCCGGATGTCCTGAGCCTTGGGATGGGCATTCAGGTCGATCCGGCTATAAATCGTAACGGGCTCCTCTCCCATCTTGGATTTGTCCATGCTTTCTACCTTGGATAATGTCATGTACGGGAGTTATGGGGCCATTATAATTATTCATTGATAATGATTATCAATCTTAACTGGAGAACATGCGATGTCCCGACCATTAAACCGTTCCAGTAAAAACTTAAGGCGCGCATTATGGCTGCCCGCGGCTGCCGCCGGGCTGCTGCTTGCTATTCTGCTTGCCGTGTCATATGGAGCCAAAAGCATTCCCCTTCCAGAGGTCTGGGCCGCCATCTTCCGCTTTGATGCCGATGATGAAGCGCATCAGATTATCCGGAACCTCCGCCTGCCAAGGGCCCTTGGTGCGGCTGTAACCGGCATGGCCTTTGGCGCCGCCGGAGCCTTGATGCAGGGAGTCACGCGGAATCCGCTTGCGGATACCGGCATTCTCGGCGTAAACGCCGGGGCCGCTTTCGTAGTAGCTTTGGCATTTGCTTTTCTGCCCAGCTTATCTTATTTCAGTCTGATCCTGCTGTCCTTCGCCGGGGCCGCTCTAGCCACCCTGTTCATCGTTATGCTGGGTTCGGCTACCCCGGGGGGATTGTCTTCCCTGAAGCTGACCATTGCCGGAGCTGTTGCGGCCGCTCTGCTTCATTCCTTCAGCACCGGGGTGGCTATCTATTACGGGCTCAGTCAGGATCTTGCTTTCTGGTATGCCGGCGGAGTAGCAGGCGTCAGGTGGTCTCACCTCAAGCTGCTGGCCCCTATTGTCATCGTCACCCTGGCGTGGTCCGTGTCGATGGGAAGATCTATTACTTTCCTTTCGCTTGGCGATGAATCGGCGGTTAACTTGGGCGTGCACGCCGGCCGAATCCGCGTTCTGGCTATGACGGCGGCCGTCCTGCTTGCAGGAAGCTCCGTTTCCGTAGCCGGAGCGGTCGGATTCGTCGGCCTGGTAGCCCCACATGTGGCCAGAAGGCTGGTCAGCGTTGACTATCGGCTGGTCATTCCTATGTCCGCATTGCTCGGCGGTACGCTGCTGGAACTGGCGGACATCGCCTCCAGAATGGTGAGCCCGCCGCGTGAATTCGCCATAGGCGCCATGGTGGCGCTCGTTGGGGTTCCGTTCTTCTTGTATTTAGCCCGTAAGGAAGGGAGGTCGCTTTGATGCTGCTTCCATCTAACGGGAATCGGGGAGCAAGGGCGAAACGGTTTGGCCTGCTTCTGCTGCTGGCCGTAATCGTGGTATTCGTTATCAGCGTAAATACAGGTACAATCCGGCTGTCTCCCCGGCAGCTCGGATTGACCCTGCTTGGCTATGGTTCACCGCAGGATCAACTGGTTCTGTTTACATACCGGCTTCCCCGGATTGTTGTTACCCTGCTGGCCGGCGCTGGTTTGGGCGTCGCAGGGGCCGTCCTTCAAGGGGTGTCCCGCAATGCGCTGGCCGATCCGGGCATTCTGGGGCTGCATGCGGGAGCAGCCTTCGGGCTGATGATCTTTGTGTCCTTCTTCCGGACACTGGAAGGGCCTTCCGCCCTGATCATTCCGCTCTTCACCTTTGCCGGGGGGCTGCTGATTGCGCTGATGGTTGTCGGGCTGGCTTATGACCGGCACAAAGGGCTTGTCCCGATCCGCCTGATTCTGGTCGGCATCGCCATAGAGGCCGGTTTCAGCGCCGTGACCTTGTTTCTGGGTCTTCGGCTCGACCCTGACACTTACGCTTTCGCCGCCTCCTGGCTGGCCGGGAGCGTCTGGGGACGGGACTGGATCAATGTGCTGGCGCTGCTGCCATGGATTGCCCTGCTCCTCCCTTATGTCTATGCAAGGTCAAAAATGCTGGACGTATTCACTTTAGGAGACGACACGGCCGTCAGCATCGGCGGCAAGGTGACGCAGAACCGGCTGATTCTGCTCGCCGCTGCCGTGGCCCTGTCCTGCGCCAGCGTATCGATGGCCGGCGGCATAGGCTTCATCGGGCTGCTGGCGCCGCATATCGCCCGGAGACTGGCCGGGCCGATGCACCGCCATTCGCTGCCCTTGTCGGCATTGACCGGCATGCTGATCCTGCTGGCCGCCGATACGGTAGGCCGGTCGATCTTTGCCCCCAATGCCGTTCCGGCGGGCGTGGTGGTTGCCGTTATAGGGGCGCCTTTGTTTTTTACACTTCTGATGAGAAGCAAATGATAAATGACGAATGTTAATGACGAAGAATGAATGAAAAATTATGGATTGAATGCTGGAGGGAATTTGAGTGCTTAAATTAAAAAGGCTTACCCCGTTGTTGATTCTAACCCTGGTTATGGTGCTGTCCGCTTGCGGCAGCAACGCTTCTAACGGATCAAACGCTTCTAGTACAAATACAGGCAGCAGTACCGCCGCGGCGAATACCGCTTCGTCCGATGCTTCCAACGCTTCCGGCAGCTCGTCCACGTCTTCCAAAGCAGACGAAATTCTGCAGAGCCATCCGGATGCAAGAATCGCTTCGATTTCGATCCACATCACCAACGATCTGCTGGCGATCGGCTTGACGCCTGTCGGCTCTGTTATCGGGGGCGATGTGAAGGATTTTCTCCCGCATGTGAAGGACCTGCTGCAGGGAGCCGCCAAATACGGCACGGTCAGCGACCCGGACATGGAAGCGATTCTCGCCTCCAAGCCTGACGTGATTTTCCTGGATGAGAATTATTCCGGCCAAGACATTTCCAAATTTGAAAAGATCGCGCCGACTCTCACCGTCAACACAGCCGAAGGAACCTGGCAGGAGCAGCTGACCGAAATCGCCAAACATGCCGGCCGCGAGCAGCAGGCTGCCGACTTCATCCAGCAGTATGCCGACAAAGCGGAGAAAGTCAGCGGACTGATCCATGCCAAACTTGGCCCGGATGCCAAAGTCATGGCCATTCGTTCCACTGCGAAGGAACTTCGCGTGATGGGTGTCGGCCACCCGATGGGCCCGATCATGTTCGAAGAGTTAAAGCTGAACCCGGCCAACGGTGTAGAGAAAATCAACAAAGCCTACGAGACGATCTCGCAGGAAGTACTTCCGGATTTTGACGCCGATGCGATCTTCGTGATTATCAGCGTCGGCAGCACAGCCAAAGCTAACTTTGACGCGCTGGAGTCCAACCCGCTCTGGAAAAATCTCAAAGCCGTCAAAAACAACAACGTCTATGTCCTCGACGGCCAGAAATGGCTGGATTACTCGGCTATGGGACAGGATATGGCGCTGGACGACGCCGAAAAGCTGTTCGGCAATTAATGTGCAGCAAGCGGAACCCGACTTCGGTTCGAGAAACCTTTTTTAAGCAACCTGCCTAAAAAGGGACTTGATCCGAGGTACGGGTTCTTCCCTTTTTCCGAAAAAAACAAGGCGATCGGATAACTTCCAGAAAATTTTAGAGGATTTCATTATTTTACATTTTAATTGCTGTAATTACATAAGAACTATGCTAATATACGTTTGTTTATAAGTAGATCGAAGTGTTGTCAGATCAAAGTGTCGTCGCTCATGATTTAAGGGAATAGATTCAACTAAATTTAGGTTTCTGGAAGGTGACAACTTGGAAAGCACGACCTTGGAAGAAAATTCGTCAACCGCCGGTAAGAAACAATTTCATATGTTCCATTTAACATGGCCTATCTTTCTGGAATTGTTTCTGTTTATGCTGATGGGCAGCGTGGATACGTTTATGATCAGCTCGGTTTCTGATAATGCAGTCGCAGGTGTTGGCGCTGCCAACCAGATCATTTCGATCGCGATCCTCGTGCTGGAGGTTATCGGCAACGGGGCAGCCATCGTGGTGGCCCAATATCTCGGTTCAAAAAAATTAAGCGAAGCCGCCAGAGTCACCGGCAATGCCGTTACGATCAACCTGGCTGTCGGTCTCGTGCTCAGCGCAGTCTTCCTGCTTTCCGGCAAAATGATGCTGCAGCTGCTGAACGTCCACGGCCCCATTCTGGATTATGCCGTATCCTATATTCAGATCGTAGGCGGCGGTATTTTCCTGCAGGCGCTGATCAATGCGCTGGCCGCTACGATTCGTACGCATGGGTTCACAAAGCAGACGATGATTGTTTCGCTGCTGATGAATGTGATTCACGTAGCAGGCAATTATGTCCTGATTTACGGGCACTTGGGTTTCTCCGCCATGGGCGTTCAGGGCGCGGCGATTTCGACCGTGTTCAGCCGCCTGGTCTGCCTGATTATTTTCTTCTGGCTGATGTACAGGGTCATGGAGGTTCGCGTCCGGTTCAACTATTATTTGAAACTGTCGAAGCAGTATATTTCGAAAATTCTCAAAATCGGCATTCCTTCCGCTTTTGAGAGCATCGTCTATCAAATCTGTCAGCTGATCTTCACCCTATACGTCACTTATCTCGGCGCGGAAGCGATGGCTACACGTCAATATGCCGTTAATATCTCTTCTTATATCTATCTGTTCAGCATGGCCATCGGGATGGGAACAGCGATTGTGGTAGGCCATTATGTAGGCTCCAGACGCCAGCAGGATGCGTACACCCGGGTCTTCCAGAGCGTCAAGTGGGCGCTTGCCGCGACCGTGGTCGTCGATTTGATCATCATCGCGTTCCGCATTCCCCTGTTCCATCTGTTCACCGATGATCTGGCGATTGTCAGACTGGGCTCTCAGGTGCTGCTGCTCAGCCTGATTCTTGAAACGGGACGTACGGTCAACATCGTCATCATCAACTCCCTGCGGGCTGCCGGCGACGCCAAGTTCCCGGTCTACATGGGCCTGCTCTCTATGGTCTGCATGTCGCTGCCGCTCGGTTATCTGCTGGTCTTCCAGCTGCATCTGGGACTGGCGGGCATTTGGCTCGCGATTGCGGCGGACGAATGGACGCGCGCCGTCATTATGTATTTCCGCTGGCGCAGCCGGGCGTGGGAGCGCTATTCGCTGGTCGATCATGAACCGTCTAACGAACCGGTTCAGCAGCCTGCTCCGGCAATGGGTTAAGTCCGCGTTTCACAGGATCCGTATTCACCCTAAACAGGACTTATTCTTAAACTAAATAGGACTCGTCTTGCTCATTTAAAGATGTTAAGATGTTAAAATGTTAAAAGCCTGCCTCGGTTGAGAGGCAGGCTTTATCTTTTTTCCTCAAATCTCCGCAGGAAATATCCCGTTTCGCTCCACCCGGTTGCGCCCCTTTCGTTTGGCTTCATACAGCGCTTGATCGCTCAGTTTATACAGTTCCAAAACAGCAAATTGTTTGGTGGCCGTAACCGTTACGATCCCCATGCTGACCGTGTAAGGAATAAAAGGTTCGGAAGTGCCCTCCGCAGCAAGGAGAGATCTCAGCCATTCGGCCAAAGCATCCGATTCCTGAACGTTCAGGCCGGGAAGCAGGATGGCAAACTCATCGCCCCCATATCTGCCCAGTATTCCCCGGTCCTCCAATAAGCGCTTCGCCGCTCCCGTCATGTCCCGAAGAACACGATCTCCCACTTCATGGCCGTAAGTGTCATTAATCCTCTTGTAATGGTCGATATCAAACAAAATAAAAGAGACCGGCAGCCGGCTTTCAGCCAGCTCTTCAATGCATTGCTCGGCTCTCTCTATAAAGGTTCTGCGATTCAGCGCACCGGTCAAGTCGTCATAACTCGCCAGCTGCAGAAGCCTCTCGTCCGCCTGCTCTTTGGAAAGCAGAATAAACCCGATATTGCCGACCAGCATCATGAAGAAAATAGAGAAATACGAAGCAAGCTGGTACAAATTAGCTTCCGAATACAAGCTCATTTGGTCGACCATTTTGACCGCAAGCACGGCCCGGACCAGCAGTGTTATGCAGAGGATGCCATACATAACACTTAAAGTCTTCTTTAGCGCCGAAGCCTGCTTGTCCCCGGCCAGCCGGTAAACCGGATAGGCCATAAACAACGAAAGCATAAGGGATGAGAAACAAATCCTGAGCCACTCTGTGTTATAAACGAAAAAGATCAGGAGATAGCCAAACAGACTGACTCCCATTAACAGGATCATATATCGCTTGACGCGCAGGTCCATTCCGCCTATCACCTTCAACACCGCGCTCAATTCAAGTCCTGCAGCTATAAACAGGATCAGATTGGGCAAGGCAATGCCGAGTATACCCGGCAGGGTAAAGCGAAACACCGATAATCCCCATACGGCCGCTTGAAGCCATTTGGACATGCTGAACAGATAAATCGCCGAGTCTTGAGCGAAATGTCTCCGGTAGGCGGAAATCAGAATCATCGTGCATAAATGACCAAGGACAACAAGCGTAAAGACCGTTTTCATATCCAAAGCGATATTCATTTAACAGCTTCCCTATCTTATGAATAGTTAAAGTAATTTTAGATTAATTGTAGTTATACCTCCCTAAACATATCATACCTATCCAGCCGATTGGGGAAAAATATCTCTATACACCTTGAAGGAACATATGTTTCCATATAGGATATAGAAAGGGCTTAGGGATGCGGTTTGCCGCAGGCCCCGACCAGACTTTTATAATGATTCTGGGCATTGACTCATTGCCGGGAACAGGATACATTTACCATTGCGAAAGGAGTGTTCTTATTATGTCCGGGGAACTGACAGCAGGAGAAACGGCACGAAGGCCCAAATTGGGAAAATACCGTACGATCTTAGGCAGATACGTACTGCCTCAGCGTAAATTAATGATCGGACTTACTGTTTTATTATTGACTTCCATTGCCCTGCAGCTCGTGAATCCGCAGATTATCCGTTATTTCATTGATAATGCCCAAGGTACGGGCAGCCTAAGGCCGCTGTACGTTGCAGCTTTCTTATTTATCGGCTTCTCGCTGATCCAGCAGATCGTTTCGGTCTGCGCCGCTTATTTCAGTGAGAATCTGGGCTGGAGAACCACCAACAAGCTGCGCGCCGATCTGGCGGAGCATTGCTTGTCTCTCGACATGTCCTTCCATAAAACCCAAACCTCCGGTTCCCTGATCGAAAGGGTCGACGGAGATGTGAACTCGCTGGCTAACTTCTTCTCGAGTTTCATTATACATATGGCAGGCAACGCCATGCTGATGCTCGGCATTCTGATTCTGCTGTTCCGGGAAAATCTTTGGGTCGGCGTTGTTATGACCGCCTTTGTGATCGGTGCGATCTTCCTGATCCAGTGGATCCGGAAATTCGCCGTACCGGTCTGGACAAAGTGGCAGGCGCTGAACGCCGAATTCTACGGCTTTATCGGCGAGCACCTGGAAGGCACCGAGGATACGCGCGCCAACGGCGCAGCCGGTTATGTCCTGGGGCGTTATTATGACCTGACGCGCCGGATGCTGCCTGTTCGTGTCCGTGCTTTCTTCGGTTTCTTCCTCATGTGGGGAACGACCATCTTTGTATTTGCGTTCGGCAACGCCGCAGCGTTTATCGTCTGCGCGGTGCTCTGGAAGCAGGGCGAGCTTTCGATCGGCGGCATTTATCTGGTCTTCTATTATACGGAGCTGCTCGCCAAACCGATTGAACAGATTCGGACCCAGCTTGAGGATTTGCAGAAAGCCGACGCCAGTCTCGTTCGGGTGCAGAGCCTGCTGGCAACGGAACCTGCGATTATGGACGGGCCGGGAGCCCCTTTGCCTAAAGGTCCTCTCTCCCTGAATATCCGCAATCTCAGCTTTGCTTACGAGCCGGAGGAAACACCAACCCTGCAACAGCTGAATGTGAAGCTGGAGCCGGGGCAAACGCTGGGGCTCCTCGGGCGCACGGGAAGCGGCAAAACAACGCTCGCCCGGATGCTACTGCGCTTCTATGACCCGCAGCAAGGCGCGATTGAGCTTGGCGGCACCGACATCCGTGCGTGCAAGCTGCATGAGCTGCGCAGCTCAGTGGCGATGGTGACGCAGAATATTGAAATCATGGAAGGAACGGTACGCGACAATCTGACGTTGTTCGATGACCGGATTAGTGATGACCGAATCCTGGCGGTCCTTGAAGAAGTCGGTCTCGGAGACTGGTTTAAAGGAATGCCGGAGGGGCTCGATTCGCAGCTTGCTTCCGGCGGCGGCAGCCTGTCTGCCGGGGAAGCCCAGCTGCTGGCCTTTGCCCGGGTATTTCTGACCGACCCGGGGCTCGTTATTCTGGACGAAGCATCCTCCCGGCTTGATCCGCTTACGGAAAGCCGGATCGAGGCGGCCATTACCAAGCTTCTCGAACAGAGAACCTGTATCATTATTGCGCACAGGCTGTCTACTGTGCAGCGGGCTGACCGGATCCTGATTCTCGAGGACGGCCGGATGCTGGAGGAGGGCTCCCGCAAGGAGCTGGCGGAAGATCCAAATTCCCGCTTCAGCCGGATGCTGGCTGTCGGACTTGAGGAGGTGCTCGCGTGAAGCCTCGGCATTTTTTCATTAGATTGCTTTCACTGCACCCGGTTCTCTACTTGGCCAATCTGGTGGCCTGGACGCTGATTCACATGTCACTGCTGATTCCTGGCCTGATCACCAAGAAATATTTTGACCAGCTTGAGAGCCACACCCAGCTGGGCTATGGCGTATGGGCGCTGGCGTCCCTGCTCATCGGCGCTGCTTTAGCCCGGATAGCCATTATTGCCCTCGGCTTCCTGACGGATGTCCACTTCCGGTTCAGGACGAGTATGCTGCTTCGCCGCAATATGCTGGCCCATGTGCTGAATGAACCGGGGGCAAGGGCAATTCCTTGTTCACCGGGTGAAGCAATCAGCAACTTCCGGGACGACATCGACCAGACGGAGGAAGCGATCAGCTGGTCGGTGGACTCCCTTGGACTGGTCGGCTTCGCGATTGTGGCCGGATATATCCTGATCTCCATCGATGCGCAGATGACGTTATTTGTGTTTGTGCCGCTGGTGTTGGTCGTAGCGGCCGCCCAGATCGCCACAGCGCGCATACAGAAGTATCGTGCGGCAAGCCGCGAAGCCACGGCAAGAGTCACCAGCTCGATCAGTGAAATGTTCTCCAACGTGCAGGCCATTCAGGTTGCCGGAGCGGAATCGCGAGTTGTACGGCGGTTTGTAGAGCTGAGCGACCGCCGCCGCCAAACGATGGTGAAGGATAAGCTGATCACCGAAGCCTTGTCTTCGGTATTCACCAACTCCGTAAACCTGGGCACCGGCGTCATTCTCGTGCTGGCCGGCTACAAGATGCGCAGCGGCACTTTCAGTGTCGGCGATTTATCGTTGTTTGTGTATTATCTGACGTTCGTAACGCAGCTGATCTCCAATCTGGGGAACTTCATGACGTTCTATAAACAGATGACCGTCAGCTTTAAACGCTTGGTAACCATGATCCAGGGAGCGCCTGCTTCCCTGCTGACTGCTGCGGCTTATATCGGGGTTGGCAAGCCGGGCCGAAACTGGGGCGAACGCCGAAGCGGCCAAAATAAAGCCGGGAAGACGGGTAAGAAGGCAAGCCGCACCGTCTTGGATGCGGAGACAGAAAAAACGGCGAGACAAACCGACTTGGATAAGGGGGCAGGCAAGACGACAAGACGCTCCGGCTGGGATGCGGGGTCTTCCGCTGCGGAGGCGTCCGCCTCGGCGGCCTATTCCCCGGCGGCGGACGGCTTGATAACGGCTGCCTCAGCCCTTGACACGTCCGGCCTTCAAGCGGGTCCGCTCCAAAAGCTGGAGGCCCGCGGGTTGAGTTATAAGTATCCCGAGACCGGCCGGGGGATTCAAGGCATTAATCTGGAGCTGGAGCGGGGCTCATTTACGGTCATCACCGGAATGATCGGTTCCGGCAAAACAACGCTGCTCCGCACCCTGCTCGGCCTGCTGCCGGCAAGCAGCGGGGAGATCCGCTGGAACGGCCGGCGAGTAGAGAAGCCGGCAGACTTCTTTGTGCCGCCGCAGAGTGCCTACACGGCGCAAATCCCGCGGCTGTACAGCGACAAGCTGCGCGATAACATCCTGCTCGGCCTGCCTCCCGAGCAGAGCAGCCTGGCCGGCGCGCTGCATGCCGCCGTCCTCGAGGAAGACGTCGCCCGGCTGGAGCACGGGCTCGACACCATGGTCGGACCGCGCGGCGTCAAGCTGTCCGGCGGTCAGGCTCAGCGTACCGCGGCCGCGCGCATGCTTGTCCGCGACGCTGAGCTGTACGTCTTCGACGACCTGTCCAGTGCGCTGGACGTCGAGACGGAGCGCAAGCTTTGGGAGCGGCTGTTCCGCGAGCGCGGCGAGGCCACCTGCCTCGTCGTCTCGCACCGCAAAGCCGCGCTGGCTCACGCCGACCGAATCATCGTGCTGAAGAACGGCACGATCGAAGCCTCGGGCACGGCGGAGCAGCTGCTGGCGACCAGCGACAGCTTCCGCCAGCTGTGGTACGGCGAAGAAGCCGGCGGAGATACCGCCGACTGAGACTAACCCGTCGCCACACAGAACGGGAAGACACGGGACTGGGCAGGTCGGAACCAGGAGCGAATCTATGAGTGAGTTGCTCTGATCAAATCAGCCAGGCCGTCTCAAAAGGGCCCATTCGAATTCAGATGAGCCCCGAAATCAGAACGAAAAAAACCTCCAAAACCACTGTATTAGTGGAGTTGGAGGTTTTAATTTTGTTAAAAAGCCGAGCCGCCGCCCGCAATTATTCGCTAACAGCGAGCGCAGGCTCTGCGGATTGCTTGTCAGCTTCCTTCTCCGGACATTCATTCCAGACTACGGCTTCACCGTAGTGTTTGCCCCATTCGTACATCGACTTGAGCACCGGCATAAGGCTGATGCCGTATTCGGTCATGGAGTATTCCACGCGAGGCGGCACCTCCGGATACACCCTGCGGCTGATCAGTTTGTCTTCCTCCAGCTCACGAAGCTGGTTGGTCAGCATTTTTTGCGTAATGTTAGGGATCAGCTTCTTCAGTTCACCGAACCGTTTGGTGCCTTCAAGACCAAGATGCCATAATATGATCAATTTCCACTTCCCGCCTATAACGGCAAGCGTCAGTTCTTTCTCGCAGTTGATTTCCTTGAGATTGATCCGTTCTTTCAGCTCATTCGCCAAATTCGACACCTCCTGTTCTTAGTATATCATTTTCAGTTAGTTTCAATCCAGCACCTAGCATACGAAAGGAAACTAATGCGCCAATACTGGGATTCAGTGAATAACAAAAGCGCTTCTACCTGCCTTAAAAACCGCCATTAGTCACCTGGAGGTGCCTACCTGACGGCAAAGTGCCTACTTTCGAAAAAGATTCTGATCGATAATAATAACCCTATCCGGCCGCATGCAGGTTTTATACTTTGGGAACGATAACGGCGGCTAGGATCTACTCATGAATTAAAGGAGCGAATGTATAAAATGGAACTTCAATTGGCACTCGATTTAGTGGATATTACAGGCGCGAAGGAAGTTGTAGCCGAGGTAGCGGAATATATCGATATCGTGGAAATCGGGACTCCCGTTATTATTAATGAAGGTCTGCACGCCGTTAAGGCGGTTAAAGAAGCTTTCCCTAACTTGACGGTTCTGGCTGACCTTAAGGTAATGGATGCAGGCGGATACGAGGTTATGAAAGCGGCCGAAGCCGGAGCGGGCATCGTTACGATCCTCGGCGTATCCGACGATTTGACCATCAGCGGCGCAGTAGCGGAAGCGAAAAAACAAGGCGCACGTATTCTCGTAGACATGATCAATGTGAAAAACCTGGCCGAACGCGCCAAAGAAGTAGACGCACTTGGCGTCGACTACATCTGTGTACATTCCGGTTATGACCACCAGGCTGCAGGCATGAACTCGTTTGAAGACCTGCGCACAATCAAAAGCGTGGTTAAACAAGCCAAAACAGCTATCGCCGGCGGCATCAAGCTGGATACCATTGCTGAGGTCGTCAGCGCTGGACCGGATCTGGTGATCGTGGGCGGCGGCATCACCGGCGCGGATGACCGTAAAGCAGCTGCAGCGGAAATTCAAAAGCTCGTGAAGCAGGCGTAACCATGAGCGCCTCTTCTCAATTGGCCCGGCTGATCGCCAGCGAACTGGAGCAATCCGCACAGCTGATTGCTGACAGCGCCATTGCAGAGCTGGCCGATAAGGTGCTGGGCGCGGAGCAGGTTTTCCTGGCCGGAGCGGGCCGCTCAGGACTGATGGGCCGGGCCTTCGCCATGCGCCTGATGCATGCGGGGATCCCCGCTTATGTGGTAGGCGAAACGATCACGCCGGGAATTACGGAACGGGATCTGCTCGTTATCGGTTCAGGTTCCGGCGAAACCGCCAGCCTGGTCCAGATGGCGAACAAAGCGAAAACGGCTAAAGCTTCCGTGGCAGTTGTTACGATTAATCCGGCGTCTTCCCTTGGTTCAATCTGCGACCTGGCCGTTAAACTTCCCGGTGCCGTTAAAGACCGGAGCCGGCAGGATCAGATGTCCGAAACCCGGACGGTTCAGCCGATGGGTTCTTTGTTTGAGCAGACGCTGCTGGTCTTCTATGACGCCGTCATCTTGAGAATTATGGAGCAGAAAGGTCTGGAAGGCACTCGTATGTATGGCAACCATGCTAATCTGGAATAAAGCTGTTCATGCCGATCGTAATCCCTAAATTCAACGCCGATGCTGACAGCATTGGCGTTTTTTGCACCGGTTTGATCCACAATGGGAGGTGCCGGCTATTTTTTTACGAAGAACAACAGCTATTCTACATAAGACGACAACTTCTATTATTGAAGGAAATTGGAAGATCGAGTTATACTCTATATAGTTCTTTTTTCATAGGACCGTATTGTTACTTGATGATTCCAACAGACTTTTGTAATAGGAAAGGAGTTTCGCCCTGATCATGCCCATACAGGTTATTGTCGTCGATCCTTATCAGCTAGTTAGAAGAGGCATCACCTCGATTCTGGAAGGAGAACCGAACATTGAAGTATGTGGTGAAGCCGCAGACCGCAAAGAGGCTCTTGAACTGATTAAGAGATTGGATCCTCATATCTGCATTATGAACAACCGGATTAATCAGCAAAGCGGACTTGATGTCATAGACAAGCTGAAATATGAAGGTGCCGACTGCCGTTTTATTTATCTGACTTCAAGCATGAAGCCTTCCGAGATCCAGCAGGCTATTATGCTTGGCGTAGAAGGTATAATTCCTAAGGAAGCTCAGCCTGAAGAACTGCTGTTTGCTGTCGGAATGGTGGGTCGCGGGCGTAAATATTATGATTATGAACTTGTGGAGGCCAAGCTCCTGGAAGGGTTCCAGAAGAACGACAGTCATCTGACCCCTAAAGAGACCGAGGTGCTGCAGATGCTGAGCGAAGGGTTATCCAACAAGGAGATCGCCTCACGCCTCTTTATTACCGATTACACCGTAAAGAAGCACGTCAGTCAGATCTTAGCCAAGCTGGACTTGCCTGACCGTACCAAAGCGGCTTTATATTATCACAATAAAGGACTTCGGGAGAACATCCTCGTTTAAACGAGGCAAGAGCAAGCTCTGCCCTGTAATCCGGAATGAAATGTACACAAAAAGGTCAGTCGGCTTGCCGATCTGACCTTTTTTCCATTGCCCGGGTTATTCCGACATATGTTTAAGCGGTTTGGCTATCGCCGACCAGGGAATCAGCTTCATTAGCGCATAACCCTTGATTTCTTTCTTCTCTATAAGCCCCAGCTCACTGCTTCTGCTGTCCAGGCTTTCCCCTGGTGTCCGGTTATCCCCCATTACGAATACTTCGTTCTCACCGACCAGCACCTCTGGCATGTCATCAGGCACACCTGCGGTGTAAAGCTCCGGAAGCGGCTGACCGTTCTTGTAAACAACGCCGTCCTGAATGGCGACCCGGTCCCCTTCAACGCCGATAACCCTTTTGATTAATTCATAAGACAATTTATGGCTCTTGACCACAACAACATCCCCATAATGGGGGCTCCCCGTATAAACGGACAATCTGTTGATTAATAAAATATCACTGTTGTTAAGGGAGGGCTGCATGGAGTGCCCCGATACCCGGCTCAACCCGATGATGTGTGTGATGAGGAAATAGGCAATTCCCAGGTAGATAATAAATCTTACCCAGCCCCATACCTCCGATTTTTTACTTGTCCGGGCCTGCTCGGGTCCCGTGATGGTTCCGGCAATGCCAGCTGCTCCCTTGTCCATGTGTATCTCCCTTCTTGTCGGTTAATAAAAAAGAAACCCCCGGCCAGAAATTTTAGCGGCTGGCTGGTTCATATTGTCCAGGCGCTGAATTGCCCTATGCCTGGACTGGATTTGAGTCCGGAGCTGGAGATCCGGACGGGTTTACCAGGCCCGATGGGGCCTGTGTCGGGTTCGGTGTAGGGGCAGCCACCGGTGTAGAGGCTGGTTCCGGTGTTCGCGCCGGTTCAAGAGATGCTGAAGGTTCTGCCGGACCAGATGACTCCGTCACCGGAGACGGTGTTGGGGTCGGTTCGGGGGAAGCAGACGGTTCGCCCTGTTCCGATGGTACCGGCGTTGGAGTCGCAGCCAGATCAGGAGAGGAAGAAGGATTCGGCTGTTCCGATGGCACCGGCTGGGAATCTTCACCTTGAGGTTCCTCTGTCGGCTGCGGCGTTTCAGATGGCTCCGGATTGGCAGATGCTTCCGGATCTGCAGACGGTTCCGGCGTCGCTGTAGGCACAGGCGAGGCCGGCGGTTCATAACTCAGCTGCGGCGGCACATAACTCGAGTCCAAATTATTGATAGCCTCAATGGCGCTGTCCACAATCGTTTGCAGTTTGGCAGCCATTTGCGCTTGGTCATCAGCGCTGGAATAGTTTGCATTTGCAATCAGTTGATCCACGTAGTCTTGGATTTGCTGAATACGCTGCTCCTTCTGTTCCTCCGTATAGGTTTGGAGTTCATCAGCCTGTTCATCCAATTTTTGTCGCAATTCTTCCTCCAAGCGAGCTTTCTGCTCTTCAGTTTCGGAATGAATCGCCAGATCCAGATCCGAAATCGCGCTGTCTGCCGTCTGATCGGCCCAAGCCTTGACTTTGCCCTTCAAATCCACATCGGCAAAAGACAAACTTGTGGTTACGGCAATCAAAGCGCTTAGAGAAACAATTCCGATCAAAATCCGTTGTTTGGTTTGTTTGCGACCTGACAGGACCGTTTTGCGTGATCTTTTCATTTTGGCAAGGCCCTCCTTTAAGATAACGTTGATGGGCAGATAGGTAAGATAAAACAAAATAGGTTAATGGGGTAAATCCGGGGCTTCCTCAGGAATGCCCCGGATTGGTTCATTATTTCTTATTAATAGAACCAGCGATAGCGTCCAGTTCGGCGATTGCTGCATCCTGTACTTTATCACCTTCAGCGTCAATATCATCCTTATTCTCTTTAACCAATTGAGCAGCGTAGTCGGAGATCGTTTTTTCAAGCGCTGCAATTTGAGCGTCGATATGAGCGCGGATCGCTTGGTCAGCTACAGCCGATTGTTCATTTACCAATTCCTGAATGTCGTCCTTAGCTGCATTAATCTTAGCCGTCAAATCTGCTGTTGCAGAATCTTTTTTCTGAGTAACTTGTTTGTTGACATCCGTAACGCTTTGTTTGCCTTGTGCATTCAACGTATTCTTCAAATCGTTTTGAGCAGCCTTAGACAATTGGCCTGCCGTGATGTCTACACCGTGGTTTACTGTTTCAGCGAATGTATTGAAATCACCGGCAACGTTAATGTTATCTTTTGCCGTGTTGATTTGTCCGACATAAGCATCTTTATAATCATTGATCGCAGTTTCTGCAGAAGTTGTTTTGGTACCTACTTCATTCTTGATCTCTTGCTTGGAGCTGGTTTTCAAGCTATTGTATTCTCCTGTATATTGACCGACTTTTTTAGCGTAATCGGCAGTAATTCCAGCTTGCACCTGACCTGATGTGCTCACGAACAGACCATGATACCAGCTGCTGAATTGAGCCCCCGCATCAACACCCGCAAATACAGTACTCATACCTGCTACCAAACTAACCCCGATTACACCTACTGCAATTTTGCTTTTCAAAGATTTCAATACCATTTGTCATCTTCTCCTCTTCATTATAATTTGGTTGGATTAATGTTCATCTGGCAAAATCCCAGCCGTCCCCTGCGGGTTTAACAGACCATCCAGTAGATTTCCGGCTGCAAGCTCCAGCTGCTCGTCAGCATGCTGTTTCGCTTGATCCGTATGATCGGCAAATTGTTGTCTGATGCTGCCGCCTTGACCGTGGCTTCCAAGCAGATCGCTTTTCGCTTCGTTGATTTCACGGCTGTAAGCCTCTGTCCGCTGATCAATCTCGCTGTTTAACGTGCTCAGCGATTGACGCTGCCAGTCGCGAATTTGCGATGTTCCCGATTCCCCCTCCGCATTAACGGCTTTAAAGACCGTTTTACCGAGTTTGAGCGGGACCGACTTCACCAGGTTCAATTCTATACGCTGAACGGCCTGCTTATAGCTCTTCTGGTACCAGCTCTGCAGCGAATCGCCAGCTTGTGGGGCTGCATAAGCGATTCCAGCTGTCATTACCACGGTGAGCAATCCCGCCGCGCTTAAGATCTGCAGCTTCCTCAACATCAATTTGCCTGACTCCTCTCTGGTCCAGATTGTCCTTTGCAGTGAGTGGTGCCTTGCTTGTGTACTCAGTATAGCCCGCAGAACCCGGATGGCACTTCCCCCTTCGGTTTACTTCTTATGGAACCCCGCAGTTCCACTTTTAGGTCCACCCCTTAGGCGAAATAAGTTAGCCCTCAAGGAAATCCTCTACGGCTGAAGAGGGCAAATTAGAGATCTATAGGTACCATCTGCTTATCCATAAGTACCAAACCCTTATCCTTATGTACCTTATCCCCGCCCAAGCTGAACTGGATTATCTGAATAAAAAAAAACAAACGCCGACGGGCATGTCGGCGTTTGCTGCAGGTTCTACTACCTGATGTTATACCTGGGTTAGATCATACATCGTATTCCAGCTGATTCTTCGCTCTTGCAATAAACTCTAGCGGTGAGCGGACCGTGTCGGGGTGATATTCGGCGGCCCCAATCCGGAGATTCAATTCTACTTTATATTTGCCTGCAAACTGCTGCTCGTTGAACTCCCGCAGCCGCTGTTTGATCCGCTCTACTACAATCTGGGTGCCTTCCAGATCGGTAAACAGCAGCAGCCCCCAGGTCACATCCTCTTTATCCAGCAGATAAAGAGCGTCATTGGTCCGAATACTGGACTGGCTGATCTGGGAAACGTTATAAATCGCTTCTGTCAGCTGTTCTTCCGGAATAAAACGGCGGATTTCACTCCAGTATTTCACTTTGATGACGAGCAGAGACAACGGGATCTGATAGCGGGTCGACAAGCCGGCAAACACCGCCGTATCCTTGTTAAAGGATAGCGAATTCTTCAGGTCGGTGGTTTCATCCACGGTTACCAGCCGTTCCTGCTGCCGCTTCAGCAGCTCGTTCTCCTCCTGCAGCTCGCGTGCTGAGGAAGTGAACAGCCATACTACTATCGTAAGGACCGGGGCCATGATCATCCAGAAATACGTACTCAGGCCAATCGTCTGGGAAAGGGAAACCGTTTGAATCGTGATATAAATGCCATAGGCGAAAATAAACACCACGTTCAGCACCAAACCAGCGGTTACGTTCGTAAAATACGTCACAATCGCCAGGAAGAAGCAGAGATTCATCAGGATCAGGTCGCTCAAATACTGACTGGGGTCTCCCGCCGTAAAGATCAGGCAAATATTGCACAGTACGATAAACGAAAGGAACGCCAGATCGGAGACCAGGCTATGGTTACGGGTACGCCGCATTATTTGCCACCTCTTCTCTTCGACCGGGTCTGCTGGCGGGAGCGCTGACGGTTCTTCTGCCGGCGGCTGTGCTTGCGGATCAGCAGGATCAGCGACACGATGACCAGACAAGCCACAGTGACAACGGCCGCCATAAAGCCAACAACGTCACTGCGCTGTAAAATGTCCTTGACCAGCGATTCATCCGAACCGCCGGCTTCTTTCTTAAAACGGAAGGCCTGAACGTTGCCGTCCTTATCCGTCAGCACCCCATCGCCATACAGCTTGTATTTATTGGCTTCATTGGCAGCCAGCCGGGAGGCCAGCTCATAATAAGCAGAACTTGCGCCGGTTAAGACCATCATCCCGTTAGCGTCGTTCCATGGAGACGGAACGAGCTGAATCACACCGATCCGTTTGCCGTAGGTTTCGGTAATGCGGATTTTTTCATTGGATGCTATAGCTGTTCCTTCATCGTTGAACTTGAAATACAAATTCTTGTTATAAAGCTGAATGAGCTTGTTATCCCGATAAGTTCCGATCACGATGAGATTGCTGTTCTTGAGCTGATTCTTGTCTGCATTATCATTGAAGAACTCGATCCCCCCGTTATTCCCCTCAGCGTATTTACCGAGCAGACTGAACAGGTTGCCAATCGTGCTGTAGGTGGCCGCATCCGCCTTCTCCGGCAGAACTACGGCTACATGATTAAAGCTGCCATCCCGCAGGAACGGGTAGGGGTAGTTATTAAACAGCATTTCGGTACGGTCCTTGCTGCTTAGCTGCAGGGCGGAATCCTTCGTGATAAACGCCCAGGGCATCTGCCCCCCCGAGCCGGAACAATAAGCATTCTCAAGCTCCAGATCGAAAGCTACCGTAAGTGAAAAATTACCCGCGACATCAATGTTAGATGGAATCGGGAACACGGCCTTGTCACCGCCCGCTAACTCTTCGGACAGCTTTTTACTGCCGATCGGCTTGCCGTTCACGAGGACCGTCATCAGGGAGCGTTCAAAATCAAGATTTTCAGCATAACGGAAGCTGACGCTGACTTTACCTGCACCGGCAATCGACCGGTTGGCAGGCATGGAGATATAGTAGGTCTGCTCCTGATGCCCCGAACCTGTCAGCTGATCCCCCGAATCCGTCAGCGGAACAATCCGGTTAATGTCGACGGGGGGAGTATCTACAGCGGTATCGGCATCCACAACGATTTTATCCGTATCCAATTGGCTCATCAAAGACAGATTCGCCGCCATACGGCCCGCTTTCACAAGCAGCTCCTTGTTGGCAGACGTAACCACCAGTGTAGGCTGATGATCCGGGTGGATCAGCTGGATAACAGCGGAGTTGGACAGCTGGCTGCTCCCAATCTTCGCCTTGATATCGGCTGGCAAATGCTCATACGTGGATACCAGAAGCACCAGAAACTTTCCCTGCAGTTGATCGGACGTATAAGGGATTAACGGGAGCGCTCCGCTGCCCAGGTCACTGCCGCCGGCATACCCGGACAACGCATAGGATGCAGCCTCCAGCTCAGCCGGATCGGCTCCCTCAGGCACAGCAACGGCGCTTCTGCCGCCGCTCGCATTATCAATAGCGGTGAAACGTTTGTTGAACTCCCGGATCTCCGCGGTCATTTCCTTGTTGGTGTGAGTAACGGCAACGCTTGAGGTGCCATAAATATTCAGCCACTGATCTGGCGAAGGTTCCGTGGTACAGACATCATTTTGCGTTTCCTCACGCAGGTATCCCGTGACTTCAAGGACGTTGGAATCTTCCTTGAGCAGGTTGGACGGGACTTGAACGTTCAGCTGCTGTTCCCCTTCTCCCGCCGCAGGACGAAACGAATAAAACGAGGTGCCATTGACAGACAGCGTAACGCTGGATCTCTGGTTCTCGAGGATTTGCGAAACCCGGTAATCCAGCTTGACGGTTGTCTTCTGAACCTTCCAGTAATCCGGAATCGAAAAATAAATCTGTTTGGACACCTTCTCTCCGGAAAGAGAAGCATCGGCTCCAAAGCTGGTGACATAGGTAAGCTCGCTCCCGGCGGCGGCCGCAGAAGCGGCATTGCCGAACGGATAACCTAAACTGATCACCAACAGGAAGAGCAGCAGGGCGGGCCATTTTTTATTCATGAAAAATGCTCCTAATCTTTGTAGTAATTTCTACCGGCTAAAACCGCTCCGTTTTATACCATTTGACCTCTCTCTTGAAGATCAGATCCTTGAAGTAGTTGTACAGCCCGTTCGCCGCAACCAGCATCCAAAGCTGACAATAGGTAATGTACATGAGCATAATGACGCCTACGTTGGAGAAGGACATTTCTCCTTTTTCCGTAGTCAAAGTAACATAGGTACCTACGACAAATAGCAGGATCGCCAGCAGCCACAGGAAGGTGCTGAGACTGGCTAGCGTGGTATGCACATAACCGATCGTGTTCAGGACCAGCAGAATGTCCGACGTCAGCAGCGAAGTGACGAGCAGGAAATAAATCGAAAGGAAATACAAAATATCAAAGCGTACCGTTCGTGCAGACCGGTTGAAGAGCAGCGGCAGATTCTTGACGATAACATAAACATTGCCCTTCGCCCACCTTGTCCGCTGTTTAAACCAGACCTTCAGCGATTGAGGCTCCTGCTCCCAGGTAACCGCCTTGGGCTGAAACTTGATCCGGTAGCCCATCATATAAATCCGGAAGCTGATCTCCGTGTCTTCGGCAATCGCTTTGACATCCCATCCCCCTATACTCTCCACAATGTGGCGGCGCATGATGAAGTTCGTGCCCGGAATCGTGCACAGCTTGAACAGCTGCCATCTTCCCGCCTGCGCCATCCACTGAAAGGATAAGGTCTCGACATTGATGAAGCGGGTAAGCAGATTGACGTCCCGGTTGCGGGTCCTGAATTTGCCGATGACCGCGCCAAGGGAAGCATCATTGACGATTTCGGCTACCAAATAACGCAGCGCCGTCTTCTCCGGCGTATTATCCGCATCATAGATGGCGATCAGCTCGCCTTGGCTTTGCGCGAAACCGATGTTAAGCGCGTTCGACTTGCCTTTTCCGCCCGTTACTTTATCGGTGTTGATGACAATCAGGTTGCGACCCGCATACTTCTGCTGAATACCGGACAGCAGCTCCGCGCTGTTATCGGACGAATTGTCGTTGATCACGATGATTTCATAGCGGTCATGGGGATAATCGAGCGCAAGCAGCGACTCTACCGTTTTGCCAATCACCCGGCCTTCGTTATGAGCCGGAACCATGATCGAAACAAACGGATACTCCCCTTTAAGCGGCGGAATCTCTTCCTTCTCCGTCCTCATATAATAGATATAACCCGCAATGATCAGCATGACGTTCACGAGAAGCAAGGACCAAATGCAAATCACGGCAATGAGCATTAAATAATTGGACCATACCATGGCACATTCTCCTATCTGTTGGCTGCGGGGCTCAGAAGCTTATTTTAGAAATTTCCGTCTGTACAAACGGCGGCCGATCAGCAGCAAACCGCCAAAGACGATCAGCGAGAAAGCGATGATAACCATGAACAAGGTGTTTTGCACCTGGAACAGCCTGCGGAAGCTCGTCTCCGTCTGCTGTACATATTGATAATCCTGACTGACCTGGCTTCCGTTGTAGTTCAGGTTCAGCGGCTCCCCGTTCAGCACCACGGCACCCTGCCGGGATTGCACGGTACTACTCTGCGTCTTCACCTCATGGCTCAGCTGCTTATAATCCGCGAAACTGATCCACGCTGCCTTGAGCTCCTCCACTATCGCTTGAAGCCCTTCAGCCTGATCGGGGAAATCATAAGTAACCGCCGTATTAACCGGCAGCTCCTGCACAGGGTTATCGCCGTAACTTTGCCGCAGGTCCGCCATCGTGACGCTGAACAAAGCCGATCTGAAGGAACGCTGCACCGGGAGCGGCTCCTTGGGGATCACTTTCGCATCCGGGAACAATACCGCCGAATCGAAAAAGCTCAGCCCTTTCACGGTATATTCCCCGTCATGGGACCAATACTGCTCTGCCCCCGCTCCAAGCGGAGCAATGCCGGATTTGACCAGCAGGTCAATGAATCCTTCCATCTCGCTTTGGAGCTCGTCCTTTTGGGCCTGAACGCCATCCATCACCACGGGGACATTCACGAGAATGCTGCCTCCCCGGGCCTGCATATATTTGATCGTCTCCAGATAACGCTGCATCGCCGGATACTCCGTATGGCTGAACACCGGACGGACACTCGCGATGTAAGGGATTCCGGCTTCATATAACTGGTCCGCCATAGCCTTCAGGAGACTTAGATTGGAGAACGGATATATTTCTTTCACAAGCAAATAAGCCCGGCCCGGCCCCTCCTCATGGAACCACCGTTTCATCACTCCGGCCATGACCAGCTCGCTGCCGCCGCCAGTTTCAAAATAAGGCACATAGGCAGTACCGCCGGACTGCAGGCTGTAAGGGAAGGTTCCCTGGGCACTCTGCAGCGTAAGCCTGCCGTAAACCTCTCCCTTACCTGCAGTGATATAAGTCATTTGTTGGACGTTAAACTCCGTATGGAGACCCTCGTCTGTCGTTAAAAGCACCGGTTCCTGACGGATCACGCTTGTGCTTATCCCCAGCTTGCTTCGTTCAGGCTCCGGAAGCTGTCCCCCTATCTGGAGGAAGTCTCCGGTATAGCCCTGCAAATCGTTAAGGAAATCGGATGGCCCCTTCTCCTTCTCCTTATGTTCCGATCCGGCAGGTTCCGCCGCCAGATTCACGACCCGGATCACTTTGCCGAAGCTGCGGAGCTTGCCCGCTTCATAATCATCCAGACTGACCTCTTCGACCTCCGCCCCGTAAGCAGCGGCAAGCCGCTCCAAAGCAGCAATACTGCCCTGCTGCGGAGTCCCTGTCCCGAGACTGTCATAAACAAGCAGAACGGACGGGGATGAAGTTGAACCTGAAGATGAAGCTGTATCTGAGAATGAGGCTGAATTTTTCGAATCCATGGAGGAAGAAATCGTCGCTGGAGCCCGTACGGCAGCTGCCGCTTGCGACTCAACCGGAACGTCCACCGACTGAGCCTGTGCTTGAACTTGAACCCGTGCTTGAGCTTGGACTTGAACCTGTGCTTGGGCCTGTGACTGAGCCTGGGCCGGAATCGCTGGCCAAAGGTCAAACGCAAACAGCAGCGGCAAAAGCATTCCCGACAGCAGCAATCCTGGCAGCAGCAGTCCTGAAAGCAGGGGCAGAAACAGTCCTGACATCTGGTGGCGCAGGCTTAACACTCTCATCTTCACAGCGCTGCCTCCTGTTCTGCGGCAGCGGAATTAGATGCTGCGCGAACTACTGAAGGGGCTTCCGTTTCCGGTTCACTTTCCGGTTCACTTTCCGCCTCCGTAACGGCCGGTTCGAGATGGCTGAACAGACTGCGGCCGATAATATCCGAAACAAGTATGAGCAGGATCAGATCAAAGGATAACGTAAACAGGAATTCATGCTTCGCCAAATCGGCATCTCCCGCCCCTATAATAGAAACAAAAATACCGGACAAACCCATGATCAGGGCGGCAGCTACCAGAATCAGCTTCTGGCCATGCCGGAAATCCCGTTCTTTCAGCGCTTTGACGAAAGCGGACAGGTACAGCCCGATCACCGCTATCCCCCAGAGGACAATAAATCCAAAAGTCTTGGGCATCGCCTTCTCCTTCAGGAAACTGTATAACGAGAAGAAATGGGTATGCGCTCCGGGCGCTGCCCCCGCCGATTGCTCGAAGTTGCCCATCGCCTCCGGCCGGATCGTAAACGCGCCTTTAGCGGCTACGTCCAGGATCGCCCACAGACGTCCCGGATGAAGGACATAATATTTCAAGATGGAGACAAAGCCGTATTTACTGTAAAATTCCCGTTCCAGCATCGGCGAATTGACGTCAATAGTCGAATAAGGCTCGTAATAAATACTGTCCTTAAGCAGCGCATACTGCTCATCGATGCCGAAGGACTGCAGCGTCTCCTCGGGATCAACCGACTGCATCAGCACCCCTCGCGTCATCGCGTGATAAGCATTGATATTGACGAACTCCTTAGAGATCATCGTATAGGTAAGGATGCCCGTCCCCATAAACAGCACCAGCGCGCAGCCCGTCAGCAGCCGGTATATCCGGCTCGTCCGCAGGAATAGCAGCGAGACTCCCATCAGGGCAATAATGATGCCGACCGGAGCATTTTGCTGCTTGGAGGTCGTCAGCAGAATCGCGCTGATGACGAAGATGGAGAGCAGGACATAATCGTTGAATCTTTTTCGGTACATCAGCAGCCAGGAAGCAAACAGAAAGACCGCCATGATCAGCACGATCGATTCACTGTAAAAAGAGTTGAAATACGCGGTATACCCCGTATCCCCGAAGATAAACAGCGCAATCAGCGCAATCAGATATCCTCTGCCCCGCGGAATCCGCCAGGTTAAGGCTTCGATCAGCAGATAAACAGCGGCCGTATACAAAATCACAAAGATCACGGCCTGGAAGCGAAGGTCAAACACCGTGCTGCTGAACACTAGTTTGTTAAACGCCAATGCCAGCTTGATAAACAGCGATTGAGAGGAATTGATCGTAGCCCCGTTCTCGTTGAAGTACTGAAAGATCCCATATTGTTTGACAAAGTAGTCGAAATACTGGCTGTCATAATCGGGGTCGTTAAAATAAATGCCGTTGCTGTACGCCACACGAAAAAAATCTCCGTTATCGGCCATCCCGATATAAGGCGGTATAAACAGGGCAATCACCGTAATCATCAAAACTCCCGCTGCTCCAAATGCGGCAGGCGATATCGTATTCAGCATCCATAAATACGCCCGGCGAAATCCGCCTGGTATAGAGCGCCCGCTAAGCATGATGAATGTCCCCTTTGCTGATTAGTATTGATAGGCGAGCAGCGCCGTCAGATTATCGAAAGAATAGGCCTGACCTGAGGCCGCATCCGCAAATGCCCCTGCCAGAGAACCTTGACCGGCTGGAATTTGATACGCCTGCATCCGGCCTATGCTGGCCTCATAAAGCTCACGGTCCCCGATCGTGGAGCCGATCATCGCCGCTATGGCATAAAGGGCCGTGGACTGGATATCCGTGGCCGGATCGCCTTTGAAGCTGTATTTGCCGTACAACTCGCCGGCTTTAACCTTCTCTTTGATAAAGGCGATGCTGGCCGGGCGCTCCAGGTGAACTTCGGAGAGCGCAAGAATAGTCAGCATCGATTCCACCGTGTTCACGGACTCGGTGAGATAGGCTTTTTTTCTATAATCATAGCGGGTGTGATAAAATGGAAAATCGTCGGAAATATAGCCCCCCGAGGCTATTTCGGCCATTTGGCTGAGCAGCTTCTGTTGATCCGGACTGTCCGGCATCAGCGCCAGCGTTTTGAGGTCAATGTAGCATAAGGTAATGAAGCTGTTCCGTTCACCAGTCTGGTCATCGTAAAAATCAACCATATAACCGTCCTGAACGTTATATTTCAGAAACCGCCGGCTGTAATCGTCCGCCAGGCGGGTGTAATCTTCCCGGTCAAAAGCTTTGCCCGCTTCATACAAGCTGCGGATGATCCGCAGGTCGTCCACCGCCGCATTTACGGGATAACGTTTGTCCGGTTTGGGACTGTAGCGGTAGCTGAAGCCGGTATCCATGTCGAACGTTTGCTTAGCTGTCTGCCAGTCCTCATCAAAGCGCTGCGGCTGGCCGGACAACACGTCATAGCGCAGGAGCAAAGACGCTGATTCGCTGAGCACCTCATGCCCTGCTGCCGATTCACCATCCTGACCGGTCTCGATCAAATTGGTAAAGATTCCGTACGGGCCTTGAAGTTTATTGCGAACGAAGGCGGCAAGGGCCGCCTGCTCACCGGTTCTCCCGCTGTCGCTGTCCTGCCCATAAGCATGCTCCGGCAAAACAGAGATATTGGAGAAGTCCACCTTGTCTGCCGAAGACGAAGGAAGCGGAGAATGGACAGGCTCGGAACGCCGGCAGGAAACCAGAACGACAACCAGAACCATCAGTACTGCCGTAAAAAACACCTTTTTCAGCCGTGTTCACCCTTTCTTGTCTCAACTAAACAAATTAACTTTCTTTCAAACATCCGGACGCTTTTGTCTAAGAAACACAGATTATGTCGATTCTTGTCGCATTAAGTTGATTATACTTGATGTTCTTTCTGTTTAATACCCAGTTTTTTAAAACTTTTCCGAAAAGATACCTAAAGATTTCAAACGGTCTTCAGGTGTCTTTAAGGAAGAGCCGCTATACTGCAAAAGGCTTGGACAAGACAAGCAGCTATTCGTAAGACACAATGGCTATCAAACTATTACCTGAAATGATTACCTGAAATGAAATGAGGCGTTCCTATTGCCTGAAGCACTTCAAGCATCACGATTACATACAACGTTAAAATGGATGTTCGCCTTGTCGCTGGTGATCTGCCTTCTATCCTTAACGGGATATTCATACACACATCACACGGAGGGCGAGCTGAGTGGAACTGGCTGGCAGCAGTCTGGTCCAGGCGGCGGGACGAGCCGTTCGCCAATTCAAAAGGGACAAAGCCCTGGCGGATTTAACCGTATACCCATCGGCCAGAATGGGTTCGGCGAATCCGGCCTTTTCGGCACTCCCTCTGATAGAGGCGGAGAAGGAGACGGGGATGGAGGCGGCGACGTTGGACAGGGAGTCCGCGGAGACAACGGCGGACGCGGATTCGCCCCTGACCAGGCGGGAAGCCCAAGAGGCGGGGGAGCATTCCAGCCAGGCGGCGGTGGACGCGGATTCGGGGAAGGGAGATTCAGCGGCATGAGCGGCGGCTGGATGTCCCCGGTTCCGCTTGCCGAACCGATTGCTCTCGCCGTTTATGCGGTGCTGGCCGCCGTGCTGATAGGGTTTGGCTGGCGGCGGCTGTACAAGACCCGGACCGGCCTTCTGGCCCTGGGCGGCGGCTCGGCTTTGAGGGAGCCCTTAAGCCGCCGCAGTACGATTTGGCTGATGCTCGGCACGGCGCTGCTGCTGCGGATTGCCCTTGTTCCCTGGACAACCGGCTATATCGGGGACATGAATTATTTCCGCAATTGGGCTACCTCGGCCGCGCAGGATTTCTCCGGTTTCTATGTAAACGGATCGGCGGATTATCCGCCTCTGCTGATTTATTTTCTCTATCTCATCGGTAAAGCGGCCTCACTGCCCGGGATGGGAATCTTCTTTAACTCGATGATCAAACTGCCGTCTCTGATTGCCGACGTAGTCACCGGCTATCTGATCTATCGCCTGGCATCCCGGCATGTCTCAACCAGATTGAGCTTCATTCTGGCAGCTCTTTACGCTGCCAGCCCGGCTGTATTGGTCGATTCGGCCTTTTGGGGACAGGTGGACTCCTTCTTCACCCTACTGATCGTCCTGGCCGTGCTGTTGATTACAGAGGGCCGGTTAACCTGGTCCGCTGCCTTGTTTGCCGCGGCGGTAATGATGAAGCCGCAGGGGATTATTTTTACGCCGGTGCTGTTCTTTGAATGGGTACGCCTGCGCAGCATCAAACACGCCGCTGCAGGTATACTGGCTGCGATAGCTGTAGTCCTGCTGCTTATTCTGCCGTTCTCCTCCGGCCAGGACCCGCTTTGGATCGTGAAGCTGTTCCAGCGCACGATTGGGGAATATCCTTACGCCTCCCTCAATGCGGACAATTTCTTCAGCCTGATCGGCGCCAATCACAAGGACAGCAGCTCGACGTTTGTCCTGTTCAGCTATCAAACCTGGGGCTGGATCTTTATCGTGCTGACTACGGCCTATACGTGGCTGATCTACTCGCGAATCCGCAGCCGGGAGGCGGCCTTCCTGGCGGCTCTGTTCCAGATTGCGGGTGTATTTACGTTCTCAACAAGTATGCACGAACGGTATTTATTCCCTGCTGTGGCGCTGGCTTTCTGCTCGTATCTGTATTTCAAGGATAAACGGCTGCTGTGGATAGCCGCCGGCTTCAGCTTTACCGTCTTTGCCAATACATTCTCCGTGCTCTACGGGGCAACAGGCCGGACCGGAACCCCGTCCTACACGTATTCGCTGATGTTCGTTTCCCTGATCAACGTGCTGCTGGTCCTTTGGCTGGCGGTCATCATGTGGCAGCTCGCTTACCGCACCTCGAACAAATAAAACCGCCCCGGGCTATGGAGATTGTGCTCCATAATCCGGGACGGCTGTTTGCCGTTCCTTCGGCCTATTAAAAGTCGCTAAAATTAGATTCTCTCTAGTAAGACTCGTTCTAGTAGGATGCTCCCTAGTAGGACTGGACGATTTTCTGATCGGTATGCCCCTGCAATTTAACCAGTTTCATTATGATCTGTGCCGCCTCTGCTTTGGTTACGATGTGCTGGGGTTCAAAACGTCCGCCGGTTCCCTGGGTTCCCTGCAGCAGACCCAGCTTAACGGCCAGCGTCACCGCCCCTTTGTTCTGGATAGAAGCCGCATCCGCAAATTGGTTGGCTTCGCCGTTTTCATTCAGGTACGCAGTCAATTTGCTGTATTGCAGAATGCCGGCTAGCAAAGCAGCCAGCTTATCGCGCGTCAGCTTGTCGTGGACCGCGACCTGCGACTTGGCATCAATCCAGCCTGCGCCAGATGCATACTGAACGGAAGCGTAATAAACATCTTCCGGTGCTACGCCGGCAATGCTCTTCGGCTTGCCGTCGTCTCCATTATTGGAGCTGCTGATATAAGTTGTCGCGGCATGCGCCATCATATCCAGCCAGTCTCCGACCGTGATTTCAGCCTCAGGATGAAGCAGACCTGCTTCATCTGGTTTAAGCACCTGATAGCGGATCAACGTTTGCAAATCCTGCTCTTCCGGCAGCCCTTTTATATCGGACGGCTCCTGACCCGGTGCCAGCTGGCCTGTAAGCTGAATGCTGGACAGCCATTTTCCGGTTTGAGCGTCCAGAACTAGTTTTATCCTAAAGCGGGATCCATGAAAGTCTAATCACTTACCTCTACCCTCCTCATTTGTCCATGTCCCCGCGTTCTTCCGCCAGCTCCAGCCTATAAACGGCAAATCTCTGCAGAATAAGGGGAGAACACCCATTTATCCGCCGGTCATTTCATAGTAAAATACAAAACAGCAGACGCCCTATGACGCGTTAGGGGGTCTCATTTTGTTTCATACAGGGAGAACAGCTAGAATGAAAACTATTTTATTTATAAATACGGGCGGAACCATATCCTCCACCTATCAGGAGCACGGATTGACTCCGACCCAAAGCGCTGACCATATTCTAGAGCAGATTCCTGAGCTTCGGCAGATCTGCCAGGTTGAAGCTATAGATTTGATGAGCATGGACAGCACTAACACCCAGCCGGAAGACTGGGCCGCCATTGCCTGGCTTGTTCGCAGCTCACTTCAGAAATACGACGGCTTCGTGATTGCCCACGGTACGGATACGATGGCCTACACTTCCTCCGCGCTCAGCTTTATGCTGGGTACGGTCGACAAACCCGTCGTTCTCACGGGTTCGCAGGTATCCATTCTGGCCGAGAATTCCGACTCCAAGAAAAATGTCATCGACTCCTTCATCACGGCCTGCGGCGAACGTCCCGGCGTGTTTGTCGTTTTCAACGGAAAAATCATCAACGGAACCCGGGCCTCCAAAGTCCGGACGCGGAGCTACAACGCTTTTGAAAGCATCAACTACCCTTACATCGGCACGGTTGTAAACGGACAGCTGATTTATAATGAAGATTTGCCCGAGCGGAAGCTTGTCCAATATCCTTACAACGATAACTACTGCTCGGAGGTCTTTCTACTGCGGCTGATCCCGGGGACCAATCCGCATATCTTTGATGCGATCCGCTCTCTCGGTTATAAAGGGATTGTGATTGAGGGGTTTGGCCTGGGGGGAGTTCCCTTCAAGGAACGCAGTCTGATCAACAAAATCGAGGAACTGATGCGCGGCGGCATGACCATTGTAGTGACCACGCAGTGCCCTTACGAGGGCGGGGACTTAACGATTTATGAAGTGGGTCAGCGTGTGCTGGAGAAGGGCGTGATCCCGGGGTACGATATGACCACCGAGGCGCTTGTCACCAAAATGATGTGGGCGCTTGGCCAAACACAGAATCCGGCAGAAGTTGCGAAGATCATGGACACCAATTATGCCGAGGAATTCAGTAAGCCGGGGACGCTTTAAGTCGGCCCTTGAGACCGGCTTGCAGGGGATCTCCTCCTTCAGCAAGCTGTTCAAACAGCGGACCGGTTATTCGCCCGGTGAATTTAGAAGGATGTATTCTGCAAATTAGACAACTGCATTCCCTAAACAGGGGATTTTGGATAAACGGATGAGGCCGGGATATGCTAGGATGAACCTAGCATAAGTAACATAAGCCAAAGACAACAAAACGAAAAAACGATAAGCCGGAAGGAGCCGCCTATGTCCTCATCTCTTATTCAAGGTATCAGCCAAGTCAGCGTTACCGTCAACAATATCCCTCAAGCTTTGGCCTTCTATGGTGAAGTGCTCGGTCTGCCGCTGCTGTTTAGCAGCGATTCGATGGCGCTTGTGGAATGCGGAAGCGTCCGTCTGATTCTAAGCGTGCCGGAACGGCCGGAGTTCGACCATCCGGGGTCCGTCCTTTATTTCAGTGTGGGGAATATACACGACGCTTACCAAGAATTCCTTCGCAAAGGGGTTGAATTCCGGGACGAACCCCATGTGATTACCGAGATGCAGGGGGTCCGGACCTGGATGGTCTTCTTCTATGATCCCGACCGTAATCTCCATGCGTTAACCAGTGAGGAAAACATAGGGGAGTGAGCCCCGGTCAGGCACCGGGAATTACAAATGAGGGTCAGGAACCTGTTTCCTGACCCTTAACCTCAGGTCCTTTTCACCCGGTCCGGTCCTTCCGTTTCCCGGTTTGGTTTGGTCGTATATTGCTTGGGAGCAGGCAAAATCGGATGCTCATGTTCGCGGGTATCCTCGTAGACCGTTTCCGGATTCCCGTCCGTCTCTATGTTCTTGCGGTGATTCGGCATTCCACTCATCCCTCCTTTGTTCTTCCATAGGCTCCCCTGATCTTCGTTTTTGATTCGAAAAATAACCGGCGCAGGGACTCCATTCCCGTGTCCATCCCATCGTATACGCCCATAAAAAAATGCCCGGGGGCTCCGGACATCCTGACGAATTCGTGTCTCTTCCTGACTTCCTAACCTTTACAGGCCTTGCTTAATCTCAAGCAGTTCATATTTAATAATTCCGATTGGAGCTTCTACTTCAACGGCATCTCCAACCTTATGTCCGAGCAGCGCTTTGCCCAAAGGGCTTTCATAAGAGATTTTGTTGCCGGCTACATCCGCCTCAGCAGGGCCGACGATCTGATATTCGATCCGCTCATCAAATTCGAGGTCATTCAGAACAGCAATAGAGCCGATAGCTACCACTTCAGTGCCCTGAATCTCCACCACTTTAGCTTTGCGGAGAATGTTCGTAATGGTCAAAATGCGGGTCTCCATAAAAGCCTGGTCGTCTTTGGCCGAGTGGTATTCGCTGTTCTCCTTCAAGTCTCCGTAACTGAGCGCAATTTTGATCCGTTCCGCAAGTTCCCTGCGCCCGGCTGTTTTGAGCTCTTCAAGCTCCTGCTCCAGTTTGGCAACACCATCGGGGGTTAAAATGATTTCGTCTTCATTCGGCATGTTTTACGATCTCCTAGCTTTTGTGTATTTGGCCATTCTTATTTCTCTAACTAATTATATGCATATTATACCATTTCAGGACAGGTTGTACTCGCTTTATTCCTAATTCCCCCATTAACCTGCCTGCCTCATACCGCCGGTTATGTGCCGCCTCGCCTCAATTGATATTTGACTGCGGGAGCGTGCCGGTCTTAGTATGGCTGTTAGGAGGTGCTTTTACATTGAATATTTGGTTAGGATTAGGCGGCATTGTGATGCTCCTCGCCGTCGCGCTCGGCGCATTTGGCGCCCATGCCTTAAAGAATAAATTATCGGAAGAACAGATGAAGACGTATCAAACAGGCATCCAATACCAAATAGCCCATGGCTTGGGTTTGCTCTTCCTTGGCACAGCCGGAAAACAGCTTACGCATGACTCACTGATCCTCTGGGCGGGATGGCTGATGATCGGCGGGATTCTTCTGTTCTCGGGAAGCTTGTATGCGCTAAGCTTGAGCGGCGTACGCAAGCTGGGGGCAATCACGCCGATTGGCGGAGTGCTTTTTCTGGCGGCTTGGATTCTGGTTGTTATTGCGGCTACACAGGGTTAGCTGGTGGAGCGGCCGTATCCGGCGGCCCAATCAAAGAATCCGCCCTGAAACGGGCGGATTCTTTGAAACTTCTATTCGGTATCTACAGCTAAGCAGCCAAAGACCAGTCGGCCCTTACTCCTCTTCCGGCAGATGCTCCTTGCAGAACTGCTCCAGCTCGGCTTCCTCTTCATCCTCAAGATCAAACTCCAGAATTTTGTCCGTACCGCGCTCCACCAGATCGTAACTCACGACCCGGACTTCGCCGTTATCATCTTTCACAATAACTCGGGCATAGACACCGTTCACGGTATAGAGATCGTCATCCTCTGGAATCTCCAGATTGATTCGGAATTCATATCTTTTGCCGGTCAAAATGCCAAACGGGTCTTTGACATATTCCGCTGTATAATCTTCTACATTCAGCATACGATTAGACATCCTCTTTTCTCAGTAAAATTCGTCCTTTATTCTACCACACTCAGTCTCCAGACCGATATGTTTTACACTCCAGGGAATGAAGACAACTACCTATACCCATGTTATGCTGAGAGCAGCTAATAACACGTTAAGGAGTGAATCCTTTTGAAAGTTGACCGCATTGCCTTCCTGGGCCCGATTCTGGTGCTGCTGGGCATCTTCATGCTCATTAAAGGGGAGATCCATTGGACGACCGGCTCCACCTTTACTTATTTCTGGCCTACGTTGTTCATTTTTCCTGTTGCCGTATTTTTTCACTGGCTGTACTTCTCTATTCTTCAGCGCCGCGGAGTCGGCGTACTCGTGCCGGGCGGTGTCCTGCTGGTCGTGGCCCTTGTCTGTCAGATCGCGATGCTGTTTAACAGCTGGGACATGATGTGGCCGGGATTCCTGCTGGCTCCCGCAGCCGGTTTGTTTGAGCTGTATTGGTTCGGCAACCGCAACAAATGGCTGCTGATCCCGATTAACATCCTGACCGTATTGGCCGTACTGTTCTTCGCCGTGTTCTCGATCGGTTCCCTGCTGGGAAGCCTGGCCGGCGGTCAACCGATCATCGCAGCCGTCCTCGTTATTGCCGGGTGTCTGATGATGTTCTTCCGTAAGAGCAAAACGATGTAATGGGTTCGGTAAAAAAATGAAGAGCCCTTTAAGCCGCAAAGCTTAAAGGGCTCCATGTGTGAACCGCCAGCCGGCTTGCCCGGTAGGCGGTTTATTTTTGTGGGACGGGTAATACGCTGCCGCTCTTACGCCCCTTTGATCTGCTTGCTCCGCAGCTGGCCGCAGGCGGCATCGATGTCGGTGCCATGCTCCAGACGGACGCTGACGTTCACGCCTTGTTTCTTCAGTTCGTCGTAGAAGTCCAGAATGACTTCCCGTTCGCTGCGCTGGTATTGGCTGTGCTCATCGACCGGGTTGTACGGGATCAGGTTGACCGTTACCTGCTGCTTGCGGTCCTTGATCAGCTCGGCCAGCTCAGCCGCATGCTCGCGGCGGTCGTTGACGTCACGCAGCAAAATATACTCCAGCGTCACCTTCCGGTTGCTCCGCTCACAGTAGTAATCCATCGCTTCAAGCACCTTCTCGATCGGGATCGCTTTGTTGATCTTCATGATCCGCGTCCGCAGCTCGTTATTCGGCGCATGCAGCGAAATCGCCAGGTTGACCTGCAGGTCGGAATCGGCGAATTCCTTGATTTTTCCGGCCAGGCCGCTTGTCGATACGGTGATGCTTCTTGGCCCGATGGCAAGGCCTTTTGCGTCCTTGATCGTCCGGATAAAGCTGCTCATATGCTCGAAATTATCAAATGGCTCGCCGATGCCCATAACGACGACATGGCTGACCCGCTCGCGTTTGCCGATCCGGTCCAGGTGCAGCTGCACCTTCATGATCTGTTCCGTAATTTCACCGGAGGTCAGGTCACGGCTTTTGGCCAGCAGGCCGCTGGCGCAGAAGCTGCAGCCGATGTTGCAGCCGACCTGCGTGGTGACGCAGACGGACAAGCCGTATTTCTGCCGCATCAGAACGGTTTCGATCAGGTTGCCATCCTGCAGCTTGAACAGGAATTTGATCGTGCCGTCCACCGACTCCTGGCGGGTGTGCTCTTCCATCGTCTCCAGCACGAAATGCTCTTTCAGCAGCTCTACAACAGCAGCGTTGGCTCCGGTCATCGCTTCAAAAGAAGTGACGCGCTCGCGGTACAGGGCTTCCCAGACCGGAATCGCTCTCGATCTCTTGTGGCCGTGCTCCTCCAGCCAAACCGACAGCTGCTCCAGCGTAAGTCCGTAAAGGATTGGTTTGTTCATGGTTGGTTCCTCTTTCCTCTTTCCGATCTATAGAAATTTTCGTATTTTCGCATTTATCAGGTTTATCGCACCAAACCTGAATTCACTATTGGCGTATAACCCTATCATTGTCCCAAATTTTGCGTCATAGCACAAGGGGAATGATTGGCACGGGACAAGGAATTGGGATCAGGAAGCAAGAAATCAGGGACAAAGAGCAGGCAAACATGAAAGCATATATAAAGGCAAATATAAAGGTAAATATAAAACCCCCGGACATAACGGGAAAACCGTTTGCCGGGGGCGGTTAAACCTTCCAAAGATTATGCGTGAACGCTGCTGCTGTCCAGCACCCTGCGAATTTCACCTTCGATGCTCTCCGGTGTGTCCTTCGGGCCAAAACGCTTCAGCACCCGGCCGTCACGATCCACCAGAAATTTGGTGAAATTCCACTTGATCGCCCTTGAGCCAAATACGCCGCGGGCTTCACTCGTCAAGAGGCGGAACAGCGGATGGGCCGTCTTCCCGTTGACGTCGATTTTGGCGAACAGCGGGAAGTTAACGCCAAAGTTGATCTCACAGGCTTCCGCCACTTCCTCGTTCGACTCGAGCTCCTGATTGGCAAACTGGCCCGATGGGAATCCGAGCACAGCAAATCCCCGATCCTTGTACTGGTCGTGCAGCTTCTGGAGACCTTTGAACTGCGGTGCAAAACCGCATTTGGTCGCCGTGTTGACGATCAGCAGCACCTGGTCGCGGTAGGGCGAAAGGTTGCCGATCTTCCCTTGAATCGTCTCCACTTCAATATCGTAGATGGACATATGGACTGCCTCCTTCTGGATAAATAATCGTCTATATCAATCCGAAGCAATTCTTGTTGTTCGATAAGGATAGTATAATCCTTTTGAGGAAGAACAAAAAGAACCGCTTGGCAGTAAGCTGCTTTCACCCGGACATCCGAGACAGAAACGGACTTTAGCGCTTGGAGACAGCAGTAAACCCCGCCCGGCAGAAGAAGCTCTGCCAAGCGAGGTCATCCTTACATGGGCCTTATCGGCCCCGTACCGGGTACGGCTCAGAACCAGCCTGCCGTTCTGACCGTTCTAACTAAATCAGAAACATCGCCACTACCGTCGTGACGGCGAGGCCGATCAGCACCGGCTTCAGGTTGCGCCGGGCCAGTTCAAACGGGCTGACGCCGCAGATGGCGGCCGCCGGGATGAGCGCCCACGGAATCAGCGTACCGCCGCCGACCCAGATGGCAGCGACCTGCCCGAGGGCGGTCAGCGTAGCGGCTCCGGAACCAATCGCCGTCGCAAATAGATGGGCGATCGAACCGGCGAGCGAGATGCCCGAGAAACCCGAGCCGTCCAGGCCGGTAATCGCGCCGGTGACCGTCAGCGTTATGGCCGAGGCAGCGCTATTCAGCGGCACTTCATGCGCCAGGGCTACGCCAAGGTCATTGACGATCCCCTGCGACCCCTGCGGCAGCACATTGCCGAACATTTCCGTGAACGCCGAATCGCCCAGATAGAAGAATGCCGCGATCGGAATGACCGGTCCAAACACTTTAAAGCCAAACACAAAACCGTCGATCAAATAAGATGTCATCTGCTCGAGCCCTTTGTTCCGGTGGGCAAACAACGTCACCGCAAGCAGAATCAGGATGGCGGTTCCTCCAACAAGGGCCGTAGCGTCTCCGCCCTGCAGATGCAGCACAAACATCGCGATCACATCGATGGCGAACAAAACCGGGATGACGATAGCCAGCACCCTCTTGGCTGCCGGATGGATAACGGCAGGCGCTTGATCCGGGCTGTCCGCAGATGCCAAAGCGCCGGTGCCGCTTCTTCCCGTAACCAAGCCGTCGCGGAATGTTCCCTTTTTCAGGTCTCGCCGCATCATCCAGTAAGCCGTGATGGTGGTGACCAGGCCCATGACCACTACAAGCGGCACGCTGGCTTCCATCACGCTGGAAACCGGAAGACCTGCCGCATCCGCGGTAAGCTTGGGAGCTCCCTGAATAATGTAGTCACCCGATAAGGCTATGCCATGGCCAAACAGGTTCATCGCTACCGCCGCGCCAAGCGCCGGCAGGCCAACCCGCATCGCCACCGGAAGCAGCACCGCCCCGATCAGGGCCACCGCCGGTGACGGCCAGAAGAAGAACGACGTAATCATCATGATGATTCCTATACCCCAGTAAGCCAGCGCAGGTGTACGAAGAAACCGGGTCAGCGGAGCCACCATCGTTTCATTAATGCCGGTGACAATCAGCACCCGGCTCATCGCGACAATAATGGAGATAATCATAATCGTCTCCATCAGTTCCTTGGTCGCATAAATAAAAGAATTAAATACACCCGAAACCGAGCCGCCTAAGGTCTCAGTAGCTATAAGACCCAACGTAAAGATCCCGGCCACGCAAATCATGGTCGTATCGCGCCGCCGAATCAGCAGCGCCATAATCAGCACAATAAAGGCCAGATATACCCAGTGGAGGGCCGTCAAATGAATACCCACTGCTGTCACACCCCTTCGCTTCCGCCTGAACCTCTAACAACAAGTCCGGTGGTTATATGTATGCAGAGGGATAGGCATGGGTTCGAGCGGAGCCTGGAAACGCCAAAAACCGCCCTTTGCAGGACGGTTCCCGTCTCAGTTGCCGCTGCCAAGAGGGGGACTCACAGCGATTAACCAAGCAAATGAATGATGCAGCTCTATATAGCTTATGCTTTAGGAAGGTATTGGTTTACAATTATTACCTTTTTATTTTTAGAGGCCCATCCCGATCTCTCCGCGAAGTCCCCTTTCGTATTGAATCATCTCTTTAAGCCCGTCCAGCATCGAATAGGCAGGTTCCCAGCGCAGCACACCCAGAGCCCGGCGGTTGTCCAGCAGGCTGTCCTGAATATCTCCCGGCTTGAACGGGCGGAATTCCGGTTCCAGCCCTCCTTTGCCGCAAATCTCGCTGATCAGACGGAACAGCTCATTTACGGAAAACGGACGGCCGCTGCCAACGTTCAGCGTTTCCCTCTCACCCAGAAAGAGAGCGGCAGCGTTTGCGGCAGCCACATCTTTGACATAGATGAAATCCCTTGTCTGCTCCCCGTTCCCATTGATCCAGGGCCGATCGCCCTCTAATATCCGCTTCACGAAAGAAGCAACAACGCTGCATTCCCCTTTGGAATTCTGCCGCATCCCATACACGTTGGCATACCGCAGAATCACATAATTCAATCCGTACCTTTCCGCAAACATCTGTATGTACGACTCCGCTGTCTTTTTGGATGCCCCATAAAAAGACAGCGGCTCGGCCGGCGTACCCTCCGAAATCGGCAGGTGACTCGCATTGCCGTAAACGGCGGCCGAGGAAGCAAACACAAACTTGGCTACGTTGTAATCTACGCACTGCTTGAGCAGATTCACGGTGCCAACGATATTGTGCCTCGCATCGAGGGACGGAAACTCCAGAGAACGCTGTACACTGACCTGCGCGGCCAGATGAATGACAGCTTCAGGTTTCTCTGCGGCAAAGACGGAGGCCAGGTTCTCGGAACCGACATCCAGCGGATAAAATGCGACTCTCGGCCCGGAGTAAGTACGTGTTCCCTGCTCCAGATCATCCACAACAACGACTTCGTGCCCCTGCCTTAGCAGCAGTTCAACCGTATGCAAGCCGATAAATCCGGCCCCACCGGTAACAACGATCTTCATAGTATCCGACTCTCCCATTCACAATTAGTGCTTTTGTCCTCCAATATATATGAAAGAGAGGTTTCAATTAGACTAGTCTTCCAACAGCTTTTTTGCGAGATTATCCCAGGCCTCGAGGTCTGGAATCCAGTAATCTAGTTCCTTCCCTACCAGCGGATCGTTCGCTTTGCCGCTGTGTCCAGGGACCTGATCATATTGAATGTCTTCGCTCTGCAAATCCTTCGCCAGCAGGGACAAACTGATGATATCGCTGTCGCTTAAATTCGTATCCAGAATATCTTTCCTCACTTGGCTGAGCAGGCCCGGAATCCGGACCAGATTATCCGGCTGCAGCAGGGTTTGGATCATAGCCTTCAATACCAGTGCCTGGTTCTGCTGGCGGTTTAGATCCCCGGAGGACAGGGAATGCCGCTCCTGAACCAGCTTCAGCGTGAGGTCCCCGTTCAGATGCTGGCTGCCCTCCGGCAGGGTCCGATGGGCATAGGTCAACTTAACCGGTTTATCCAGCGTAACGTCCAATCCGCCTATCGAATCTATAAAATGAACAAAACCGGCGAAATTGGTTTTCATATAATAATTGATCGTGCATCCGCACAGGTTGCTTACCGCCTGCAGAGAGGCTAACGTGCCCGCATGGTTCCCCCCTTTAAGCTCGCCTACCACGTGGGCGTGATTGATTTTGGTATAGCCAACGCCCTTCAGGTTTACCCGGGTATCCCGGGGAATAGAGATCAGATTCACCTGATGCTGATCCAGATTCACATGGGCTAACATCATAACGTCCGTCCGGGAATCCTCCGACTCACGTGCATCGATGCCCAGCAGCAGCAGATTAAACCGGGTCTCGGATGATCCGCTGGACGAAACGGGCCCCGAAGAGGACATGCTTGACGCGCCCGGGTTATGCCCGCCCTGGCCCTGGCCCTGGCTGCCGCCGCCGCTTCCGCCATTTCCACCGCTGCCATTCCCGCTCAAAGCTGCAGAGCTATCCGATTGAACGGCGCCTTCAGTACCCTCTGTCCCGGTCCCTATCCCGCTTCCGATACCGGACTCCCCACCCGCAGTATCTTCTCCTCCAGCATCCCCTTCAGGCATGGCTGCAACCGGAATATTCCCCGAGCGGAAATGGTGCTCCGGATCCAACCGGATCATCGCCGCTGTCCCAGCTCCTGCAAGCAGCAGCAAAGCACAGCCGGTGATAATCGCAATCGTTCTGAGTTTACGTTTGGGTTTAGGTTGACTCCATCTGCTTCTCATCGGTTGTTCCTCCTGACTTCACCGTTCGGATGCCGTTTCCAGTCTGCAGCCGCCCGCGCTGGGGTGAGGATTCACCGGCGGCCGCCCAGGCCGGCTCCGGCCTTTTCTTGTCTTCCACATCCTGCTTGACCCCCCTTGCCTGTTCCCGGCTGAGTACAACCAACAGCGTCTGAAATAAAATTTTCAAATCCAGCAGCAAGGAATAATTCTTCATATACATGAGGTCGTACCTCAATTTATCCGCAGGCGTAGTCGTATAACCGGCCATCACCTGGGCCAGCCCGGTCAGTCCCGGTTTGACCATGAGACGATAAGTATAATAGGGAAGCTCCTCTTTGAACTGCTCAATGAAAAAAGCCCGCTCCGGCCGCGGTCCAACCAGACTCATCTGCCCGGACAGCACATTAAACAGCTGCGGAAGCTCGTCGATGCGCGTCGCACGGATCATCCGGCCCAGCGGTGTGATACGATGATCTCCCTCCCCGGCCAGCACCGGTCCGGTGGACTGCTCTGCTTTATCGATCATGCTGCGGAATTTCAGCAGCCTGAACGGTTTGCCCAGCTGTCCAACCCGCTCCTGCACATAAAGAGCTCCGCCCTTGGAGGTCGCGGGGATGAGCAGCAGCATGGCCAGCAGCAGCGGGGAAGTCAGGATCAACAGCAGCGAAGAGCAGAGAATGTCCAGCCCTCTCTTGAACAGACGTTCCGGGAACGTCGGATGCGGGGGCATGATTGAATAGACGAGCAGATCGTCGATCTGCTGGGCTTCGGCCTTGACCAAATACAGCTCATAGAAACCGGGGATCAGCAGCACCTCCATCTGCCGTTCTCCAGCTTCCCGAATACACTCGCTCCGGATCTCTTCCGGAACGCCATGCCCTATGATCAGCACCTCCGCCTCCCGCCAGTCGATGCCTGTCTGCCGGGAAACCTCACTTTCCGTGATCGTCGCAACGGTAATAACCCGGGTAATTTCCAACCAGGGAGCCCCCGTCTGCCGCAGTTTATCCAGCATCAGCAGGTCCGAGGAGTGTCCGCTGACGATGACCAGGGCTTTTCTCCGACCGCTTCCTTTGGCTTGAATGTAGAACAGCAGAAGGCGCAGGACGAAAGTAAACAGCACTTGCGCTACGAAAGCGGCGGCCACTACCGATCGGGGCAAGCTGAACGTCTTCAGCCAATAATTCACAACAACCAATTCAGCCACAAACAACAGATGCGCCAGTACCAGATTATAAAGCAGCAAGGCCGGCTTCCGCCTGCCCGCAAAGTCATAGAGGTTGAAGAAATAGTAGGTAACCGCAGTCAACAAACCAAGCCACGGCGCATAGCCCAGAAAAGATGCCCATTCATCCGCCGGTATCCGGCCGGAAAACTTCAGCTGATAAGCCAGCAGATAGCTGGTATACACGCCGCCCACATCCAGCAGAAACACCGCCAGCTTAAGCCAGCCCTGCCGAAACAGCTTCATATTCTACCCTCCCGGCTTTTAATTGAGCCCCGGTTCAGCCCCGGATTCCTGCTGCTTTGGTAAAGCTCCTTCATCAAACCCCGAACCTTCTCCAGCCGGTAAGTTTCATAGAAACTCCTGGCGGCTGCGCCCATTCTCCGCAGCAGGTCCGGATTGTCATACAGTTTGCCGAGCGCCCGGACCGTACCGTTGACATCCCCGGGGGCAACCCGGAAGCCATTAAAACCCTCGGTGACAAGATCCCGGCAGCCCCGGACATCCGTGACCACAGCCGGTTTACCGCTCCCCAGCGCCTCCAGCAGCACCTTCGGCAGTCCCTCCCGCCGGGAGAGCAGCACAACCACATCCGAAGCCGCCATAAGTCTGGTGCCGTCCTTGCGAAAGCCTAGAAAGCGGACGGATTCCTGAATTTCCAATTCCTCCGCCAGCTTCTTATAACGTTCCTCGTAACTTCCTGCCCCTGCAATCAGGCAGCAGACGGGAATACCATCCTTCCGGAGTCTCTGGACCGCATGCAGCAGCTGAGCCTGATTCTTGTTGCCGTTCAGCTCCGCCATACAGAGCAGGATAAAGGCATCCGCTGGTATTTGCAGTTCCTGCATAAGCGCTTCTTTCTCGACCGTGTCCCGGCCCCCGTTATCAGGAGCTTCCACGCCCACCCCCGGCATCCGTACGACCCTGCCCCTGACTTTAAAGCGGGAGGCCCTGTCGAAATCTTCGCCGTTGATCGTGATCAACACGTCCGTCCACCGCGCAGCCAGCCGTTCAAGGGGATAATAAATCAGCCAATTGAGAAGCGGAGCCCCCTGGAAGAAATGGAAGCCGTGCGCCGTATAAAAAACATTCCCGGTTCCCGCCGCAATCGCGGCAAGACGTGTGATGAACCCTGCATTGGGTGTATGGACATGCACCACCTCATACCCCTCCTGCCTTAACAGGCGGTACATGCCAAGCCAAGCCTTGAAGTTACCCGGATCAACCGGATTCCGGCTGAACGGGAGATCCCGGCATTCGAATCCCGCCAGCTCCACATCCTCCCGCCGTTCGTCCCGGGCGGCATAGGCGTGCACCTCGAAGCCGGCCTGCCGTAAATCGTCCATAAATGGGAGATGGAAGGCGGCCAGATGCGAATAAACCGTGGCTACGTAGGCGGCTTTACGCGGACGTGGAGACGAAGATGAAGATGAAGATGAAGCTACGGATGATAATAACGATGACGATCGGACAGACTCACAGGCTCCGCCGGCAGGGGCAGCTGGAGCTGGAGCCCCTTCATAAGGAAACTCCCGATCCCCGCTCCAGCTTGCCTCCTTTATCTCTGTTTCGTTCAGCTTGTTCATACAGCACCTCCCATCTGCGCGCGATTGCCCGAATATCATAATCCCGGCCGATTCTCTCCTGGCTGAACCGTCCCATCGCCGCCTGCTGGCTGGAGGTCAGCCCCAGCAGCTTCAGCATTTCCCCGGCCAGTGCAAGCGGGTCCGAAGGCGCCGACAGGTAGCCGTTGACTCCATGCTGCACGATTTCCCGATTGCCGCCGGCATCGGTCGCCACCATCGGCAGGCCGCTTGCTCCGGCCTCAAGCAGCACCATCGGCAGCCCTTCCCACTTGGAGGACATCAGATAGGCGTCCGCCCCGTGCATCAGATCCGGAATATCGGTGCGCAGCCCCAGAAACCGGACCTGTTCCTCCAATCCTTCTTCCCTGCAATACCGCTTAAGCTCAGCCTCCTCCGGACCGATTCCGGCGATCAGCAGCATCGTTTGGGGGAAGGATCTCCGAACCTCAGCGAAAGCCCCCAGCATGGTCAGATAATCTTTTTCCGGGGCTAAACGCCCTACAGCCAGCCATACAAACCTTCCTTCAACCCCCAGCTCCCGGCGTATTTGCACGCGGACCCTTGCCGAAAGACTAAACCGCTCCATATCAATGCCGTTGGGCATCAGAAGGATCTTATCCGGCGGGGAAGCCTTGATGGTGATATAACGGTTAACCGCCTCCTGACTGACATTCGTCATGACATCGCACATCCGGTCGGTTAGGCGGTACAGCCAGGTCCGAAACCTGCCGCCTTCATGAATGCTGTGCGCGGTGCAGGCCAGAACCGGCATCCGTACGAAGAGCCGTGTCACCCGGGCCAGCAGATTGGCATGCACCATGTGGCTGTGCACCACATCCGGCTGGAAGGAGCGGATCAGCCGCCTGAGCCGGAAGACCGCCCGCGGATCAGGCATGCCCTTGCGCATCCCCAGCGTCAGAACCACCACGCCCATCGCCGTCAGTTCTTCCAGATAGGCAGTCGGTTCGATCATGCTGATCAGCTGGACGACAAAGCCGGCTCCCCGAAACATCCGGCTGAGCTGAACGACCTGCGCTTCAGCCCCGGCATAATCAAGCCCTGTTATAAGAAAGAGAACTTTCTTCATATTTCGCAGCTCCTTCGTATTCCCGCTTCGGCTTGAAAGCCAAAGCGACCATGGCAATAAACACGTACTCAAAGTTATAGCCGAAGTCCCCGCTGACCAGCGCACAGCCCAGCGACTGGATCAGGAGCACAAGCAGAACGGGCTGCCGCCTTGCCGCATAAAGCGTGTAGAGAAACGCTGCCGTCCAAAGGGCAATGCCCATAATGCCCAGTTCGCTGGCCATTTCAAGCAGTACGTTATGCGGAAACTCATCCGTAACCGGCGGAGTATGACCGCCAAGCCCAAGTCCGAAGAAAGGATGCTCCTCGAAAGCCTGGAGCGCATCAAGCTGCAGGCCCACCCTGTCGAGAAAGTTGCTGTCCCCTTCGAGCTGGTTCTTGTCGATCAGCACGCCAAACCGGGTGGATTCAATCATCTCGATCAGAGGCCCTCTCATCGCGAAGATCAGGGCTCCGGCTATGACGAGCAAAGCTGCTGCCGCTTTTAACCCTTTCTTAAGATAGCGGGCCTGGCTTCCATTTACTCGGATTTGGCGGTATACGATCCATGCAAGGATCAGCAGGTTAGCCAATATGAAAAAGGCGAGCGGGCCGCGGGACTGGGTCTGAATGGCTGATACCAGGGCCGTGCCTCCGGCCACAAGCCGCAGCCAAAGCGGAATCCCGCGGCCCCACAGACAGATCGTGACCGTCAGCAGCGAAATGCGGGCATTAAAGATCGGATTATCGCCCGGCAGCGTCAAACGCCCCGGATATTCATCGCTATAGACGCCAAACGTCAGATGGACGATAGCATAAGCGAGACCAAACAGGGCCGCGTAGGACCAGGAGAAGGTGTTGTATTTCTTGTAGAAGATGTAGGTATAGAGCCCGGGAAGAACGCCGTGCGCACACAGCAGAACCAGCTTGGAAAGCCCGCCGGACTCCTGCGGCGACCAGGCAAAGGACAAGATGCAGTAGCCGAAGAAGGCCGCCCACAGCCACAAACCCCCGTTATCCAGCAGGCCGAGCGGCCGAAACGGCTTTTGCAGTACAATGATGAGCACTAAGAGGAGCGGAAAGGCCACGAGGACGAGAAGCGCGTTGCCGGGCATGACTTTTTTGTAGAAGAATCCGATCATGTCGAAGTACAGGCACATCCCGAACAGAATCGCCGGGTTGAGGACAAAGCCCAGGTGCAGCATGCTTTGTGCGAGGAAAACCAGCATACTGACAAGACAAATAAAGATCAGAATAGTCTCCAGATTCAGACTCATGAACGGTTCCCATTCCCTTCAGTGCGCAGAGCGGCTATATGCTCCATGAAGCGAAGGCGCACGGCCTCCTTAAAGCGGGTATCCAAATGGGAGACCTGATCCCTGCCGATTCTCCGGCCCTGCCACGCTTCTACGAACTGCTCAATCCTGCCCAAATTTCTGCGGATCAGATCGGGTTCGGCCGGGAGCCTTAATAGAAAAGGAACCTCTGCCGGAAAATCTGTATCCTCATAAGCGATAATCACCGGCAGCCCGTTGGCCAGATATTCCCGGACCTTTAAGGGGGATGCCTCCGTCATGTTCTTGCGATACAAAGCCAGCGTGCCGACGGCGATATCCGCTTGATCGAGCAGGTGCTGATAGGCGCTGCGGGTCATTTTACCGTGGAAAAACAAGTTCGGCGGAAGTCCTGCGGCCTTCCCCTTTGCCGAATCCACAGGTGCCGATTCTCCCGCTAACGCAGGCTGATTGGACTCGGCTGCTGCCCCGGTAGCCGTGCTTGAAGAGATCCGGGCATTCGGCTCCGCACCGGCCTTAGCCCAATTCTTCGCCTTGGTTCCAGCTTCAGCCGGACCCGATGCGTCATCAGCCCCGTGGAGCCGGAGTCCATGGAGCTCACCGGCTTCCACGCCGATCAGATCAAACCTCCAATCCGGTTTAAGTGCGGCCAGTTCGGCGATATGATCGAGCCCATGCCAGGACTGGCCCGCCGATCCCATGAAGACCAGCCGGGGAGCGCGGGGGGTGATGGCGCCTTCCTCCTCCTGGCCATCAGCCTCTGTGCTGTCTCCTTCGCCGTCAAAGAGACCGTCACCAGCAGCTTCCAGCAGAGCCGCTTCCAAGCCAACAGCTTCCGGCTCTCCGTAAGCCTTGCCCTCTGCCAGAAGCGCCGTCCGCCAGCGTCCGGATTCACCTACCGAATCCACCACCACTGGGTCCACTCCCATAAGGTCCACTCCCGCTGGGTCCACCCGGTCCATCCGATCGTCTTCCAGCTGAATGCCGTTGCCGACCACCATAGAAGGCTTCGCAAACGGACGGTAATGCTCGCTTTCAGACAGCTCGCGGCTCACGTAGACATGGCCGTCTGCCGCGGCGAGAACCTTTCCTCTCGTAAAGGAATGGTAATAATAACGGAATCCCTGCTCCATCCGCAGTTCCGCCATGTCATTGGTATTGATCTCAAGTACCGACGGAAAGGCCCGCAGCAGACCGGGAAGCGTAAGGTAATACATGTCGAAACGGTGGTACAGCACCTCTGGCTGCCACTTCCGTACCTTTTTGACAAGCAGGCCGAAGTCAGTCATACGCCCCGAATACCCCTTATACACCTGCACCGCCAGCTCAATCCCGGCTTCCGCGCATGCGTGTTTCCAGTCCTCATTGGGCCGGCAGGTAAACAGGAACAGGGCCGGCTGATGCCCCTGCTGCCGCCATTCGGTGACCTGGTGCATGACCTTCTTTAGCACTCCGCTTTCGGCCCCTTCATTCCAATGAATCAAATAAGCGATTCTCACGTCCTTCACCTCCTCGATCTCCTGCCGGTAAGTCCGATCGGAAGCGCATGGCTGTCTGACTTGGACTTATCGCCGTGATTATGCTGAGTCTCTTCTGGCTCTTCTGTATCCTTGAACCGATGGGAATAAGCCCGCCGGCCCTTACACTCTGAGTCCCCGGT